>JAHQWE010000081.1 GCA_019633985.1 Acidiferrobacterales bacterium | reverse complement strand
GGCATGTTCTTATGCACTGCGTTTCTTAACGTGCCGTTAAATAATCGCCTGGCTAAAGATGCGGGTGAAGAAAATGAACATTTCTGGGATCATTATATGGGCAAATGGACCCGATGGAACCACGTCAGAGCTATCAGCTCCATGATCGCTTGTGGGTGGGGTGTCTACGCGTTGAGCGTTTAGTTGAGCGTTTAAAGGACACGAGAGTCAATACGCGAGCTTAAGGTAGTCGCCATTGTCCAAAAGACCGAATCACTAAATACAAATGTTTAGGTTCTCCATTGCTGCGAGAGCGACCGCAGCAAGACTCTAGAAACATTAGCGTCGCTCATAGCAACAGTTTCAATGGCGGAACTCTCGATTCTTAGCAACGAAGTTTTGGTAATGGCCCTTGCCGACATCACTCTCGGGCAATCAGCAAGTACATCGAGGCTTCCAAATACTTCGGGCCGTTTGAAGTTCCCAACGACAACATTCTCTCTACTTGATGTCTGCACCTCACCCTTGACTACAAGCCATGCGGCGTCAGAATCGTCATCAATATCGTAGATTAGTGTGTCAGCTGGTACAGTGACTAAACGACTGCTATCTGCCAAAAATCGCTTTTGACCAGGTGTCAAACCAGAAAACAAGATGGAGTTGGATACCAGCTCGAATGGATCTGAGGTCCGTCTCGAAGGCTCTATTTCTTCTTTTCGAGTTGGTTCTACCGATTGAGTAAAAAGAGAAGCCAGCGGTCCTTCCTCAGTAAACTGATAGGTATCGTCAAATTCTGCGGGATCGTTAATCTCTTTAGCAATCCAGATGATCGTTGCATCAGGGAGCAGCTCACGAATCTCTCTTCGTCGCTCAACCAGAGCAGCAGGGTCGAGAGGTCCCAAGGCGTCATGAAAAATCAGAATATCCGGTTTCTTCATTAGCACTCGACCGAGGCTAATTCGATGTCGCGCGAGTAGCGGCATTCTCGAACCACTGATACCTACCTGGGATTCTCCGAGCAACAAGATAAGATCCTTGCGGAGATCCATTTCATCAATGACTTCTGCCATCAACCCATTGAGCTTACGTTCAATTAGCGGGTTTTGTGAGGCGACACGACCAAACAATAAATTATCTTTTACGGTTAACCGCGAATGATACTGCGTCACGTCAAAAGGCACTACGGCTTCTTGTAAATCTTCCGGCAGCTGCGCACCAAACTCTCTTCTTGCCTGAAGCAGTCGAGTTCGCTGCCGTGCGTCCAGCGTGATAAATCGATTTCTCTCGGGGATAATTCTCAAGAAAATAGAGAGGAGCAGCTGCTGGCAGGATACGCTTATTTTTTCTGGTTGATTGAAGTTTTCAACTGTATATCTTGCGTCCTCTATTCGCTCCTCTTCGGTGAGCCCAAATTGCTCGCGTAGAGAAAAAGACAATGTGTTTTCATCTGCCATGCTTATCAGGGATTGCGCTACATTCAGCCCGATCTCGATCGACTCAATAAACAGGTTTTCGTTCTTAAGTGTTTGGATGAAGTAAGGATGTACAGAAAAATTGCTGTTATCCAAACGCTCGTCAACAGCAACGCCAAACAAGAGGTTCTCCCCGATACTCGCATTAGAATTAAAGGAGTCTGGATCAAAAGAGATGATTTCCTCCCGCTCCTCGGTATGTAGCAACCGTTGACTAATCTCTTTGCGAGCTGCCATCAGCTTCGCGGTGAGTTCTGGCTTGTCTTCTGGATCAAAGATTTCATAAAGGCTACGATCAAACACCACCTCATCTGCGCCCATCGCTTTAATCACAGCCTGATACCATTCAGGAGACCGCTCCCGCTCAGATTGTCCGGCCTGTCTATAATCGAGCCAGCCGTGCTGGATCGGAGAACGATTGCCAGCCTGTTTTGCTTCCTTGACCTGCTTCAGTAGTTCCGAGTCATTTTCTGGAACTTCTGGTTCGAATTGGTTTAACCCATACTCCATGTTCTCAACAATTGTACCTGCGAACATGTGGGGATCCGGGCCCTGAAATGCGAGCCGTCGACGAAGGATTGAGTCAGGTATCTCAGACAGTAGCTTCCCATCAATGCGAAGTTGTCCGCTGGTAGGTTCGGTTAACCCAGCCATGATTTGCGCGAGCCGACTCCGCCGAATTGAAAAATCTCCAGTGATCGCGATCATCTTTCCTTGATCGATGTGAAGATTAATGCCTGACAAGACGGTTTCGCCATTTTCGTTACGAAAACTGATATTGCTCAACGTGATATCTCCACGCAGGTGTAACGCATCAGATTCGGTCTCCACTTCATCTACTTCTACCAACTCATCTGGATAAAACAACTCAATAATTTGCTGATACTTTATTTTTGAGTCTTGCTGCAGCTGATAGAAATTCAGCAATTCTCGCCAAGGTGAGGTGAGGTCTTTGTAAGCGCCGATCGCCGCAACTAGTGCACCTATGGTGAGATCACCCTTGATGACCAGATACCCCCCAAAGAGATAAAACATAAAAGGTGTAATCTGCCCGATGGTGTTATTCAGAAACTTCATGAAAAACTTTTTCTTGAAGATTTCCAGACGAATACCGAATAACACACCGAATCGGTTGGAGAATTCGGCTAACGTATAGGGTTGCGTTCCATGCAAACGTATCTCTGTGGCGCCTGCGACCGTCTCTCCAATACGTTCAGAAAGCTTGCGCACTTTCCGTACTCGCTCTTTTTTTAATAAGTTGATCTGGTGTTGAAGTTTAGGAATCAGGTAGCCTTGCACGGGGATCAACGCGACAGACACCAAACCAAACACCCAGTCCTGTGCAAACATAAATACTAAGATGGTGATCATCGTACCGCCCTGGAATAAGGGCAGGGCGATAGATTCGCCAATGTATCCGCCAAGCGGCTCGGTCTCAGCGGTCACCGTACTGATCAGCTCCCCAGAAGATATCCGGGAGAAGTAGGGCAAGGGAAATCGCAGGGTGTTTTGTACCAGGGAGTAACGCAGTCTCCGCACCAGACGCTCTCCGATAACGCCCTTTCGGGTATTGATCTGCATCTTCAGTAACCCATTCGCAATGATGAGGCCAAGCAGAGAGAAGCAAAGCACCGCGAGATAAGGCACGGCATCCAGCATGTGGCCGAACAGTTCTTTCTGATCGCTATCGGCAACTAGTGCATCGTTGATGATCCACTTTGGTAGCTCTAAGGTGAGGTACAAAATGGGGAACGAGGCCAGTGTCAATAACACCACGGTGATTTGTTGAGGACGACTGTAACGCCAGATGTATTTCAGCAAATTTGGTTCCATTTCCGTCGAATAATCTCTGGTATCCCTACAAAAAGTGTTGAACCAATTCTAGAAATCTGGCTGGTTGCTCGGCATGTAACCAATGGCCTGCACCCTCAATGGATTCGATATACGCGGAGGGAAATAACTGGCGAATGATTTGGTGATGGTCGTTGGTAATGTAATGAGATAACGACCCTGCGATAAATAGGGTTTCTACATTACTCACTTCCTTGCAGCGGTAATCCAGCAGCTGCGGCATGTTCTCTGCAATTGCCGCTAGGTTAATCCGCCACCGGTACCCGGTGTCATCTCTGGTCAGGTTTTGCAATAAAAATTGGCGTACCTGGGGGTTCGCGATGTCCTGCCCGAGTTGCCGATCCACGTCTTGCCGCGACCGAACCTGATCAAGATCAACATGCTGCATCGCTGTGACGAACTCCTCGTGCGAGTGCCCGTACCGCACCGGGGCGATGTCGGCAACGACGAGCTTTTGAATGGCTACAAGGCGCTTCTGCGCGAGGGCCATAGCGGTTTTTCCTCCCATACTGTGCCCAAGCACCACAGGATCTTGAATTTGGTGGGTTTTAATAAATCGCGCCACATCACCCGCCATTTCGACGTAGGACATGCCTGTATTCCAAGGCGATTTCCCGTGGTTGCGAAGATCAAGCAAGTAGACGTGATGCGTCCGTCCCAAAGTCTTGGCGAGTGTTCTCCAGTTTGAGTGGGAGCCAAAGAGCCCGTGGAGGATGAGAAGGGGAGGTGCTCCCGGTTCGCCCAGCTCGATATGGTAGAGGTCTAGCACTGCTATGGATTCATTCTTTTTGTATCTGTTAACTGGGGCCAATCCCCGATTTCAAAACATTGCTACGGAATATTATGATCTAATATTACAGTGTAATCTAATTGCAACAATTCACAGGTCAAATCCAGCTATGGCTAAAGACACTGTTTTAATCGTAGAAGACGACGCCGCGCTCAACGAGATGTTGCGATTTGTGCTGGACCGTAATGGGTTTAGTGCGATGCAATCCGAGGACGCACAGGCGGCAGACCAATGCATCGCAAGACAAATACCGGATTTGGTTCTACTGGACTGGATGTTACCGGGGGTAAGCGGTATTGACTATGCGCGCAAACTTAAAGCGCATCCCCTAACGGCGGATATCCCAATTATCATGGTCACCGCAAAAGGTGAGGAAGAGGACAAAGTCCGGGGGCTTGATCATGGGGCGGATGACTATGTGACCAAACCTTTTTCCAACAACGAGTTGATGGCCCGGGTGCGCGCAGCAATTCGCAGAGTGAAGCCCCAGCGCTCCGGGGAAGCGATGTCCTTTGAAAACATTCATATCGACCCTGAGAGTCACACTCTCCAGATAGGCGGCAAAGTCGTCGATATTGGCACCAAGGAGTTCCAGTTGCTGTATCTGTTTCTCAGAAAACCCGAGCGCGTTTACAATCGCACCCAACTTTTAGATCAGGTCTGGGGCAAAGACAGCTATGTGGATGAGCGAACTGTGGACGTTTACATCCGACGCCTTCGGACTGTGCTTGAGCAAAATGGACACAAAAATTTGATCAAAACAGTTCGCGGAGTCGGGTATCGGTTGGCAGCGGCTTAATGTGGTCCTCACCTCCGGCTACTTGGCTGCTGTATGGGTTTATCGCCAGTGTGTTAGGTTTTTTCTGGTATCGCTCGAAAGTAAAGAAGGAAGCGATTGACGAGTCCGATTCAGAAGCTGCTCAAAAGTCAATCAAAGCAGACCCTGATTTTGATCTCCAAAGCAGTATTTCGTCTCTACCAGATGCCCTTATTTTACTAGGGGCGCAATGGCAACTTCGTTGGGCAAATCAAACTGCATGTGACTGGTTCGGCATCAATCTAGCGCAGAGTACCGATCACCCGGTATGGCAGGTAATGAACATCCCGGGTTTTGTCGATTACCTCTCAAAAAAAGAGTTTGGTGACTCATTTGACTGCCAAGCGCCGGCAGATACGAATGTTCGTTTAGGAATACGCATTGTTCCTTACCGCGAAAACCAGTTCCTTCTTCAGGGACGGGATATCACAAAAATTGGTCAGTTAGAGCAAATACGACGAGATTTCGTCGCCAACGCCTCCCATGAACTGCGGACGCCTTTAAGTATTCTTTACGGCTACCTCGAAATGATGCGAGACGAACCCGTTGAAAGCATCGGCAGTCAATGGAAACCAGCTATCGAGCAGATGTTCACGCAAACCGAGCGCATCAAGCAAATCATAGACGATATGATGCTCTTATCGAGGTTGGAGCAGGTGGACACAGATTTGCATCATGAATTCCACCCCATGGCACCGCTCATGCACAATGCCTGCAAGGACGCCGAGGCATTAAGTGTGAACAAGGGGCATATCGTGGAATGCCAAATTGACGAGAATTACTCTTTGTTGTGTGATGCAGAAGAAATTCGCAGCCTCATCACCAATCTTATTTCCAATGCGGTCCGCTACACCCCGGACAACGGCACGATTGAAATTCGTTGGAAAGTGGATCTTGTTGGTGGATATTTGTCGGTGATAGATACCGGGATTGGAATCGAAGAGAAAAACATTCCAAGACTGACAGAGCGCTTTTACCGCACCGACCCCGCACGCTCTAAAGCAGCCGGTGGCACCGGGCTAGGACTCGCCATCGTCAATCACATTGTAAACCGCCATCAGGCGAAGCTAATTATAAGAAGTAAAGTGGAGAGTGGTAGCGAATTTATGGTGCATTTTCCTTCTGAATCCATTCGAGCAGATCACGAGCAAGTCAACCTGCTCCTAAAATAACCTCGAAACTGCTTTCATCTCAAAAATTTGCGTTTTTTGGGTAGTCAGATAACCCCTTACTATTCAGCGATTTAGTTCGGAAATTTAAACAGAGTTTAAAAAATGGTACTGATAAGCCATTGATTTTAAATCTGTAATACACCTGATGAATATATGTAACATCTCTGTAACATTCTGTTTGTACCTTCCACTCTCCTAATTTAATCCCTTGAGACATATTGCTATGCGAAAGTCTACTTCAGCTGTACTTGCGGCGAGCTTGATGGCCACCGCCTTTGCTGCCCAAGCTCGTGACAACATCATGATCGTTGGGTCGTCAACGGTCTACCCATTTGCTACCGTTGTCGCTGAAAATTTTGGTAAATCTACCAGCTTCAAAACCCCTATCATTGAATCAACTGGCTCCGGTGGAGGTATGAAGTTATTTTGCGCGGGTGTTGGTGCAGAGCATCCAGACATTACGAATGCTTCACGCCGCATCAAAAGCTCTGAATTCGAAAAATGTCAGGCGAATGGTGTGAAAGACATCATCGAAGTCAAAGTTGGTTACGACGGTATCGTATTGGGAAGCTCTAAAGAAGCCCCTCAGCTTGAACTCAGCGTCAAGGATATCTTCCTCGCTTTGGCCAAAGACGTCCCGAATCCAGATGGTAGCGAGACGCTGGTACCAAACCCGTACATGACCTGGGCTGACGTTAACGCATCGCTTCCTGCTACCAAGATCGAAGTATTAGGCCCACCCCCAACATCAGGTACACGTGATGCTTTCGCTGAGCTTGCTCTGGAAGGCGGCTGTAAGAAGATCGATTGGGTGAAAGCCATGAAGAAAGCGGATAAAAATGCTTACAAAGCGACTTGTCACACGGTTCGCGAAGATGGGGCTTACATCGAAGCTGGTGAGAATGACAACCTGATCATTCAAAAGCTGCAGGAAAACCCGAAAGCACTAGGTGTGTTTGGCTTCAGTTTCTTGGATCAAAACGCTGACGTGATTCAAGGTGCGATCATCGAAGGTGTGGCTCCAGAATTCGAGCTAATTGCTGACGGTTCCTACCCGGTTTCTCGTCCTCTCTACTTCTATGCCAAGACTGCACATATCGGTGTCATCCCAGGTGTCGAGGAGTTTATGAGTGCGTTTACCGATGAATCCGCGTTTGGAATGGAAGGCTACCTAACAGATAAGGGTTTGATTCCAATGCCAGATGCGGAGAGAGAAGAATTCCGCGGAAACGTTCAGAACAAGACATCTCTTGCTCTGTAAGAAAAATGTAGTGAAATAGTCGTATTGATTTCTTATTAATCGACTAAAATCGGGCTACCAGATTTTGGTAGCCCTTTTTTTCGGCCTGACGATCTCTAACCCCTGACATGAATATACTCGTTCTGCTGTTTCTCGGCTTTATTGTCGGGCCTGTTTCACTACTCTTTGCCCTTAATTTTGCGCGACACAATCGCGTTCTGAGGCAACGAGTAGAAGCCCTGATCAAAACATTTTTGATCAGCTGCTCTGTACTCGCCATATTTACCACCGTGGGAATCGTACTCTCGGTCTTGTTCGAGTCGATTCGGTTTTTTAACGCGGTGCCATTTTTTGATTTTGTATTCGGTCTGGAATGGTCTCCGCAGACTGCGATTCGATCCGACCAGGTAGGCTCCTCTGGCTCGTTTGGTGCGGTTCCACTGTTTGCCGGTACGTTTTTAATTACCGTAATCGCAATGCTGATCGCGGTTCCGTTTGGTCTCATGTCGGCGATTTACCTTTCAGAATATGCCGGAGAGAAGGTTCGCACATTTGGAAAACCTTTACTCGAAATCCTTGCCGGTATCCCTACCGTTGTATACGGGTTCTTCGCCGCACTTACCGTCGCGCCAATGATTAGACAAACCGCTGAGCGCATAGGTTTTGATGTATCGAGTGAAAGTGCGCTGGCGGCCGGCATTGTAATGGGTATCATGATTTTGCCATTTGTCTCTTCTCTGTCCGACGATGTAATCAATGCGGTTCCGCAATCCTTGCGTGATGGCTCCTATGGGCTGGGCGCAACTCGATCTGAGACCATTCGTAGGGTCATCCTTCCTGCAGCTTTACCAGGCATCGTCGGAAGCGTTCTCCTCGCTGTTT
>JAHQWE010000002.1 GCA_019633985.1 Acidiferrobacterales bacterium | reverse complement strand
TTCCTCAGCTTCTTCGGCTACCGCTGGTGATCTGGATAGTGTGGAAGGCGATCTGGTCTTACACGGGGGAGACGGTGTAAACACACTACTGATAAGCGATGTCGACACCAGCAGCGCGGACAGCAATGTTGTGATGGATGAGAGCGATTTTGACCCGCTCCGGACGTTTATTAGACTGGGTGCGAACACCCCGGGTTCCGGGCTGCAAAACCATCATTTCATTACCGGCTTAGCGGGCCAGTCCCAAGGCACTAGCCCATTCAGCACCGGCACGATCTATTATTCGTCGGAGTTTGATGGCGCAACAGGTGATTTCCATGGTGAAGACGACTCCGAAGGGGGCATTACCATTCGCGCGGGTTCACTGGGGAACAGCTTCCAGATCAATAGCGTCTACAGCGACGACTTAACGACACTCTTTACTGGAACTGGTGACGACACCGTGGTGACTGGAGATCTTTCCAGCGCAGTGAGTGGAACCAATCCGACCGCTGACGGTAACTTACTGGTGTACGGGCAGACGGGAGAGGATAGCGTTGATGCCTCGTTAAGTACGATCACCGTGACCCTGGATGGCGGTGACGGTGACGATGTACTCTTTGGTGGCTCTGCAACTGATTTGATTGTCGGCGGCGGTGATGGCGATTACCTTGACGGTGGTGATGGAGATGATCTGCTTTACGGAGATTCAACGGTTACCCTGAATTTGGACGCAGAAACGACGAGTAGAACAACGATTGTATCGGATGGTAAAGATTTTCTTGTTGGCGCAGGAGGCTCAGATACCCTGCAGGGCGAGTTGGGCAATGATGTGTTGTTTGGTGATAACGCCACAGCGGTTCGGAACGCCAATGGTGTGATTACATCGATTGTTTCCAGTGATCCCGTCGGTACCGAACAAACATTGACCAGCAGCGGCGGTGCGGGAGATGTTGATCAGCTATTTGGAGAAACCGGTGACGATATTCTAGTAGGTGGTGCTGCTGGGGATACCTTGCAAGGCAATGAAGGTGAAGACATCATTTATGGCGATAATGCGCGCGTCCTGTTCGAAGAAATGGCGGGAATGTCGAACCCTTTGCGTGTTGAATCAACCGATACGGACACTGGCGGCGACGACACAATCTTTGGTGATACCCAGGGAAGTGAATCTGGCGACAACGATATCGTTGTTGGCGGAATTGGAGATGACGCCATACAGGGCCAGGGTGGAAACGATATTCTTTTCGGTGACAATGCCGATGTTGTTCTAAACGATGGATCAGCTGAGGCAAACGATGTGCTTTCCACCGCTGGGGATGACTTTGGTGCCGACACCATTTCGGGCGGACAAGGCGAAGACATTTTAGTTGGCGATCATGCCAATGTCGTGCGCGATGACACGAATACCGTGGAAACAATCACCTCTACCTTCATGACTGGCGCTGACGATGTGCTGACGGGCGATTCCGAGAACGATGTCATTGTTGGAGGGCTTGGCGCTGACCAGATTTCTGGAAATGCTGGTGACGATATTATTCTTGGCGACCAGGGTCTGGTTGACGTGACTAATGGTCAGACCAGTACCACTGATCCGGCACTTGGCGGAAACGACACGATCGATGGTGGTGAAGGCGATAACCAGGTTCTTGCTGGGAATGGGTTGGATAACGTTACTACCGGCTCTGGGAATGACATTATCATCGGGGATAACGGAACTACCGATGGGCAAACTACTACCAGTACTGATTTCGGTTTGGGTGCCAACGATGTGATCAACGCGGGTACGGGAAATAATCAGGTGATCGGTGGTGCGGGTAGTGATCAGATTACCACTGGTGGCGGCCAGGATATCATTGTAGGCGACAGCGGGACTACTGATGGTACCACCACAACAAGTTTAGCGACGGCAGTTGGTGGCAATGACACGATAGTTTCTGGCGCGGGTGATGACGAAGTCATCGGTGGAGCCGGCTTGGATAACATAAACAGCGGCGCTGGGAATGACGCGGTGCTGGGAGATAGTGGAACTACCGATGGGACAACATCCACTTCGTTAGATCCAGCTATTGGAGGCAACGACACGATAGTAAGCGGTACGGGTGACGACGAAGTCATTGGTGGCGCCGGCATGGATAACATCAATAGCGGTGATGGAAACGACGCGGTAATTGGTGATAGTGGCACAACCAACGGTGCGACCAGCTCTAGTCTGGCACCCACTATTGGTGGAAATGATGTCATCAACACCGGTAACGGAGATGATCAGGTGATTGGTGGTGTTGGGGCGGATATGATTATGACCGGCCTCGGATCAGACTCTATATTAGGGGACAATGGGATCACGACTGGAGACACGACCACCAGCACTGATCCAACTATCGGCGGCGACGATATCATTGATGCCGGCGAAGGTATGAACCAGGTTGTTGCAGGGCAAGGCAATGACACGATCACCAGTGGCGATGGCGATGACGCGATACTCGGCGACAATGGCACCACCGACGGCGACACCAGCGAGAGCACGGAACCCAATATTGGCGGTCAGGATGTGATCGATGCAGGGGGCGGTCGCAATCAAATAATTGGGGGTGATGAGAGAGACGAAATAACTTCGGCGAACGGTAATGATGTCGTGCTTGGTGATAGTGGTATCACGACTAACAACAATGCGACCTCGTTTGCACCGGGTACAGGTGGCAATGACATGATTATCACCGGCGCCGGAAATGACTTGATTATTGGAGGGGCAGGTAATGATGACATCACATCTGGAGCTGGAAATGATGCTGTCATTGGTGATAGCGGCACCACCAACGGAGTAACCACAACAAGCTCTGCGCCAGGAATCGGCGGTAACGACACCATTGATACCGGAACCGGAAATGATCAGGTGATTGGTGGCGCAGGAAGCGACAATATTAATTCTGGCGCTGGCAACGATGCAGTATTGGGCGATAACGGAACGACAAATGGATCAACCACTACTAGCTCTAATCCTGGCATTGGAGGCAACGATACCATCGTTGCTGGGCAGGGCAGTGATCAGATTATTGGCGGTGCCGGCAGCGATAATATTGATGCCGGAAGTGGTAATGACGCGGTGATTGGAGATAGCGGCACCACCAATGGCAGCACCAGTGAAAGTAGCGCTCCCGGTACCGGTGGCAACGACACGATTCGCGCAACGGGCGGAAACAACCAGATTATTGGTGGCGCTGGTGGTGACAATATCGTCTCAGGAAACGGGAATGACGTAATTCTAGGTGACAACGGCGTGGTAACACGTGCGACCGCTGCCAGCAACGCACCCACCGTTGGAGGGAACGATACCATTCGCTCCGGTGGGGGTGTGGATCTGGTCATTGGCGGAGCGGGTAGCGACAATATCAATGGTGGTGGCGGTAACGACAGTATCCTTGGAGACAACGGTATTCTGACTCTGGCGAGTGTTCAGACTACTGATCCTTCAGTAGGCGGTAATGATCGGCTCGCGGGCGGTTCCGGGGATGATGCGATCCTCGGGGGGGCTGGCTCAGACGAGATTAGTGGTGGTGCCGGAAACGATCGCATACTAGGAGACAACGGTTTCTGGACAGGGGGGCGACTCGAAACAACAGAACTGACTACCGGCGGGAATGATAGTATTTCTGGCGGTGCAGATAACGATTGGATCCTGGGCGGAGCTGGAAATGACAATATCCGCGGTGATGGCGGGTTTGACGTACTGCTTGGAGACAATGGCTACATTACGCCTCTTGGGAACAATATTTTCAAGGCAGCAACAACAGGTCCAACGATCGGGGGCAACGATGTCATTGATGGTGGCGCTGGAAACGATATTTTGATTGGCGGTTTTGGTAAAGACATCCTGATTGGAAATCTTGGCGAAGACATATTGATTGGAGATAACGGAGTGGTTATCTTTTCTGGTGATGGAACCATTCTACAGGTCGATTCTTTTGGTACGGATCCGTTGGATCGATCTGCGTCATTTAACCTGTATGCACGTGACCTCGATATTGATCGATCGATTGCTGATATTAAGTTGGGCTCAGCCAACGACGACTCGGGACTGCTTGATCCTTATGCGATGCAGGAGTTCCAAATGGGTAACGCACACCGGTTCTTGCATCACCACGTGCCTGAACTTCCAGTTCAGTCCGAGGAGGGAACTGAACCTTCATCCGATGAAGTGATCGAAGAGCGTGATAACCAGCAGCCGCCCAATACAGAATCCGCCGAACGAGTGTTGCCTGATCGCGCTAATAGGGTCGCAGTTTTTGGCAGCGACAATGCGCTGATCAACCAGCAGGCAAACCAAGATGCTTCGGATTCTGAAGAAGCGGCTGTATATATTGGTGCGGCATCGCTCGCACTGCACGGTTGGCATCGACGTAAAAAGAAATCCACTTCAAAAACAAAGAAGTTGTCCGATTCATCCGCGGAATCAAGGGTATTTAACGGTTTTCGGCGCGCTGGCTAGTTGAGTGACTGATCCGGGTCGTATTCCCGGATCAGTTAATCCGGTATCCTTGCGGAGTGAACATCTCGAACGACATCTCGCCATCAACCGCTCTGTCTCATCCCTCAGAGGATGTGCTAACGGTAGACTATCAGCATTGGGTTAATCTGGCGGACTCGTCCAACCGGGAACAGTATTTCGAGAGCTGGCTTGCCATCATTTGTGGTTCGATACCGTCAGCGCTTTACGCCAGTGTACTGGTCAATCAACATGATGATCTGTCAGTAGCCGCGATCTATCCGGAAACTTCTGATGGCTTAAGTGCTGAGCTTCGGTCTTTGTGTGACGATGCGTTGTCGGAGCGTAGAGCGCTGGTGGCAGAGCCTGACAAAGGAGAGTCGACAACGTCGACCAACACGACGATCGTCGCTTATCCTCTTACTTTGGATGAGGGAGTAGCCGTTGTGGTGGCAATGGAAGTGAGCGTCTCTGACGATGAATCTCTTACAGGTGTTTTACACCAATTGCAGCTGGGTTCCGCTTGGTTAGAGCTGCTATTCCGAAGAGAGGAATCTGTCGCGGATGACAGTCTGGTGGATCAGGCGCTTGGTACGCTGGGTTTACTAACTAGAGTATCTGAACATAAAGATGCCCAAGACGCTGCCACCGAGCTAGTGACCAGTCTGGCCACAGCGCTGAATTGCGAACGCGTCATATTAGGAACGCGCAAAGGCAATATTGTAAAAGTTGTGGCGATTTCCAATAGCGGGCAGTTTGGTCGAAAGATGAATCTGATTCGACTTTGCGAACAGGCGATGCTGGAATCCATTGATCAACAAGTCGGCCTTCGAATGCCCAATGAGACGCAAAACGTAGGGCAGGTGGTATTGCGTCACCAGGCTCTTCTCGATGCGTTTAAATCCAGCTCCGTCATGACTGTTCCTTTTAATCACGATAAAAAATGGGCGGGTGCGATTCTCCTTGAGCGTAATAGCGAGCCGCCGTTTAGTGCTGAAGAATTTGACCTGGTTGAAACAACAGTATCGGTGGCCGGAGGTCTAATTGTAGATAAACAACGGGCGGACCGTTCCCTGTTTAAACTATTAAAGGATCGTTTTCTCAAATTTAGCAGAAATACCTTGCGAATCGCTTATCCGATTCGAACACTGGTTATTCTTGGTTTTATCGCTGTAGTCCTGTTTGGGTCTCTCGTCGAAGGACAGTTTTCGGTCAAGGGCAATGCCAATCTTGAAGGACTAATTGAACGATCCGTTGTCGCACCGTTCGATGGATACATTGAGGTCTCTAAAAAGCGCGTAGGGGATCTGGTGAGTGCAGACGAACTGCTGGGGCAAATGGATGCCAGCCAATTCCAGCTTGAGTTGATTGAGCTGAGTAGCAAGAAAGCCCAGTCGCAAAGCCAGATTCGAGAGTCCCAGGCGTCCGGTGATCGAGCCGAGGTAAATGTTCTACAAACTCAGGTTGCTCAGGTGGATGCGCAGATTGCGCTGCTTAACAAACAATTAGAACGTGCTGCTCTTACCGCGCCTTATGACGGCTATATTGTCCGTGGAGATTTAAGTCGGGAATTGGGTGCTGCAGTCTCTCGTGGTGATGTGCTTTTTGTCATTGCGCCATTGAAAAAATATCGAGTGGTGATGCAAATCAGCGAAAAGGAAATCGCTTTTGTAGAAGAGGGGAAGTCTGCGGAATTGATTCTTTCCGCATTTCCTTCTGAAGTGATTTCTTTTTCTGTGAACAAAATTACACCGGTCGCTACCGCTGCCGAAGGCCTGAATTCTTTTCGTGTAGAAGCGGAAATTACAGATGAGACGCAGCAGCTGAGACCGGGTATGCGAGGCGTAGTGAGAATTGATGGGGGAAAGAAAAAGTGGATTTGGATTTGGACAAGGGAGTTTGTCGATTGGGTACGTGTGACATTCTGGCGTTGGATGCCGTAAATCAGGGTAATCCCATTGTCTGAAGATAGTCTTAATGATCTTTGGTATCGTGTGCGGAATGTAAAACTGACGCTGCGAAGTCATGTCGAAATTCATCGACATACCTATCGAGACCAAACCTGGTATGTGGTTCAAGACAGAACGACAGGGCGCTATTTTCGATTTACGCCAGAGACTCATCAATTTGTTGGTCGCCTGAATGGCATCCAGACTTTGGATGAAGTGTGGAACCACACTCTGGCAAAGAATGAATCCAGCGAAGTGAGCAAAGGCGATTTGATTCGTCTGCTTTCTCAATTGTACAAGGCCGATTTACTATATGGCGATGTAATGCCGAATACGGACGAGCTGGTTCGTCGTGCTAAACGTCTGAGAGTGCAGCAGGCGGTGCAACGTTGGCGTTCGCCTATCGCGATACGATTCCCATTACTCGACCCGGAGCAGTTTTTGAGTGCGTCCTGGCCTTACATGCGTTTCTTATTCAGCTGGTTTGGTCTTGTCGTTTGGCTGTCGGCGATGTTTTTGGGTGCTGTTTTGGTCGCTACCCACTGGGATGCATTGACATCAGACGTGATTGGAAGAGTCTTTAGTGCCCAGAATGCATTGTTACTTTTTCTGATCTTTCCGGTCGTAAAAGTCCTGCATGAGTTCGGACATGCATACGCGTTAAAGGCATTGGGCGGTGAGGTGCATGAAATGGGCGTGATTTTGCTGGTTTTCATGCCCATTCCCTACGTTGACGCTTCTTCAGCCTCTGCAAGTCAAAGCAAATATAAACGAGCCGTCATTGGTGCAGCAGGAATGATCGTTGAGCTTTTTCTCGCGGTCATCGCTCTTTTCGTATGGGTGAATTCAGAACCGGGATTAATCAATGCGATTGCCTACAATGTCATTTTGGTGGCGGGGGTATCCACCATCTTTTTTAATGCAAATCCTCTGGTGAAATTTGACGGCTACTATATTTTCTCAGATCTCATAGAGATTCCTAATCTCGGTGGAAGAGCTGTCCAGTACATGGGTTATCTGTACCAACGATATGTTATTCGTTTAAAAGGATTGATCGCGCCGATCAACGAACCCGGAGAGCGAAAGTGGTTGTTTGGGTACGCGATTTCCTCTTTTGCCTACCGACTATTTATTATTGCGACCATCGTTTGGTTTTTGGTCGATCAGTTTTTTATTTTCGGCATCCTGCTGACATTATGGGCAGCGATGATGATGATCGTATTACCACTCTGGAAAACTATTATGTTCTTGTTTAGTAGTCCTAAGCTGCACGGATACCGAATTCGCGCGGTGTTTGTTTCGATCGCTTTGTTGGTTTCCGTTGGCGCTTTACTGTCTATTCCAATACCATTTTCGAGCGTCTCGGAAGGGGTGGTATGGGTCGAAAGACAGGCATGGGTGAGAAATGCCTCCCCAGGTTTTGTCAATGAAGTCGCTATCGCTGATCAAGGGGAAGTGAAAGAGGGAGACGTTCTCATCTCACTATCGAATGTCGAGCTGGAAGCTAAAAAGAAACGCCTGTCACTGTATTTAGACGAATTATCTGCGCAATATGACGCCACCCGCTATGTAGATCGTGTTCAGGCTAAGATTATTCAACAACAAATGGATAACACCCGCTCACAATTGCTGGATGTAGAAGAGCAGGAGGCTGAACTCACGGTAAGGAGTAATAAGGCTGGACGTTATATCAACATGCGAACCACGGAAATCGTTGGCACCTATCTGCCCAGAGGGTCGTTGCTTGGCTTTATCGCCGATGACAATGCGGCAGTTGTGCGGGTAGTAGTAGGGCAGTCTGACATCGATTTGGTACGTAGCAGCACGAGTAAGATAGAACTACGATTTGCGGAAAATATCTCCGAAGTCGTAGAGGGAGAGATCGTGAGAGAGATTCCCCTCGCTTCCCAAACTTTGCCTAGCCTTGCTCTAGCCAGTCAGGGTGGCGGCGATATTTTATTAAACCCCCTCAGTGATCCTAGTGGTGACCCAAACGCCATTGACGCTTTTTTTCAATTTGATATTCGTGTTCCTGACGGCGTGCCATTGGACACATTTGGTGGCAGAGTGAAAGTCCGGTTTTCTTTCGGTTATGCGCCCTTAGCATTGCAGTTATATCGACCGATCCGTCAAACATTTTTGTCGAAGTTTGGATAGCGGCCACGTATGGTGGAAATAGCCTCCCCACATAATTCTCAGGAATTTTTATCTCGACTGTCCGCGTTGAAACAGAGAGTATCGATAGCGTTTTCAGAGGTTGAGGAGAACGAAGATCAATCTTGGCATACGCAACAACGACTGTTTAGTGAGATCGGGCTAGCTGAAATTACGGGATTTCAATTTACCCCCGGTGAACGACTTGCTATTGAACAGGCTCTCGAGGGAAAGGCGGTAGATGTTTCGGTCAGTCGTTCGGCTTTAGATTGCTCGTACCGTTGTCTCTTTGGTGCTTGTAGTTTACTAGGGTTGGGCGGCGTTCCAACCCATGTAATCTGTTTGGACGACGCTAGATCGCAGGCAAGATACGATGTTTTCTCCACGATTGCCGAGCGCCTCGGTATTAAAACTGCACTGGTTACTGCTAACTCTGGTTCGGTATCCAGAAATGACGCCTACTCGGCGGACATTGTCTTCGTATCCGCACGAGAACGGTCTCTTGATTACCTGAGAGATCATCAGCCAGTGGAGAACGCAAACCGTGTCTATTCTTCTCAATTACAATTTTTGCGGCGACTAGATCATAGAGCGGCTGGAAAGGAATCAGCAAGAACGAACAATGCGCTGGTCTTTGCGCTGTTTGAAGATATTGATCTCATACTTTCCGAGGGAGCAATGACGCCGGTATATCTCTATGATGATCTACCAGTAAACGAGGAGCCGAATAATCCATCTTCGAAGGATTCAATCATTGCTGCGTCCAACTTTTTTCGTGTGTTTTCAACTTATGGACGAGTAGGTGGTTTCGGTACCATGTTGGACAAATCAACCGCTCAAATTTTTTCTTATTATCCCGTTACCCAGATTCGCATGGATTGTCTTGAAATTGAACTTGAATCCTTTACAACCCCACAAACTGAAACGGTGCGGAGTCGGTGGCATGTGTGTACAAGTGATCAGAGCTTTCCTGCGGAAATTGCAGCGATTGTAAAGACGTTGCGAAAGATCTCTTCTAGAGACAAGATTTCGACACGCATCGTTATTGAACGAGTTCCTGCAAATAAACTAGACGAATTTACAACAGCCATTCGCAGATTGAATCTCAATGTGCTGATCGGTGAGCCTATCAGTCTAAAGGCGCAGATTGAAACTTTGTCCTCCGGGGAGTGTTTGCTCGTTCCGTTTTCTCTATCCCGGATTCCCGAAACAGTGAACGAAGGGGTCGAGATCAAAAAGGGTAGATATGAAGTAATCACCTGCGGGTTCGAAGAATCATTCCGGGCGGAACTTAGAAAGCGGGTTAGTCTGAAGCGTTTTGTCAGCGAATGTCGTTTTCACGGAGTTGTCGAAGACAACTTTCACGGTCTTTTGGCATCATCCGCAATGGCAAAGTGTGTGAGCTACTTACCAGACTTGATCAAAAAGGGAATTCTGCAAATACTCATTCGACACAAGCAAAAAGAATCTGATCGACATCGGGCTCGAACTCTACAAGCCCTTATTAAATATGAGGAGGAGATGGATGATCTGTTGGCCTTTTCTGGCTAACAGAGCATGTTTAAGTTGCCGCATTAATGACTGACAAGACTGACAAAGATAGTAAGAAACACCTTCAACAGCTTCCGTAAAGTGGTAAGTGGGATTAACCGCCATTTACCGTGATAGTCAAAGTGGTAGGAGCGCCGGTAACAGTACCATCGTTCACCCTAAATGTGACGCTCCTTTCTGTGGTAACGGCTGTGTCTCCGCTGGGAACCAGGTAATTGAAGGTGACACTTTCAATTGCGGATTCAAATTCTCCGGCGGTTCCTCCACCGCTATCAGAAGAAAGCGTTAAAGAGCTACCATCTGAAGAGGGGCTTGAAGTGATTCCAGCAGGAACAGAATCCAGTGCCAGCGCATCCCCGGCTTGCGCGTTCGAGATAGTGATTGTTACGGATTGAACGCTATCGCCAACATCGCTATCTGTGATGTCAGCATTGCTTACCAACAATACCGGATCTCCTCCAATAGTGAATGTCGGATTTCCGGTAACCACAATCGTTGCGGCTGAATTGGTGTCTGTTCCTGACCCATCATTCGCCCCCGAACCACCATTGTCACTGTTATCGTTGATATCACCGTCGTCGTCAGAGTTATCTACTTCTACGACGTCCAGATTGATATCGCATTCATTCAGAGGGTCAGTCAGTGTAACGGCTCCAGCATCCGAGGTGGTGGTAGTATTGGTGTTGGTCGTGTCGTCATCAGCGCCGTCGTCAGTGGTATCGTCATCGGATGAGTCGGTTGATGTGCTGGTTGATTCAGGGACAACAAAACGTATCGTATCCGCAGCGTAGCTAAATCCGTCATTCACGTACAGCGTCGCAATATGGTTACCCGCACCTAGTTGAAAGTCACTATTTAGATTGACGCAGGGAACATCCAGTTCACGAATACTGTTCTCGCCATTAATAAACCAGCTGTAATTCAACTCTATTGGCGCATCATCTGGATCCGTTGAAGCCCTGGGGTCGAGGAAAAAGGTGCCGCTTGTGGTAATGCCAGTGCCTGCAACCGCCCGGGGCTGACTGGTACTTAGCAGAAAACTACTGCTGTCGATGTAGATGACATCATCGATCAAGGTGAAATAACCCTGTCCCTGGTTTCTGGTGTTTTGGTTGAACTCAATGGAGATCTGCTCCCCAGCGAGGTGATGAGTGTCGATAAAATGTCCGCTAAATGCCGTATCCCTGGGTTCGCTGGGACATCCTGCGGCAAGTTGCACGATGGCAGTGCGGTAGGGTTGTTCAGACACCACATCACCGCTACTGTTAATAATCTTCACTACCAGATCGACTGGGTGATCCCTTGGGTCAGCACTGGCGGTTTCTGAAAGTGCAGAAAAAATAATGCCGTTACCAGCTTCGAAAGGTTGAGAGCGAAGCGAGGCGACTGATCCGGTTTCTCCCGCCGCATTGGATCGCAGCAGTGCGGAGTAGTTGCTGGTAGGGTTTCCATTGAATGATATGGCGGTAGTATCGTTTCCGGAGAAACAGCTACCTTTCGCTGCCACAGTCGCAAAACCACCATTTTCTCCACCTGGAGTCCATCCCTGGAAAGTACCGCTTTCAAAATCCCCATCAAATAGCAGTCCATTTTGACCAAAAACATTCACCGGTAACGCGAACAATGCGGATACGGCGATCGCGCCGGGGAGTCGGGTGAATCGAGATTTTTTCACTGGATGTTTCCTGATATTTAGCGGTTTAGAAGCAGCGAAATCGAGGTAGTTCCCCCAATTATCACGCAAGTATAGTCAAAGTGGAATCAGTGCGCCTATTCGTGAACGCTTTATTCCATTAGAATCCGCCGTTTTTTACGCCCCTACCATAAAGTATGACCATTGTTACCCGTTTCCCTCCCAGCCCCACTGGGTATTTGCACATCGGAGGCGCTAGAACGGCGCTATTTAACTGGTTGTACGCGAGGAAGACCGGCGGTGAAATGGTTCTGCGGATAGAAGACACTGATCTTGAACGCTCCACCAATGAAGCTGTTGACGTCATAATGCAGGGTATGGAATGGATGGGGCTAAGCTGGAATCGCGGTCCATTTTTTCAAACCAAACGCTTCGACCGTTACGGTGAGGTGATTCAGCAATTGCTGGATCAGGGCGATGCGTATCACTGCTTTTGCTCGAGAGAGCGACTAGACGAGGTGAGGGAACAACAGCGGGCTGCTGGTCAAAAACCACGCTATGACCATCGCTGTAGAGATCTCGGTAAAAAACCTGAATCAGGAGAGTCCTCGGTGGTCCGTTTTCGCAATCCGTTGCAGGGCGCGGTTTTGTTTGATGACGTGGTGCGAGGTAGCGTTGCTATCGATAATCAGGAGTTGGACGATCTGATTATTGCAAGAACCGATGGCTCGCCAACCTATAACTTGACTGTAGTCGTCGACGACATGGATATGGGAATAACCCATGTCATTCGCGGAGACGATCACACCAACAACACACCGAGACAAATAAATATATTTAAAGCTCTTGGTGCCGAACTACCTGTGTTTGCGCACGTTCCGCTTATTCTTGGCCCCGATGGACAGCGGTTGTCGAAGCGACATGGCGCCGTGAGTGTGCTGGAATATCGCGATATGGGAATCTTGCCAGAGGCGCTACTGAATTATCTGGTTCGACTCGGATGGTCTCATGGCGATCAGGAGATCTTTGAGCTTGATGAGATGATCGATCTGTTCGATATTGCTGATATTAATAAATCAGCGGCCAGCTTTGATATGGATAAATTGCTTTGGGTGAATCAGCACTATATCAAGCAAGCGGATGGAGAGCGCTTAGGAAATGAGTTGGCCAAGCGTTTGCACCAGCGCGGAATTGGCTTGTGCGATGGGCCTAAAGTCAGTGATGTTATTGAATTATTCAGAGATCGTTGCACCACACTCGAAGACATGGCGGATCAGGTTTTATACCTCTATCAAGAAATTGAGAACTTTGACGACAGCGCCGTCACTAAGCATTTAAACCTGGATTCACTAAATCTACTTGATTCCTTTAGCAACAATCTCACACATCTTGATGAATGGACAGCCCCCCAAATCAATGAGTGTATTAAAAAAACAGTTGCTGATGCCGGCGTGAAGTTTCCCCACTTAGCGCTTCCGCTTCGAGTGGCGATTTCTGGTAGTGCTGCAACCCCCTCTATCGATCAGGTAGTGATGATGGTGGGGAAAGAGCGCACGATTTCAAGAATACAAAATGCGAGAATATTAATAGAAAAAACAACTAAATAACGGCCAAAAAGTTCTTGATCAGGGTAGGACGAAACCTTACAATACGCCGCCTCCGGGGCCATAGCTCAGCTGGGAGAGCGCAACACTGGCAGTGTTGAGGTCGGCGGTTCGATCCCGCCTGGCTCCACCAGATATATGCAGCTAATTTGAGAAGCCGTTTTTGACAACCAGTTTGTCACAAAATGTGTGTTGGAGATGATCTAACGAACACATAGCAACTTCCCGAGAGCTTGAACACAGCAGCGAAATATCGCTTGCCGAAAGTTTAAGTCCCCATCGTCTAGTTGGCCTAGGACACCGCCCTTTCACGGCGGCGACAGGGGTTCGAATCCCCTTGGGGACGCCATACAACGATCAGCCCGCTTTGTGCGGGCTTTTTGTTTTATGTCTTTTCTACACTATTCTTGCGGTCTTCATTTGCCTGCCTTTCACATTCATCGCATCAAGGTCGTGAATTCTGTACAGGATGCAGTGCCTTCCTATTGTCAAAGGTGAGTCAAACCAACGTCAAATCTCCGTCAACTTCTCATGAAGGCTTTCGCTTTAGCGGCATAGTTCGCAGAATAGGAGGTTTAATTCGTCGAATATGCATCCATAATCAGAGTAATTGAATAATCAAGCAATATTGTGGTCTACACCGCGAATTGATTAAGGAAAAAATAATGCTGACAGCAAATCCCCATCTTAGCCGCTTCGTGCTTTTATTTACTGCATTAAGCCTCAGTCATCCCGTCGTTTCAGATGACTCCGCACAGAAGACTGAAAAATTCACACCTGTTATGCCAATCACCAGCGAAACTGACGACAATGCTTACAGAGGCCTGGTGCTCGAAAATGGATTGAAGGTCATGCTTATTTCTGACCCTGATACCGACCAGGCAGCAGCAGCGTTAGATGTGCATGTGGGCAGCGGTAGCGACCCGGACGGGTGGAATGGTCTCGCACACTTTTTAGAACACATGTTATTCCTAGGCAACGGCAAATATCCAGAGGCCGGTGAATACCAGAAATTTATTCAGAGTCGTGGTGGAAGCAACAATGCCTATACGGCCTACGATCACACCAACTACTTTTTTGGCGTCAATCATGACAGCTTGTTACCAGCACTAGATCGCTTCTCCCGTTTTTTCATTGATCCGACATTTGAAGAAACCTACGTGGAACGAGAACGGGCTGTGGTGCATTCAGAGTATCAAGCGCGACTGAAAGATGAGGGCCGTCGTGTCTGGGCGGCGCAAAAACAGGTGTTAAACCCTGGCCATCCCGCTTCCAGGTTTTCGGTGGGGTCTCTGGAAACCCTGGCGGATCGATCTGGAATGTCGGTGCGAGACAAGCTCATTGCATTCTACGAAAAATGGTATTCAGCGGACATTATGGCGCTCACTGTCGTAGGTAGGGAAAACCTTGACCAGCTTGAAACTTGGGTACGCGAACGATTTAGTGAAGTACCGGGCCGAGGCGTGCAGCCCCCAATTTATGTACAGTCCTATCTCAACAAAGAGTTGTTACCTGGGCGGATAGACATTGTGCCCTTGAAAGAAACTTACAGTGTGGCCTTTCAGTTCTCAATCCCCAGCACAATGGATGAGTTTCGTAGTAAGCCTGTGAGCTACCTGGCGAACCTGTTGGGTCACGAGGGAGAAGGTTCGTTGCTGGCCGCATTGAAGGCACTTGGTTGGGCGGATTCCCTCAGCGCTGGTTCTGGATTCATGGATCGTGCTCAGGGGACCTTGCAAATATCTATTGGTCTAACCGAACCAGGTGCGGCGCACATCGATCAGATTGGGGAGATGCTGTTTCATCATATTGCCAAACTTAAACGTGAAGGCATAGAAAAATGGCGGTTTGAGGAAGAACAAAAGCTGGGACAGATCGCATTTCGATTCGCCGAGAAATCCAGCGCCTCCAATCTGGCACGTTCTATCGCTTCGCGTTTACATGATTACCCCATGGAAGAGGTGCTATCAGGGCCGTATTTGATGGAAGAGTATCAACCCCAGCGGCTATCTGAGTTGCTGGATTATCTCACTCCGAAGAAAGTGATGGTTCAGGTAGTTTCTCCAAAACACAAGGCCAGAAACGTGTCTCCTTACTATGGGGTGAGATATGTTGTTAATCCGATATCTGACGACATCATCGAACGCTGGGTAAATGCCGAAAATGCGAAGTTTCCGCAATTGGCGATGCCGGCGCCCAACCCGTTTATTCCAGAAAGACTTGAACTGCAATCCGATCTGAGTGCTTCGACTAAACCGGTTACTGTTCCCCGAGAAGACGGCGTTGAACTATGGTACAGACCCGACCAGGAATTTAGAACGCCACGTTCAAGTTTCTACTTTAGTATCAAATCAGCGCAAGCGAATTCCACCGCACGTGATGCAGTATTGACTGAACTGGCAGTGAGAATGTTGAACGATCAACTAAATATCGAAACCTATCCTGCCCGGCTGGCAGGACTTCGATACAGTCTTTACCGCCATAGCCGAGGGATATCGGTCCGTCTAGGTGGATACCAGGATGGTCAAAAAGCGCTTTTAAACGTCATTCTAAAAGCACTTAAATCGCCTGACATAGAAAGTGAAAAGTTGACCCTCATCAAGGACGAACTCGGTAGGGAATTGGCAAACTCCAAAAAAGAGAGGCCGTCTAGCCAAACGGTGCACGAAATTTATCGCTTGCTTCTTACACCCTATTGGACTGAAGACGAGCGACTTGCAGAACTGGACTCGATCACCGCCAAAGAGGTGAAACAACACCTTCAGGGTCTGATGGAGCAGGTTCAACTTACAGTATTGGGACATGGCGATATTTCTGAGCAGCAAACCTCAGATATGGCCAGCCTGATTGCAAACTTTTTGGGTGATGCACTCGTACGAAAAGATGTTCCTCGTAACCGACTGAGACGACTCGAGGAAGGCAAGGCCTATCTTCGCACAATGGACATTGAGCACAACGATACTGCTGTGAGCTATTACTATCAGGATACGGAAAAATCGATCGATGCAAGAGCGAAAACCACCTTGCTTGGACAACTGTTGGAAGCGCCGTTTTATTTCGATCTGCGAACCACTAACCGGGTGGGCTATCTGGTTTACGCGACCAATATCAATATTACCGAAGTACCGGGTTTGCTGCTCTCTATTCAAAGCCCCAGTCATAGTGCACAGGATCTGGATCAGCTGATTGCCAAATTCTTAGATGGTTTTCCTCAGCAGCTTGCGTCAATGTCTGATGACGCATTCGATCAGACGAAAAGAGGGTTGATAGCGCGAATCTTGAAAAAGGATAACCAGTTGTCGCAGAGAACGGATCGGTACTGGACGCAGATTGACTTGAAGGAGTACGGCTTTGATACACGGGAAAGACTTGCAGGAGCTATCCGCTCCTTGACCAAAGCAGATATGCTGGAAACGTTTGAGCAAATTTTTGCCGAACAAAAGCGACTACTGTTGGTGCAGGCATCGGGCCGGCGTGATGGTGCGTCGGAGCAAGAGGTGAGTGGTTCGGTTTGGACGAAAACCCAGGTGCCAACCGTTTTCAGGAAGTCAGCGACTCGCTTCTTTCCTGCTTTATAGACTGCATCTAAAGGATGGCGACTTCTCTCTACCTAAGCTGTAAACAACTGGGCCAGCGATTGAAGTCTCAGAATGCGTCGTTAATTACTGTTGAATCTTGTACCGGAGGTGGAGTTGCCAGTGCGATTACTGAAGTTGCCGGTTCATCTGAGTGGTTTGCACATGGTCTGGTCACCTACAGCAATCAGGCAAAATTTACTCTAGCAGGTGTTGCGCCGGAACTCATTGACGAATTCGGTGCCGTCAGTTGCGAGGTCGCAGAAGCAATGGCGGAAGGTGCATTAGTAGCGACTACTCTTTGTTCCGAAATCGCCTACAGCCTGGCGATTACTGGCGTCGCAGGACCGGGTGGAGGCACGCCAGAGAAACCGGTGGGATTGGTTTGCTTTTCTTGGGCAACCATCCAGCGGGGGCAAGTGAGGTTGCTTAAATCTTCCAGTCAAAACCTGGGGGGAGATCGTAGCGCAGTACGCGCACAAAGCGTGCGCTACAGTTTAGAAACAATGCTTTCACTGGTGTAAGCGCTGATCACTCGGACGCTAAGTGATTCGAGTTTGGTTTAAAATAGGGCCGAGCGCTCTACAGCAGCCATATCCAGTATCAACGACAAAACTCCTCTGAAAGGCTAAAAACATTAAATTATCATGAGCTTGGACTACCTCGAATTCGAAAAACCCATTGCTGAACTGGAAGAAAAAATTCTCGAATTACAGCGCGTGAGCGATGACCGTTCGATGAATTTCGATGGTGAGATCGAAACAATGCGACTCAAAAACCAGGAGCTGACCGCTGAGATTTTTTCCAAGCTGACACCCTGGCAAATTACGCAGATTGCAAGACATCCTCTGAGACCATACACGTTGGATTATGTCGAGCGCATAGTGACGGAATTTCAGGAGTTACATGGAGACCGGATGTATTCAGACGATCCAGCAATTGTGGCAGGCCTTGGTCACATTAAAGGGCGTCCGGTTGCAGTCATCGGACACCAAAAGGGAAGAGACACCAGGGAGAGAACGCGACGAAACTTCGGTATGCCGAGACCAGAGGGGTATCGCAAAGCGCAGCGGGTGATGCAACTGGCTTCGCGATTCGGACTCCCTGTTGTGACCTTTATTGATACCGCTGGAGCCTATCCCGGGGTTGGAGCAGAAGAGCGGGGTCAAAGCGAGGCGATTGCACGATCATTGGAAGTAATGGCGTCGTTGGAAACGCCGGTTGTTTCTGTCGTTATCGGCGAGGGTGGTTCTGGAGGAGCGCTCGCAATTGGAGTGTGTGACCATCTTTTGATGATGGAGTATGCGGTCTATTCGGTCATCTCGCCTGAGGGGTGCGCGTCCATATTGTGGAAGAGTGCGGAAAAAGCGTCCGACGCGGCGGAGGCGATGAAGATGACAACGGGGGAGCTGTCTGAACAAGGTTTGGTCGATGAAGTGATTAAAGAACCGTTGGGAGGGGCGCACCGCAATTACGACGAGGCTGCGGCGGCAGTGGAAGATCATATCGATCGCGCATTGAGCAAGCTGCTTGGGAGCCCTAAAGAGACAATGCTGGAGAATCGGTATCGCCGCTTGATGGCACTTGGAAGATATGAGCTTAAATCGGCTTAATCTGCTTTCTTTCGCCTGAATTTCCCCCTGGTGCCGTTTGACTCTCTAGCGCTAGAACATGCGTTGTCGAAGCTCGACATCGATGTGTTTCAGGCTCAATACGCGGTGGCGTTAAGTGGCGGGGCAGATTCCATGGCGCTGCTGATCGCACTCTCCGATCTCGTTCCTAGAGAACGTGTTCTCGCGTTGCACTTTGACCATCAGATACATCCAGACTCTGATTCTTGGAGAATGCATTGTCACACGACATGTAACGATCTAGGTATCGCCTTTGAATACGGAGTCTGGGACGGCGAGAGACCGACACAACCCAGTGAAGCGGATGCCAGGGCGGCTCGTTACCAGTGGTTTTGCCGGATTCTGCCTGTTTCACATATTCTACTCACCGGTCATCATGGGGATGATCAGGCTGAAACAGTGCTAATGGGGCTGGCCGAGGGGCGCAATCTCGACCGAGTCGCAGGAATCCCGCGCAAGCGAAGCTTAGCCTATGGCGACCAAAGGAACGTTGTTCGCCCTTTGCTCGAATTTCGCCATGTTGATTTCTGTGCGTACTTACGCCACCGACAAGTGGAATGGATTGAAGATCCGGCAAACGAGAGTTCTCAGCATGCACGCACGCTTGTAAGACAAACTGTTATCCCAACGCTGGCGCAGCGCTGGCCCAACGTAAAAAGCGCTATTTCTCGGGTAGCCACTGACCTGACTGAAGCGCTGAAAGTCATCGACGAAGCGGCGGATACAGTTATCAATGATTCCGCTCAGCCTGAACGACGAACCTTATTCTGCCAATCAGATCCGCTAGACATCTTGCCGTTGTGCAGTCTTTCCTTGGCCAGGTTTAAAACTGTGATTCGGCGTTGGGTACACTTGGGAGGTTCGACATCTCCGAGCGACAGTCAATTAGTGGAATTGAAGCGCCAATTGGAGAAGGTGAATTCGGAGAGTCATTGTCAAATCGATTGTGGAAGCGTGGAAATCCAGTATTTTGATCAACGCCTCTATCTGATTGTAAAGATTCCCACTCAACATCAAATCGATATTTCCGCTGGACCTGATTCCCAGAGGATTCAGTCCTGGCTATCCGTTCGTTTTCAAGAATCTGATATCGGAATTTCTCACCATACCCTCAACGCGAAGAATCTAAAGTGGCAAAGTCGTAATGGGGAGCATCGATTTTCAACAAGCAAAGCATCTGGCTCATCCAGTCTGAAAAAAATCAT
This sequence comes from Acidiferrobacterales bacterium, assembly GCA_019633985.1. Taxonomy (GTDB): domain Bacteria; phylum Pseudomonadota; class Gammaproteobacteria; order Arenicellales; family Poriferihabitantaceae; genus VYFG01. Next base: position 625 of record JAHQWE010000002.1, on the reverse strand, counting down.
GCAATCAAAAAAACTGGCACCTTGGATGAGAAAGTCACTCCCTGTCCTGGTGATTGGCCATGATGTGGTGTGGGCGCATGGTCTGGGTGTCAATGCCCGATATCAAGAATCAGAACGAGGGGAATCTGTGGTGATCCCGGCATTTACGGTGTCACTTTAAGGCGGCCTCGATGTCCGATCTGAAAGCGGAATTCTGTTGAGGCAAGACAGGATCTTTGATACCATGTTCTCCCGTCCGGCGGAACACGATTTTGTGTTCCCCATTAAGCCGACAAGAGCATTTGTCAGGCTGGCAACAAAAGCGATATCCCGAACTAAATGACGATCACTCGTCGTGGAAAACAGTGTTTTATTTGTTTTTCACTTTTGAGATTGTCACCAATGCGTTAATCGAGAGCTCCTTTTGAACAAGAGTGTGGGTTGGTTAACAAACCTTTTTATAGCGTGGCTGTAAATTTGTTGCCGAACTTGCAGGGATTGATTTAGCAAATTTTTGATCGGCAATTTGACGGGTAATTCATGACCAAATATGTGTTCATCACCGGCGGTGTAGTTTCTTCCTTAGGGAAGGGTATCGCTGCTGCTTCTCTCGGGAGCATTTTAGAGGCGCGTGGTATCAGCGTCA
>JAHQWE010000080.1 GCA_019633985.1 Acidiferrobacterales bacterium | reverse complement strand
GTGAAAACCTCAAGGAAAATTATCAACTGGTCGGTTTAAATGACTACAAAGTGAAACCTGGCGACTCGCTCTGGAATATGTCTCGTGATCTGGGCTTCCCGCTATGGTTGATCTACCGTCTGAATCCCGAGTTGAGGCTTTCTGGGCTCTCGACGGGTAAAGTGATCAAGCTGCCGCAGCTACGTCAGATTTAGTCTGGGTGAGTAGAGGGGGCAGGCCGCGATAGCGCATAAACTCTCGTCAATTCCAGGTCGAAAAATCAGGACTCCTGCAGATTGATGATCGGGCTATTCGGGTCGGCCGCCCACTCTGACCAGGATCCAGCGAATCCTCGTACTTTTGGATATCCGAGCGCGCGCAACATCATGTAGCTGTGGCAGGAACGTTGGTGCGTTTGACAGTGAGCAATGATTTCCTTTTGCTTATTCAACCCTCGTTCGTCGAGGCTTGCTTGAAGTTCTTCCAAGGGCTTAAGTAGATTGTGGTGTTCAGAATTCCTTGACTGCAACCAGTTAAACGATATCGCACCAGGAATATGACCTTTCCGATCCGAAGCGGATTTCAGCCCCATATGCTCTTCTTCTGTTCGGGCATCGAGAATCTGGATATCGGGATTATCGAGTGACAGGAGTACCTCGCTCTTGGAGGCAATGACATCGGGATTCGGGACTGCTCGCCAATCGCCAGTTTCAATTTCGGGTGTATCGCTGGAAATCGGATAATGTCGGGCGGACCAGGCCAAGAAACCACCATCGAGGAAACTGACGCCTTTATGCCCCATGGCTTCCAATACCCAAAACAGTCTGGCCGCTGCAGTTCCCGCATCATCGTCGTAACAGATGACATGGTGATGATTGCATAAACCCAGATTCCGAAAGGCAGATTCCAGGTCATTGACGTTGGGCAAGTGACCCACCTGCGGAGCAATCCCGTAGTTCAGAGCACTGTGGGATATGCGTGCAGCCCCTGGAATATGTGCCTCGGCATATTTATCTTCTTTCCCTACGTAAATGATTTTCAGGCTTCGATCGCCTAGTCGGTCGACCAGGTTATGGGGGGAGAGGATGATTGGCGTTCTGTTGCTCGACATCAGTTAGAATCCGCGCGATGTTAAACCTGAATCTTACACATGACTGAGGGCGCTGCGTATCCCCTAGACAGTTGGGCATATCGATCTAGTCCGCCCTTGGTTAAAGGTCGAGTACGTTGTGAGTCTGCTGATTTCACGGTCAGGGAAGAATTGGGGTTTGAACTGGAGGGAAAGGGAAAGCATTTATGGGTTTATATTGAAAAAACTGATCTCAATACCGTCGATGTCAGCCGGGGTTTGGCACGGGCAGCTGGCATTCACCAAAAAGAAATTGGATTTAGCGGATTAAAGGACCGCAAAGCCGTGACTTCCCAGTGGTTTAGCGTGCTTGCCGAACTCGATTCAAAGGATTGCTTTCAGCGTGTCTCTGACTACTGCGCGCAGCAAGAGGGTATTCGTCTGCTGGAAGCCAACTACCATGGCGGAAAACTGAGGAAAGGCAGTCACAAATTCAATCATTTTCAACTGCGAATTCGAGAGCTGTCAGGAGAAAGCTCTGAACTGGAAAACAGGTTGGAGCAAATCCAGACGAATGGAGTTCCTAATTATTTTGGACCACAGAGATTTGGACGCAACGGCAAGAATACGGTTACGGCGCAACGTTGGTTCACGGGTGATGTGAAGCGCTTAGATCGCCTGGCCCGCTCCATGGCTTTGTCTTCTGCCCGTTCCTGGATATTCAATCAGGTTGTGAGCGAGCGCTTGCAGCGACCAGCACTGCGGTCACCCCAAATAGGTGATTTGCTCATGCTCGATGGCACTCAGTCTTGGTTTCTCAATGACGGTTCAGATCGTCACATCTTAGATCGCTGGAATTCTGGCGATGTGCACATTACTGCGCCTATGTGGGGCGCCGGGGATTTGGAGACGGAATCTCACGTGAAAGAATTTGAAGAAGCGGTAGTATCTGAGATCGAAACACTGCCGCGGGGGTTAGAGCAGCACGGCCTAAGACAACAGCGACGAGCAATGACGATTGTACCCAAAGGGATGAAATGGCAGTTCATGAACGGAAACACACTGCAGTTACAATTCGCGTTGCAAAAAGGCGGATTCGCAACCGCTGTTTTGCGAGAGTTGATCAATTTTTATGAATAATTTCCCATTAAATTAAAAAGATAAGTGAATTTTCTCGAAAAAGTACGAAGAAGCTGGCAGTCCCAAAATAGCCTGGTTTGTGTTGGCCTAGATCCTCATCCTGCGAAATTGCCGTCTGTTCTATCCGGGAAAGATGCGTTGTTCGAATTTAACCGGCAAATTATTGATGGTACCGCTCAATGGGCTTGTGCGTTTAAACCTCAAATTGCGTATTACTCCGCGGTCGCTGCAGAGAACCAACTAGAGAAAACCATCCAGTACATCAAGTCTGAGCATCCACATATCCCGGTAATTCTTGATGCCAAGAGAGGGGACATTGGCGCGACGGCCGAAATGTACGCAAAGGAGGCATTTGATCGATATCAGGCAGACGCTGTTACGGTCAATCCTTATATGGGCGGAGATACACTTGAACCCTATCTTTCGAGAACTGATAAAGGTGTCATCATTCTTTGCAGAACTTCCAATCCCGGTAGCGGAGATTTACAAGGGGTCTCGTCAGAGGGTGAAACCATTGCGATGCGTGTAGCTCGTCTCGCCTCCAAAGAATGGAATCAACATGAAAATATTGGGCTCGTAGTCGGGGCGACCTATCCTGAGCAGATCAAGGTGATGCGTGAGATAGGGGGAGAAATGCCTCTCCTGATTCCGGGTATCGGTGCGCAGGGAGGGGACCTGGAGGAAGTGCTTAAGTCTGGTTTGGATCGTCGAGGTAAAGGGCTATGGATTAACGCGTCACGATCTATTATTTATGCAAGCAATGGACCGGATTTCGCTGAAGCAGCTAGCGCAGAGGCGCAGAGATTGTGCACTCAGATCAATGAAATAAAAGCAAAAATTTGAAATGAAATACGACACACGATTCCCATCGATCGCTGATTTAAAAACCCGCGCAAAGAAGCGGATTCCCAATTTTGCCTTTGACTATGTCGATGGCGGTATCGACGACGAGCATGGCAAGCGTAGAAACCGCGAGGCATGGCATGAAGTGGAAATTGTTCCTCGCTATCTTACCGATGTCACAAGTGCTGACAAAACAACTCGAATTTTTAACCACGACTATGCGCTACCGATTGGCATTCCACCAATCGGACTCGGGAACATGATGTGGCCGGGAGCAGAGATGGCGTTGGCAGGCGCGGCACAAAAAAATAACATTCCGTATATTCTAAGTACATTCAGCACCACTCCTCTCGAGGAGATCGCCAAAGCTGCACCCGATGTCTGTTGGTTTCAGCTCTACGTTCCTCAACAGGTGGAAGTGATGAAAGATCTTCTGGGCAGGGTGAAGAACGCAGGATTTAATGCCCTGGTTGTGACACTAGATATACCGGTAGGCGCGAAGCGTAATCGTGAGTTGAAAAATGGTTTGAAGTTGCCCTTTAGTTTTACCCCCAACATTGTTTGGCAATCGATGATTCATCCAACCTGGGCGATGCAGACACTGGCCCACGGACAACCGGATTTTGTCAATGTTCTGCAATATAAAGAAGGCCCCAATGAGGGGTTGGCGACTTTCATTACCAACTTTGCAATGCATGGAGTAACTCGGGAACGAATAGAAATGATCCGAGACATGTGGGACGGACCACTCATATTGAAGGGGGTCCAATATGATCAGGATTTTCGGGACGCATTGGACATCGGTGTGGACGGTGTGGTGGTCTCCAATCACGGCGGTCGCCAATTGGATGCAGCTCCGGCTTCCGCTGACAGTTTGCGTAATGTAGCCGTCGAGATTGGTGCCCGAATGACAGTGATGGTGGATAGCGGTATCAGAACAGGAATGGATGTCATCAGAGCGCGAGCGTTGGGCGCTGAAATGACCTTTTCAGGTCGATCTTTCTTTTGGGGCATGGGAGCGATGGGTACTGGCGGGGCCGAGCAGGTAATTGAGATCTACCGAGATGAAATCGATCGAACGCTTAAACAGGTGGGTTGCGGTTCTTATGCGGAGATGGATCGCAGTTGGCTGAAATAATAATTGACTTCCTCCTACAGCAACCGAGCGGTTGGATTCTCAATCCAACAATCGAGAAAGGAAGGGTTTAGATTACAATAACCACTTACCAAGCAAAGATTCACCCTATGACCACCTTAGCATTCTACGAAGGCAATATTGTTCCCATTGAACAGGCAACCATCAGTATCACTAACCATACTCTGCATTATGGCACCGGGTGCTTCGCTGGTATTCGGGGGTATTGGAATCCTGATCAAGAACAACTTTTTGTATTTCGAATTGAAGACCACTTTACGAGGTTTATCAATAGTGCTGCTTTATTACATAGTGACCTGGGATATTCCAACGAAGAATTGCAAGGGTTCACTCTAGAATTACTGCGTCAGGAAAAATGGCGAGAGAACGTGTATATCCGTCCGATCGCTTACAAAGACAAACCCGTTTTTCAGGTTTGGCTTCATGACGCAGAGGACAAAGTTGCCATTTTTAGCCAGCCGACCGGTGACTACCTGCCTGATAGTAAAGGCATCACGGTTTGTGTCAGCAGTTGGCGTCGAGTGGATGATGCTGCGATTCCCGCCAGAGGCAAAGTCAATGGAACATACGTAAACAGTAGTCTCGCAAAGAGTGACGCTTTATTGAGCGGTTTTAATGAAGCAATTTTGCTCAATCAGGATGGGCATGTTTCTGAAGCTACCGCCGCCAACTTTATGTTGGTAAGGGATGGAAAGTTAGTCACCCCGCCGATTACTGCAAACTTACTGGAAGGTGTCGTAAGACGTTCGTTGATTCAGCTTGCGCAAGATGAGTTGGAGATTGAGGTAGAGCAGAGAAATATTGACAGGTCTGAGTTGTACATGGCCGATGAGGCATTTTTTTGTGGCACGGGTGTACAGATGGCGGCAGTGGGCAGCATTGATCATCGACCGATTGGTGACGGTGGTAAAGGGCCTGTTACCCAACAACTTGGTGATCTGTTCTATCGCATACTGATCGGTGAAAACCCAAAATATCAGCACTGGGTTTCCGGCGTGTACGACAGGTAACACTGTCTGATACCAGTCGGGTTTGGTGAGTGGCACAGGCTGAATGCGCGTCTTCACTGTTCTCTGATTGCGCGGTTCTTAAAACCAATGCAATAACACTTTTTATCACCTCACCTACGCCGTTCTTTGAAAATACTATCGATTCTTCTCCCAGTTTTCTCGCTGGTGCTGGTTGGTTACATCTACGGCAGGATATGTCGTCCTGATCTTAAATCGGTCAATCAGGCGACGCTGTATGTTTTTTTGCCGGCCTTGGTTTTTGATGTATTGTCTGGGGAGAATTTCCGTATTCTGGATTTTCGCTGGCTGGCTTTAGGCACGCTGATCGTCGTTTTCGGTTCGGGAATTATCGCCTGGCCCGTTACCTGGATTAAACGCATTCATTGGCGAAGTTTTTTGCCTTGTATGATGTTTAACAATTGCGGCAATCTAGGCTTGCCGCTCGCAGCTCTAGCATTTGGTGATACCGGCATCCAGGCAATGGTACTCATGTTTTTGGTGAGTAACCTGTTTCACTTTACGCTTGGAGTTTGGATTTTCGGTGGTGTGGTTTCATTTTCCGGCTTGCTGCTGAGCCCGGTGAATATTGCCACCATAGCGGGATTGGTCGTGAATCTGTCAGGTTTTAGCGTACCGCAGATGGTGCTTGAGCCGATCGGACTGCTTGGCCAGATTGTCATCCCGATTATGTTATTCGCGCTGGGTGTGCGCATGGTAGACGTAAACTTTAGTCAACTCGGTGATGGACTGATTGCCGCTGTAGTTTGCCCCTTCAGCGGTTTGGTGCCGGCAATCACCATTCTCTATTTTATTCCGCTCGATCCGCTCCAAACCGGGATGTTGATTTTATTCGCCGGACTTCCTCCAGCTGCCCTCAACTTTCTGATTGCCGAGCAATATAACCGGGATCCCGCACAAGTTGCCGCGTATGTTCTCGTCGGGAATGCCATGTCGGTGTTCGTGATGACAGGGTTACTTTGGTATTTGTTCTAACGATCCCAATTTAGCGTACAGTAGACCAATACTCGTGAGTTGCGGTGTATGCGATATGGACTCCATTTCTGATCTGATCAGAGATACCTCTGGTCTTTCAGAATAGAAATACCAGTACATAAACAGCTCAGCCCAAATTTCGCTACCCAGTGAAGAGGGTGACGTGTCGCCTTCATGCTGTTTGCTCTGCCAAATATTTTTCAAGCTCTCGCTCCAGTGTCGATCGTGTTGGATCTGAGCAATGAGTCTGGCTTGTCTTTTTTCCCAACTCCCGCTAAACCCGTTGGTCCTGTGCCCAATAAAATCAAACTCCCGAGCGATCGCGTGACCAAGTTCATGGAATAGATCTTCATGTGGCGCCAGTGACAACTCATAGAGATAGACTGTATTGGCTGATATTTCTCCGATTGGGTCTCCATAATCGTCATAAAGTGTGCCGCTTTGCCAAGCGTATAGTGACTTCCAGGAATGTTGCTCGACGCGTACCCAATCACCCAGCACTTCATTCGCCGTATTCACCAGTTTGGTAGGTTGGAAAGCATGGGGGAAGGGTGACTTGTTCATGCTATTTTAACGATGTCGATGTTAATATACCGCGCGATAACACTGGAAAGTTTTGAGCTCGCCGGTGAAAGTTCTCTGAAATAAACTTAACAAATTGAGGTTTCGTATGACTATAGCAGTAGGTGACAAAATTCCAAGTGTTGAACTGGCAACCATGGGTAAAGATGGCCCTGAGGCAATCACCACGGATGAAATTTTTTCTGGTAAGAAGGTGGTGATGTTTGCCTTGCCTGGTGCATTTACTCCCACCTGCTCGGCGGCGCATGTTCCAGGTTACGTTGTCCACAACGATGCCATCAAAGCGAAGGGCGTTGACACCATTGCTTGTTTATCGGTCAATGACGCATTTGTCATGGGTGCCTGGGGTGAGGCACAGAATGTGGAGGACAATATTTTAATGCTGGCGGATGGCAGCGGAAATTTTACTGAAGCAGTAGACCTTGTTTTGGATCTAACCGAACGAAATATGGGGGTCCGATCACAGCGATATGCCATGATAGTCGATGATGGCATCGTGACACATTTAAATATTGAATCCGGGCCAGAATTTAAAGTGAGTGACGCTGAGACAATTCTGTCTTTGCTCTAATATTCTTAAAGTCGATTTTTTAATCAGCATTTGAGTATGTTTTCCTGATGGAGGTATTGCAATGATTTCGAGGGTTCTGTTACTGGTAGGTACTAACATGGCTGTCATGTTAGTTTTGAGTTTTGCTATCCGTATTTTTGGGTTAGAGCAATACCTTGGTCAGGGTATGACCAGCATGTTGATCTATGCGTTCATTTTTGGCATGGCGGGGTCATTTATTTCTCTTGCCATGTCTAAGTCCATGGCGAAGCGCTCTACTGGCGCGGTAGTGATCGAGAATCCTTCCAATGAGACGGAACAGTGGCTAATGGACATTGTTCGAAAGCAAGCAGACGCTGCGAACATCGGCATGCCCGAGGTGGCGATATTTGATACTCCTCAGGTCAATGCGTTTGCGACCGGTATGAACAAAAATAAAGCGTTGGTGGCCGTCAGTAGCGGCTTGCTCAATACCATGACCCGGGAAGAAGCAGAGGCCGTGATGGCCCATGAAATCAGTCATGTGGCGAATGGCGATATGATCACTCTAACGCTGATACAAGGCGTATTGAATACCTTTGTTATTTTCTTCTCTAGAATTATCGGTAATATCGTCGACAAGGCGATTTTTAAAAACCAACGCGGCTACGGTGTGGGATATTTTATTACGTCCATGGCCGCGCAGTTTCTCTTGGGAATTCTCGCCTCTATCATCGTCAGCTACTTCAGCCGCATTCGCGAATATCGCGCAGATGAAGGAGGGGCAGATCTGTCCAGCAAACAAAACATGATTGGTGCATTGCGTAGGCTACAAGCGCAACATGAGCCGGAGCAGCTTCCCGACCAGTTGGCGGCTTTTGGTATTTCTGGCGCTACAGCGGGCGGATTTAAGCGGTTGTTTCGTAGCCATCCTGACCTCTCTGAGAGAATAGATGCACTTGAGCGATACGAGTCTACCGTATCCCGCTAGTTTTCCAGTTCAGTTGAGGCAGTGCATTCGCGAGTTACCCATTCGCAAGGCCCTCGTCACGTTGACATATGTAGGACTGTGGCTGATATGTGCCGCAGTTCACGCGCAGCAACGGTTGGTTGAAGACGAACTCCTCGCAGATTTTGTCTGGAGTGAGGAGTATTCTGGCGGCAGTCGAATACTCTATTCCCGTTTCGACGGTAAGGTGTGGAGTACTGCGCAAACTGTGTATGAAGACGATGGTCTCAATATTCTTCCTGCCATCGCTGCGATAAGTGAAGTGGACATGATGGTGATCTGGTCCGTCGTTAATCCGCGAGGCATTACCCTGAAGTACAGCCGGACACTCCCAAGTCAGGAGAAAAGCAATTTGATCTGGAGCCCAGGCTCGGTACTCACAGAGAAACGAATCGTAAACCTCGCGCCGGTGGTACTTCCAGTTGATGGCAGCTATCGTGCGTACTGGTCGTCTCACGAAGGCGGTGATGACGATGTGTTCTCATCGACCTTAAACCAAGAGGGTTGGACAGAACCGAAGATGATACATGCTGAGAATGAGAGCGCTGACGTACTTCCTATCGCAGGGTTCAATCGATCTCAGGGTACGTGGTTAACATGGGAGTCGATTGGTCAAACGGAGGTGGACTATCCGATCCTTCAGTTTGATACTCGATTCGGCGCGGAAGGAGAGCGAAACGACCCACTTACTACGGCTGAAATCGAGATTCTTGAGCAGGAGAGCCTGGAACGATTTGATTTGGATCCCCCCGTTTTTTTTCGCTCAAAAAGCCGGGCGACCATGTATATTCGAAATCCAACAACTCACCCGGTGCGATTGTTTCCAGGAAACTTGGTTGAGTAATATCTGTCTCTCCAAAATTTTCACTGAGGTATGAAAAAACAACCATCCTATCTTTCTTTTGCCACGCTGACTTTTTTGCTCTTTTGCCTGCCAGCGCATGGGCTAGAAGTCTTAACTGCCGGCGACAGCATCACGCAGGGGCTATTTAGAACGCTTGGAGGAAGCCAGTCTGGTGTGACTAGCCCGCAAAATGGGTCGGCGAATTTTGGCGGTTTTCAACCCCGCCTTAACCAGCGTCTGGATGCTGAAGTAGAGGCGTCGACAGTCTATAACTACGGTGTAGCTGGCGCGAACAGCCGTGACGGACTGACTCGTATCAATACCATTCTTGATAGTCGTCCGGCTGACTACATACTGATCAATTATGGAGCCAACGATCTGTATCAGGGAATTTCAGATAGCGCGAATCAATCCTTTATGCGGCTCATGATGATTGAAAGCCTCGAAAAAGATGTCACACCGATCATTGCAGAGATAACACCCAATACCAATCGGGAGTTCCGCAGCGATCTGGACGGATTTATCAAAAACTTCTATAACGTCAGAATTCGCGGTTTAATCGATGATTTTGCCGAAGCGAGTGAGCCGAGGGAGTTGGCGATTGCCAATCACTATCAAAAACTGCGACCGGGATGGACCAGCGTTCCGCACCACTCTGGCGACGGTTTGCATATGGGAGGTAGTGGCAATACGGTGATGGCGGATGAATGGCTTGCAGCGATAAAAAGACAAATCGATTTCGATAGAACTATTTCGATCTCTCCTATACTGCCGCTTTTACTGGACTAATCTGATGAAACTGAAAGATATTCAAACCTGGGTAACTGTACCTCCTACAGGTATTGGGGGCAGTTTTTGGGTCATTGTAAAAATTACGACTGACAATGGTATTTCGGGTATTGGTGAATGCTACGGTATACCTGTTTCCGGTGACATCGCCTGCTCGATGGTGGAAGATACTTTCGCGAGGTTTGTTGAAGGTGAGCGGCCGCAAAATGTAGAGACCTTATTCAGAAAAATTTACTCGGCGGGGTTTACCCAGCGCCCGGATATTTCGATGATGGGGGTGTTCAGCGGTATCGAAATGGCGATTTGGGATATTTTGGGGAAAGCCACTGAGCAACCGGGTGACGATCTAATCGGCGGGTTGTTCCATCCGAAATTACGCACTTACACCTATATTTATCCTAAGAATCTGGGCAGGGATCACTGGACCACCGACGAAGCGGGTGACGTCTACCACGATGGAGATGCTGCCGCGGAACGCGCTGTAGAATATGTTGAAATGGGCTTTACCGCGGTTAAACAAGATCCCGCAGGACCCTATAGTTTTCAGGGGGGTAGGGAGCTCTCTATGCACGAACTTTCTCGCAGCGAGTACAGCGTGAAGCGAATTCGGGAAGCAGTAGGAGATCGTGCGGATATTTTGTTTGGCACGCATGGTCAAATGACGACCTCATCGGCGATTCGACTCGCTCGCCGAATCGAACCATATGACCCACTTTGGTTTGAAGAGCCGTGTCCACCGGATCAGGTTGAGGCATTCGCAAAAGTCGCGTGTTCCACTACCATACCCGTTGCCACTGGCGAGCGACTGACGACCAGAGTGGAGTTCCACCAGGCGCTGAAAGCTGGTGTCTCTATCTTGCAACCGGATATAGGCCGCAGCGGTGGTATTTGGGAAACCAAAAAAATTGCCTGTATGGCAGAATTGTTTAACGCACAAATTGCCCCCCATATCTATTGTGGGCCCATCGCACATGCGGCGGCTGCCCATGTTGCATTCAGTTCTCCTAATTTTCTGATACTGGAAACCATTCAGACGGGGTTCCACGAAGACATTTTATTGAAGCCGCTAACTTGGGAGAATGGGTTTATGCTTCCTCCTACTGAGCCTGGTCTCGGAATCGAGTTAAATGAAGCGACACTGGAACGCCATCCTTATCAAACAGGCGGACGGCTGCATCTGGAAATGTGTCAAACCCCTCTGGATTCAGCCAATCAAAGGTTACAGTCCGAGCTGGACGATTAGATTGGACTGATGCTGTTGATTTCGTCTTCACCACACGACAATAATCGTCGACTTTTGTGCAAACGCGCTCCGACCTGAAATAGCCCGCATAGACGGTTGTTTCATTTATCACTGTTCGCGAGCAAAAATGCATCCATAGTCCGATCTGGTAACAGTCGTTTAAGTATCATCATGATCTTGGTGGGAGTGGTGACTCGATAGCGAATTTTCGCTTTGGGATGAGTCAACGCATGCCAGACCGCATCATGCACAGCATCCGCGGGCAAGGTAAAACGCGCTCTCTCTGATTCTTTTAGTCGTTTTTCCACATCGGCATAAGATGCTTTAAAAACGCTGTTTTCGGTGTCTATATGCTTGTTAAACATCGCGTAAGCGTTGATGCGAAAATCACTGGTAATCGGGCCAGGTTCAATCAGACTAAATTGCACTCCACTTTGTGCATGTTCCAAGCGCATCGTGTCGGTCAGGCCTTCCAACGCATATTTTGACGCGTTGTAAGCGCCGCGGAACTTGAGACAGATAAATCCCAGAATAGAACTAATCTGGATAATCCTTCCTTCCTGATAGGGCAGCATCATCGGAAGCAGCAAATTAGTTAATTGCTGTGTACCGAATACATTGGTTTCGAATTGCTTTCTCAAAACCTCTCGGTCCAGATCGATCACTGCACCAGGCTGCCCGTATGCGCCATTATTTACCAGACCAAAAATACGGTGACTGGTCAATTCCCCCAGTTTTTCAGCACCCGCTTCGACGCTTTTTTCATTCGCGAGATCGAGCAATATGGTCTCTATGCCCTCTGAATTTAATCGATCCACATCTTCTTGTTTGCGGCAGCTGGCAATAACGCGGAAAGGGGAGTGTTGGAGTTTTTTTGCGATACACAGACCAATACCCGATGAGCATCCTGTGACAAAGACCGTTTGTTTGGCTTGCTGAGTGTTGTTTGACATTATTTTGACTTTTATAGTAAAAAACTATCGTAATATTTAAAACAATCAATTAGATTAATCGGCCATGATCGCTATAATACACCCATGTCACAAGGCATAACTGGCAATGTCGCGAACGTCCGGATGTTGTTTATCCAACTTGATCGGTAAAGACTGAAGTCACTTTGCCAGAGGAGCTGAATGAAACCGATAGATTCTTTGCAAAGCTAAACTCGACGTCTTTGATATTGGATTACGTGAAGTTGATCTGACAAACGAGACGTCATGCTGCGCTCATCTGTTCGGCGAATATTCAAATCTCCACCAATTAAACGTTTAATCAGGAGTCAAATAATGAGTTTAAAAGATTCAAAAACAGAACAGAACCTGAAGGACGCCTTTGCGGGTGAATCTCAGGCAAACCGTCGCTACCTCTATTTTGCTGCAAAAGCAGATATCGAAGGCTACAACGACGTAGCCGCTGTGTTTCGTTCCACTGCAGAAGGCGAAACTGGCCATGCTCATGGCCATCTTGAGTATCTGGAAGAATGCGGTGATCCAGCCACAGGACTACCGATCGGTGCTACTTCTGATAACCTGAAAGCCGCTGTTGCAGGCGAGACCCATGAATACACCGACATGTATCCGGGTATGGCCAAAACCGCACGGGACGAGGGCTTTGACGAGATTG
>JAHQWE010000010.1 GCA_019633985.1 Acidiferrobacterales bacterium | reverse complement strand
CAACCAGGTTTTCGTCACTGTCTCGCACCGTATTCCGATCACCGCCTACGACATTGCTGTCTGCTTCTGCGACAACATTCTGTTGACCCGACACAGTGTTGTCATCACCATTGTTCAATCGGTTGCCATCACCGGAAACCGTATTGTCATTGGAACCTATTAGGCGATTATCTTCACCTACAACCAGGTTTTCGTCACTGTCTCGCACCGTATTCCGATCACCGCCTACGACATTGCTATCGGCATCGATGAGTCGGTTGTCTTCGCCTGATACTGTATTTTCATCGCTGTTATTTAACAGGTTTTCGTCGCCGGACACCTGATTACTGTCAGCGTTGTTCACGATACGATTATCTTCGCCAGAAACAGAGTTACTATCTGCATCGATCAGCGTATTGTTTTCACCAGAAACTGCATTGTCCTCACTGTTGTCGAGCGAGTTACTATCGCCCGCCACCGTATTATCGTTTGAACCGTTTGCAACACGATTATCCTCACCTACAACCAGATTCTCGTCACTGTTTCTCACAATATTCCGATCACCCCCTACGATATTACTATCAGCGTCCACAACAGCGTTTTGCTGACCAGAAACGACGTTGTCATCACTATTACTTAATCGATTGGCATCACCGGAAATGGTATTGTCATTGGAGTCTATGACACGGTTATCCTCACCCACTACCAAATTCTCGTCACTGTTGTTTACAGTATTGTTTTCGCCAGAGATGATATTGCTATCCGCATCAACCACGCGGTTTGAATCACCTGAAACTGTGTTTTGATCACTATTGTTAAGCGTATTCTCAACTCCAGATACCTGATTACTGGAAGCGTTGTTCACTATGCGATTCTGATTGCCAGCAACAGTATTGTCGGAACTATCATTGATCGTGTTTTCAGACCCACTCACCTGATTGTTATTTGAATTATTTGTGATCCGATTTTGGTTTCCGGAAACATCATTCGCATTACTATTATTAACGACATTGGAAGTACCTGCTACGGCGTTACTTACGCTTCCGTTCACTACGCGATTGCTATCCCCAGATACCGTATTGTTGTCGCTATCGTTGACCAGATTAGTGTCGCCAGAGACTATATTGCGATCTGCACCATTAACCACCCTATTTGCGTTACCACCGACAATATTTTCATTGCTATCTGCCACCGTGTTTCCGTCGCCAGAGACATCATTACTAATTGCATTAGTCAGATCATTTCCTGCGCCGGCGGCCGAATTATTATCAGCGTTTGTCAGCGTATTTTGATTCCCAGAAACTGAGTTGTTATCAGAATCGACCCTCAACGCATTACTATCTCCGCTCACACTATTGTTGTCAGAAAGACTCACAATATTGCTGTTACCGGAGACAGTATTGGCAATAGCGTCGTCCAGATCATTGCTTGTACCGGACACCTGATTGTCATTACTGGTTTCCAGGTTATTGGCCGAGCCTGATACCGTATTACGATCAGAGTCATTGACGACGTTGGTATCGCCAGAAACAGTGTTGCTATCCGCTAGATCTAGATCGTTACCCGTACCGGACACCTGATTGTCATCACTGGTTTCTAGGTTATTACTAGAGCCCGAAACCGCATTGCGATCAGAGTCATTCACCACGTTGGTTGCACCGGAAACGGTGTTGTTATCCGCTAGATCCAAATCGTTACTCGTACCGGAAACCTGATTGTCATTGCTGGTTTCCAGGTTATTGGCCGAGCCTGATACCGTATTACGATCAGAGTCATTGACGACGTTGGTATCGCCAGAAACGGTGTTGTTGTTCGCTAGATCCAAATCGTTTCCGGTACCGGAAACCTGGTTGCTATTGCTGGTTGCTAAATGATTGCCAGAGCCTGAAACTGTATTTTGGTCACTATTGTTTAACACATTTTCAAAACCGGATACCGTGTTGTCATCAGAACCATTGACAAGTCGATTGTCCTGTCCGGCAACGAGATTTTCGTTACTGTCGTTAATAGTATTGTCATCTCCACCAACAACATTGCTGTCGGCTTCCACCAACCTGTTGTCTTCGCCAGCGACGGAGTTCTCGTCGCTATTGTTCAGCAAGTTTTCATCACCGGACACCTGATTACTATCAGAATTGTTGGTGAGGCGATTGTCTTCCCCCGATAGTGAATTACTATCGGAATCAACCAGCGCATTGTTTTGCCCCGATACCGAATTGTCTTCACTATTGTTCAGTACATTAGTATCACCTGACACCGTATTGTCGTTTGATCCATTGACTAGGCGGTTATCTTCGCCCGCCACCAGATTCTCATCGCTATTGTTTACGGTGTTTCGATCACCGCCTACAATATTACTATCGGCATCGATGAGTCGGTTGTCTTCGCCTGATACTGAATTTTCATCACTGTTGTTTAACAGGTTCTCGTCGCCGGACACCTGATTACTGTCGGCGTTGTTCACAATACGATTGTCTTCGCCAGATACAGAGTTACTATCAGCATCGATCAGTGTATTGTCTTCACCAGAAACTGCGTTGTCCTCGCTGTTGTTGAGCGAGTTACTATCGCCCGCCACCGTATTATCGTTTGAGCCGTTTGCAACACGATTATCCTCACCTACAACTAGGTTCTCGTCACTGTCATTCACAGCGTTTCGATCGCCACCAACCATATTGCTATCGGCATCGATCAATCGATTATCTTCTCCAGATACGGTGTTCTCGTCACTGTTGTTTAACAGATTTTCGTCGCCGGATATTTGGTTACTGTCGGCATTGTTTACAATACGATTGTCTTCGCCTGACACAGAATTGCTATCCGCATCTATCAGTGTGTTGTCTTCGCCTGCAACAACGTTGTCTTCGCTATTGTTCAGCGAATTTCCGTCACCAGCCACAATATTGTCATTGGAACCATTGGTGATTTGGTTATCTTCCCCTGCCACCAGATTCTCGTCACTATTATTCACCGTGTTCCGATCACCACCTACAAAATTACGATCGGCATCGATCAATCTGTTGTCTTCGCCAGATACCGCGTTCTGGTCACTGTTGTTTAACAGGTTCTCATCACCAGACACCTGATTGCTGGTAGCGCTAGTTACCAAGCGGTTTTGATTTCCTGTAACACTGTTGCTGCTGCTATTGTTGACGGTGTTCTCAGATCCACTTAGCTGGTTGTTGTTAGCATCGTTGACAACGCGATTCTGATCGCCAGAGACGTCGTTATTACTACTATTGTTTACAACGTTCTCCGAACCGGTGACGGCATTACTGCTACTCTCATTCACAACCCTATTTTGATTTCCAGATACAGTATTGTCTTCACTGTCATTGACAACATTTGTATTTCCAGAGACCGTGTTGTTATCTGCGCCATTGATCACACGGTTCGAATCACCTCCTACAATATTGGCATTACTGTCGGCAACGGCATTTCCATTACCTCCAACCTGATTATCATTGGCGACATTCAGACTATTGTTTTGCCCACTAACCGCGTTGCGATCACTATCTTGAGCCGAGTTTGTGCTACCGGTCAACAAGTTGAAATCAGAACCGTTATCCACAGTGTTTAGCGTTCCGCTCACGCTATTCCCACTAACCGCAGCGTTTTCACCCAGATCGTTATCGATACCGCTTACCGTATTTCCAATACTCCCGTTATCGATGCTATTACTATTTCCACCCAAAATAATATTGTCTTCTGTGTCGGTGCCTGAGATGGCGTTATCGTGCCCTCCTAAAATAGCGTTATGGTCACCCTCAATAGTGTTAATTACATTTGCGTCTCCGCCGATAACTACGTTATCAGAACCACCGTTGACCTCTAGATCGTTGCCTATAGCAATGTTTCCTTCACCGGTAACTTCGTTTCGGTTCCCGATGGATATAGAATCCGTGCCACTTACTGTGTTTGATGCGCCAGTCACCGCAATATTGGCACCCGCTAGCGTATTTGCATCACCGGACACAGTATTATTGCCTCCAACGGTAATCGCATTGTCATCACCAAATACGTTATTGTCGTCTGTGGCTATATTCTGATTTCTGTCTCCCATCAACGTATTATTGTCGCCAGACAAGTTGTCATTGTCATCACCAATAATCAGGTTAGCGTCCCCACCAACATTGTCGTTGAGACTTCCAAATACATCGTTTCCTTCACCTGAAATATTGGTGTTGGCATCGCCCGTGACATTGTTGAATTCCCCGCTCACGCCGACATTGTTGTCCCCCAAAATCTGGTTATTATCCCCAGAAACACTGCTGTTTCCGTCCCCCATGATCAGATTAGAATCTCCTGATATCAGATCGCTCAGGCTGCCAAAAATATCGTTTCCATTTCCTGATAGATTTGTATTCGCATCTCCTGTGACGTTATTAAAATCACCTGTCA
The DNA here is from genome assembly GCA_019633985.1 of Acidiferrobacterales bacterium. GTDB lineage: Bacteria > Pseudomonadota > Gammaproteobacteria > Arenicellales > Poriferihabitantaceae > VYFG01. The sequence goes on along the minus strand of JAHQWE010000010.1, from coordinate 25,911 downwards.
CATCGCTATTCGAATTGCCAAGAAGCTGATTGTTGCTTCCTGTCAGGTCATTGTTTGCATTACCGGTGATCTGGTTGTTATCCCCACTCACCGCGATATTTTCGTCCCCGGTAATGACATTGTTATCGCCAGACATATCCGTATTCCCATCCCCAAAAACAAGATTGGAATCACCTGAAACATTGTTATTTAGGCTGCCAAAAATATCGTTTCCATCCCCAGAAAGTGAGTTATTGGCGTCCCCTGTAACATTGTTATACTCACCTGACACACCGGTGTTGGCATTGCCAACTAGCTGGTTGTTGCTGCCCGCTAGTCCCGTGTTGTTATTCCCTGTGATCTGATTACCACTTCCAGAAATATCTGAATTGGTGTCGCCTGTGATTTGATTATTGCTGCCACTGATATCGGTATTGGCGTTCCCGGTAATGGTATTGTTATCACCACCAAGATTGCTATTTCCATCCCCCATGACCAGATTGGAGTCGCCAGAAACCAGGTCGTTCAAGCTACCAAAGATATCATTGCCATCCCCAGAGAGATTGTTGTTTGCATCTCCCGTTACATTATTAAACTGACCAGAGACACCAACGTTGGCATTGCCAATTAGCTGGTTATTGTCGCCGATAAGACCGGTGTTACTGTTTCCAGTTATCTGATTACCCGATCCGCTAATTCCAGTATTTGTATTCCCTGTAACTTGGTTACCGCTGCCACTAACGCCGGTGTTGTTGTCACCAAGGATGGCATTCGTATCCCCGGACAAATCGCTGTTGCCGTCGCCGATAATGAGATTTGAGTCACCTGCGACGTCATCATTTAAGCTACCAAAAATATCATTCCCATCACCATCAACGTTGGTATTGGCGTCTCCCACTACGTTATTGAATTGTCCAGACATCTCATTGTTAGCGTCCCCAACTATGAGATTGTCGTCTCCATCAATATTTTGGTTGTTGCTGCCATAGATATTATTTCCGTCACCAGATAAACCCGTATTGTTATCGCCATACACTGCATTTCCATTACCGCTCAACCCCGTGTTTCCGGAACCGAAAACTCCTAGATTGTTATCTCCAGATACCTCATTGTCACGACCAAATATTTCATTGTTGTCGCCTGTGACCGCGTTACCCTCTCCAACTACCAGGTTATTTTGCGCTGCATCCCCTGTTGTGCCAATGGTATTGCCCTGGCCATCCACAATATTACTATTGCTACCGGTGTTTACAATGTTATCTCCGCCGTCGACAAGATTATTGCTTGCGTTATTCACCGTATTGTTAAATCCGGAAATACGATTGTTTTCGGTTGTTGATCCGTCATTGGCATTTAGTACGTTACCTAAGCCAGCAATAGCATTGTCGTCAGCGACGCTGCTATTGGAAGAGTTAATGCTATTGCTAAAACCATCGATCACATTATTAGTCTGTTCTGATCCACTGCTTGCGACGATCTGATTGCCAACCCCAGACAAGGTATTTCCATCGGATCCCGGAGTGGAAACATCACCGCCAACTGTTGCATTGGTAGCGGAAACATTATTCGAAGAACCACTAACAAGATTTCCATTCAGACTCGAATCTGCATCAGCGGTAAACACATTCGCACTTCCATCAATCTGGTTCTGCAACAAGCTCGAATCAGTAGCTGTCAACGTATTGGCGTTGCCTGACACGCTATTTCCAGACGCATTTGCTTCGGCAGTGTTAGACAGCACTGATATTTCGTTGTTATTGCCTGAAAGAGTATTGCTGGAAAGAGTGGCATCGTTACCGGCTGAGTTCGCAATGGCGGCAATATTTGAGTTAGATCCATCTATACGGTTTTCGGAAACGATAACCTCGTTATCCTCATTGCTAGTCCCGAAAATGACATTTTCATCACCGGAAACGCTATTGTTTTCAATCAAGGAATCTGCGCGATCCACGGTTGCGTTAGCGGAAAGCTGATTAGAAATTCCACCGATCGAGTTACCAAGGGTGACCGCATCCGATCGAGAACCCGATGCGGTGCTGGCCAGTGTATTGTTGCTTCCAGTGCTTACATTGCTATTAACTATTGCGTCAGATCGTAGCGCACTGGAATTGGCAACAATCGAACTATCCGTGCCCAAGACAGTATTCGTATTCGCTTCTGCACCACCATCCTGCTCGCTTGCAATGGCAGTAATTGACAGATCGCTTCCGATGACCCGATTGCCATCAATATCTGCGTCGGAACCATCCCCACTCGCGGTTGAGCTTAAAGACGAGTTAGCGCCAGATATCGCGTTTTCGTTTACCGTTGCAGTTGCCCCATCAGACACACCGTCTACATTTCCACTCGCGATGGCGGTTATATCAACGTTTTGACCCGTCGTTGTATTGCTCGTAACTTCTGCAGTTGCTTCATCATCTCCGCTGGCGATTGCGGTTAAATCACCATCAACACCAAAAATCGAATTGCTGTCGACCACGGACTCAGAATCGTCCACTCCTATTGATAATCCAATCAGGTTATTCTGACTACCCGTAACACGATTATCTGAAACGCTAGATACGGCATCGGTTTCACTGGCCTGACCTCCGAAACTATTGCCAACGCCACTAACTATGTTGTTGTCTAATTCGATATCGGAGCCATTTCCACTCGCATTTCCTATGAACAGATTGCCACTACCATCAACTCTGTTTTGTGACACCGAGACATCAGTATCATCGCCACCCGCTCCATCAATATCACCGCTCGAATCAACGTCAATGACATTCTGGTCACCGGTAACACGGTTGTCTTCTACATCTGCGTCCGCGTTTTCTCCGTTTGCCAATATGTCCACCATATTCCCCTGACCAGTTAAGGTGGTATTGGAAAAGTCGACATTCGAATTCAGATTATCAGCAGTGAGGGATACATCATTATTGTTGCCAAACACCCTGATGTTATCGGCATCAACTGAAGAACCAACCCCTCCCGCTGTTGCATTAAGCTCACTGCCGTTTCCGATTTGAGTGGTATTGGTAATAACCACCTCCGCACCTACCGCTGTAGTCGCCGCGGTTAATACATTGTTATCACCCAGCTGTGACACCGTATCGATGGTGTTAGAACCAACATTATTACCTGTTCCAGGCAAATCACCCATCACACCATCATTAGCGTCTGCGACATTGTTGTTGCCAATCTGACTAAAGTTAGTAACGGGATCAACAAAATTACCTGATCCGGAGACAAATCCATTGGCGCCTTCTATGGTGTTGTTGTCACCAACCACGGTAATGTCATCGCCGATGACCGTATTTTCACTACCAGCTGCGTTAGATCGAGCACCGGTAACTGAATTACCGATCCCAAATGATGTTGAATTTGCGCCATTGGTTGCTGACAAATTCCCGACCGTTACAGCGTTTTCTCCGCTTGCCACATTGTTGGCGCCGATAGCGACCGCATTTTCACCACTTGCATTCGCCGCTGTACCTAGTGCGATACTGTTTACGTCACCGGCGTTAGAACCATTGCCAACCGCAACAGCGGAGGAATCTCCAGTGGTAGCGACCGTGCCGGTACCTGCTCCCCCGATCACTCCACCACCAATAGTGACACCAGGAGAGGCGCCGGCAACGCCTTCGTTACCAATCGTAATGGCGCCACCCTCTGCAGTCAGTGTATCACCAGCGGTAACGTCATCTACCGCGTTTACATCTATGCCCGCATTGATGTTTTCTGTCGCGGTAATCGTTCCATCTTCGATAGTAGTACTTTCAGTTCCATCTCCAACTGTTACCAGATTGTTTTCTATCGTTGTAGTGTTGAGACCTCCATCGTTGGAAACTATTTCACTGCCGTCAATGGAGGTTGAGCTAGTGCCATCGCTAATCGTCGCCTGATCACCATCTATGATGGCAGAGCCCGCAAAGTTGGTTGATGTAATAATACTGTCGGTAATATTCGTAGTATTGGCACCGTCAGTGACGTTCACTACATTATTTTCCACGGTTGTTGCATTTGTTCCGCCATCTGACGAAATAATCTGACTATCTAAAATAGATGTTGATTCCGCTCCGTCAGCGACCACCACAGATCTGCCATCGATAGTGGTACTTCTATCCGTTCCGTTTGTTGAAACGAACTCGCTATTATCAATCGCAATCTGATTCGTAGTAGATGCACCGATAGTGACATTATCACCATCGACAACGGTGACTCTATTTCCACCATCATTCGATGTAATCGTGGCGTTGGTGATTTGGGTCTGGTTATTTATATTTCCACCAACGGTTACGTCGTTGCCGTCGATGGTCGTAGTGGCATTGCCGCCATCGTCTGAAATAATGGTTGCATTGTTAATTCTGGTTTGATTATTGTTGTTGCCACCCACTGCAACGTCGTTACCCCTAATTGTGGTAGTGGCATTTCCTCCGCCCACTCGGGATACAATTTCCCCTTCTGTAATAGTGGTTTGGTTGGCAGCAGAACTACCCACCGTGACACTGCTATCTGCTTCTACGGCGCCGTCGGCAATTACCGTTTGATCTCCGCCATCACCAATAGTCACCGTGCCGTCCAACTGGCTGACACCGGACACGTCAAGATCATCATCGATATTGACAACACCATCAGCCCCACCGGAGACCACTCCGTCTACATTGAGGTCATTGTTTAAGTCAGTATTTCCTGTCACGCTCAATCCGCCGGTCGTGATATCCACACCTTCGGCATCCGATATTGTTAGCGGGTCGGCGTCGCCGCTACTAATAGGGCCCGTAACAATCAAACCACCGTCAATCGAGGAATCCCCGGAAATAGTCGCCCCATTAGATGTGACTGTTAAACCTGCGTCTGCAGTCAAGGTATTTCCCTGAACGTCCCCAGTGGCATCGATATCGCCAGTATTGTTAATTCCCGTTGTATTCGTCAATCCGCTGACTGAGAGCGTAGTATTTACCTGAGCGGTCTCTAGCGTTGCCAGTCCGTTTGTAGTTAATGTGTCGGTTGTGATATCGCCAACGTTGGAAATTCCATTCGTAGATAGGGAACCAGTAACGCCAACTGTCCCTCCGAAAGAAGCATTCCCCCCATTTATTGATGTGCTTGTTCCGCCAAGATCTGCCTGGAGCGTGCCATCCTGAATCACTGTAGTTCCTGTTACTCCAGTACCGTTATCCGTGCCCGTCGAAGTAATACCACCGCTCCCTGATTCTGTGATGCTGCCTACACCTGACTCAGAGATACCACCTCTTCCGGCTTCGGAGATGCTTCCACGTCCGGACTCGGCAATGCTACCTCTTCCTGACTCTGTTAAGCCTCCTGTTCCGCTTTCGACAAATCCGCCTACGCCTGTTTGGATAACAGAACCGTTAGTATTAGTGAGTGTGCCAGCGTTGGTTAAACCACTTGTAGTCGTCGCACCATCGACATTTAAGGTTGTATTCACTTGCGCGCTATTTAATGTCGCCGCGCCAATGGTATTCAATGTCGTAGTGTCAACATTACCAGTATTAGCAATACCTGTTGTAGTCGTCGCACCATCAACATTTAAAGTGGTATTTACTTGCGCGCTATTTAATGTCGCTGCGCCAGTGGTACTCAATGTCGTAGTGTCCACATTCCCGGTATTAGTTATACCTGCTGTGGTCGTTGCACCATCGACATTTAAAGTGGTATTCACTTGCGCGCTATTTAATGTCGCTGCGCCAGTGGTACTCAGTGTCGTAGTGTCCACATTCCCGGTATTTGATATACCTGCTGTGGTCGTTGCACCATCGACATTTAAGGTACTGCCAAAACTCGCTTCTCCGCCATGGATAGTGGTAGTGGTACCACCCAAAGTTGAGTTGATTGCACCGTCTTGAATGATAGTAATTCCGGGCGTGCCAAGTGCATTGTCGGATCCAAGAGAAACAATGCCACCATCACCTTGTTCGACGATGCTACCTGCTCCAACCTCAAAGATATTGCCGCCTGAGCTTATATCTCCAGTGCTGACATCAATGCTACCTCCACCATTCACATCAATACCAGCTGCACCGGATACAGTAACGCCATTAAAGCTAAAGTCATCTGCATTATTGATGTCAGTGTTAGACACCGTGTTGTCCTGAATTTCGACACTACTTACCGCGTCATCCTGAAGTTCAGCGTTTCCAACCGCGTTATCACGAAGCTCCGCATTACCTACCGCGTTATCTTGAAGCTCAGCATTTCCCACAGCATTATCACGCAGTTCTGCATTCCCAACTGCATTATCACGAAGCTCTGCATTACCTACCGCGTTATCTTGAAGCTCAGCATTTCCCACAGCATTATCACGCAGTTCTGCATTCCCAACCGCGTTATCACGAAGCTCCGCATTGCCTACCGCGTTATCTTGAAGCTCATCATTTCCCACAGCGTTGTTACGCAGTTCCGCGTTGCCTACTGCATTGTCACGCAACTCCGCATTTCCCACAGCGTTGTCCTGTAGTTCTGCATTACCAATAGCATTGTCTTGCAATTTACTATTGCCAACAGAATTGTCTTGCAAATCAGCGTTTTCTACTTCGCCCGGTAATAGGTCGACAAAATGATTTGCCGGGATCGGATTCCCCAACGAATCGACTACTGTGCCGTCTAGATCCGCATAAGCAGGAATAGCCGATGCGACCAGACTAATGCAAAAGACGAGTGCGAAATACCCGCTTAAACGAGAAGAACGAATGTCGCACAACATATCGCCATGGATTCGTTGGACACCTGAATGAGCGACTTTCGCATCGCGTAAAAATTTAGTAACGAGTTCGGCAATAACCTTCAACATATTTGTCACCTTCACTGACATAAACGTACTGGGAATGAATGAAAAAGACAGGGTAAGGCGGTTGTTGAAGGCAGCTCGATGAAACATGCACACGTGCATGGTTATCAGACGCATATGCGTCTGTTTCTTCGGCTGTATTCATCGTGATCACCTCACCCGATCAAACAAAACTACTCACTGGCCACGCTGTCTGTGGTCAGTAAATCCTGCATTTAATTGTTGTATTCAGTCAGATCATGACTGTATTTGAACGCAAAAGTCGGGCTTGTTTTTAAGAGGGAAGATGCGCGCCCTTTCATGACTTCTGGTCGAGGGGACTATAACCTATTCATCAGTTTTTCAATAATTCTTGCGACGAGTGGCGGCTTTTTGCCGATACGTGGTATGACTACAAAACGTCGTTACTCTTTTGGCTAAATCAGCATGCATTTGCAATTTACCACTCTGTTTGTAAAATCATCTTCCCTTCCGCATACAGATCCAGTGAAAAATTTTGTTCTATATTGCTTCGCCGCATTTTTCATTGCAGCGCTACCTAGCCACGCGCAAGAAACCCAGGGTGACGCGAGGTCGCGAGACGATGAAAACGCCGTAAAGGTATTGATCGAAGATGAAGAGTATAAGAATGCGATTGCACGGGTAGAAGCTGCATTAAAGAAAGACAAGAAAAATTCGGTACTGTTGCTTCAACGCGGACTGGTTCTAGTCAAGCTTGACCGGTTAGATGACGCAAAGGCGCATTACAAGAAATTAAAAAGGAGAATAAAGAATAATCCAGAACCCTGGAATAACCTGGCGATGGTTTATCGACTAGAGGGAAATTACGAGCAAGCAGTGACAGAATTCAAGAAAACCATTAAACGTTTTCCAGACTATGTAACAGCACTCGAAAATTTGGGTGACACATATATTGAAATGGCGCAACGGGCATATGCCGCTGGCGCGGAGATCGATCCCAAGCAAGAGCTACTGGTAAGCAAATCGGAACTCGGACTCGAGTTTAGCACCTTGGCGGTTTCCAATACGCCGTCTGCGAAGCGGAGAGCACTTGCAAAACAAAAAAGATCGAATAAAGAAATAACAAAAAAAACCGCAGTCAGCCTACTAGTCGAACAACAGGTGTTCGATCTTTTAAATTCCTGGATTACCTCCTGGTCGGAAAGAAATATTGAAAAGTTTTTGTCACATTACTCCAACCAGTACATCCCTCAAAACAATATTAGCCTGGAAGAGTGGTTAGCAGGAAAAAGCAAGGCGATCAGTCAAGCGAAATACATACGCATCAAACTGGACGATATTAAGATCGAACAATTTGATCAATCAAATTTGACTGCAACTTTTAAACAATACTATGAGTCTGATTCCAGCAAGAATCGCTCTATAAAAACTCTGGGTCTGCGCGTCTATAACGGACAATGGTTTATTGTTCGGGAATCCAGTCGCACTACTAGCTAAAGCCTGCCCTCACGGACCGCCTATTTGCCGATGCCGGCATATGTGATCAGGCATTTACTACCATCTTTTCAGGGCATTCCTGCCTGTCACTTTTGAGTAACTCAGCAACCTTGAATGAGAGTTCAACCGCCTGCTCCGCGTTCAATCGCGGATCGCAATGCGTATGATATCGATCAGAGAGATCTTCCGCAGTGATCGCTCTCGCGCCCCCGGTACATTCGGTCACATTTTTGCCAGTCATCTCGACATGAATGCCACCAGGGTGGGTACCTTCTGCACGGTGCACTGCAAAGAAGCTTTCAACCTCAGTAAGCACACGCTGAAATGGTCGGGTTTTATATCCGTTTGCCGTAATTGTATTTCCATGCATCGGATCGCAAGACCAGATCACCTTTCGACCTTCTTTCTCGACTGCCCGGATAAGCTTTGGGAGATATTGTTCCACTTGATCATGTCCAAATCGCGCGATCAAGGTTAACCTGCCAGGTGCATTCTGCGGATTTAGGATTTCGGTTAGGCGAACCAGCTCTTCGGGATCCAAGGAAGGCCCGCACTTTAATCCGATTGGGTTTCGGATACCTCTGCAAAACTCCACATGGGCATGATCGGGTTGTCTTGTGCGATCACCAATCCAAACCATATGTCCGGAAGTAGCATACCAGTCGCCAGTAATAGAGTCCGTTCGGGTCAGCGCCTGCTCATAGCCCAACAACAGCGCCTCATGGCTTGTATAGAAAGGGGTTTCTCTTAGCTGGGGATTGTTTTCAGCGGTAATACCAATCGCGCGCATCAGCGCCATGGAGTCTGAGATCCGTTCTGCTACCTCTTCATATCGAGCTGCTTGAGGGCTGCCCTTTACAAATCCCAACATCCATTGATGCACATTCTCAAGATTGGCGTAGCCACCTTGTGCAAACGCCCGAAGTAGATTTAGTGTTGCCGCAGATTGACGATAGGCCATCTTCAATCGTTCTGGGTCAGGAATACGAGATTCAGTATCGAAATCAATACCGTTAATGATATCCCCACGATAAGACGGCAACGTGATTTCTCCCTGGGTTTCGTTATCGGAAGATCGAGGTTTCGCAAATTGTCCTGCGATTCGCCCCACCTTCACGACCGGTTTCGACGCCCCAAAGGTCAACACGATCGACATTTGTAGAAACACCCGGAAGAAGTCGCGAATGTTGTCAGCGCCATGTTCTGCAAAACTTTCGGCGCAGTCACCTCCCTGCAACAAAAATGCCTTGCCCTCACACACTTCCGCCAGAGACTGCCTCAACGCCCGCGCTTCGCCCGCGAATACCAGCGGTGGCCACGTACCAATGCGTTCCTCTGCTTGGGCCAACGCCCGTTGGTCGGGATAGGCAGGTACCTGCTTGATCGGCTTGCTGCGCCAAGTAGATGGCGACCATTCTTTCTTCATTTCAGTATAACCAGTAGAAATATCAATAAAATAGGTGATTTACCAAACCTATTTTAACAAGATATGTCTCGACATGCGGTTTTCAATATACATCTCAGAATAGCAAGGTTCAGCAATCTCCGAATCCTGTAATCTCTGACTCATAACGCTGGCATGGTCCCGAAGCAGGACTGAAGCACTAGATTATGGCACGCAGCTAGAGACGAATCTGGGTGCCCGGCACCTGATTAGGGAAATAGTCATCGCATCCCCCCTCACGATTTACATCGCCCGTCGCGCAATGAAGACCTCCACCAAATGGATAGGCATCCCGGAATGGCATAGGAATCACATTCATTCCCAATTGATCCATTTGCTCCATCTGATTGGTTTCGCTCGCCTCAACAATGACTGTGTTGTGATCCAGAATGAGGCAATTCATTGACAACCAGACGCTGGAATAACAAAGAGGCGGTGGCGTATCGTGAGCCGGCTGTGCAGCATCAACAATTTCCCAGTCATTCGCTTCGAAGATTTTTCTCTGCCCTTCCGGCAAACGACGATTTGGATTATTGATAATCAATCCCGGTCTGAGGGGAACAAACGTCGCGTCAATGTGAATCGGATAAGGGTCTCCAGGGAAGTTGACCGCATGCACGCGATGATCTGGAAAATGTCGCTGCAACCACTCCATACCCCGTCGATTGGTAGTCAACCCATGCTGACAAAAGAGGTCTTTGCCCAGACGCAAAACATCCGCTGCATCGAATAACGGTTCTTGCTCTGTAGTAACAAAGTCCAATGCAGCGGTGCGATCCAGTCTTTCCTGAATGGTAATTTCATCGAAGTAGCCATATTTATAGGAGCTGTCTCCAAGACGAGGGCGCGGAGCCTGCTCCCAACGGAATTTGGGATCCTCATCAAAATAACGTTGCATCAAATCATGATAGGCAAGGTATTCAAAGTACCGGCACCGGAAAGACATCGGTGCAGAGAGTATTTCATTGCCAATCGTCAGTAAGACATCTCTAGGTGGCATACAGCCGAACTGACTACCAGTCATAAAATCAGGTGTAACCACTGCCTGATTCCATTGTATTGGCGACGGTCGATCCACCTTGATACCGCGATCTGTCAGTTCCTTTGCAAGAGCATCCAACTGAATATTCGCTTTCTCTACCGTCTCCTGTGGACGTGGCCCCCACATCCCACGCATATCACTATCTTCCGGTACCTTAGCTTCGGTAGCTGGTTCGTTGGGTGGAATACAGGTGTTATCTGCACGTCCAACGATGACATGCTTCAAAGGATTAAACTCGTTCCAGGAATTGACGATAGTTGAGCTCATTTGGCGAGAAGTCTGGTGGATAAAAATAGCGGGGTAATATAGTCGAGTTGTCGAGGGGATTAAACAGTGAATTCGCGCTCAAGAATTGTTGCGCAGAATGCCGGTTCCCCGCTCTATTTCACCTTGATAGAGGACACAATAGAGAGCCGTCGCTTTATATTTGTATTTGCAAAACCCAGAGTGTTAAGTCTTTTAAGTGCTGGGAGCGCCTTGTGAACGGTGAAATAGCTGGAATAAGCATGATTCACTACCCATTGCTCGATCACTGATGATACCAGCCAGCGGTTTAAGCGATCGTTGGGATCAATCTTGTCGTAACGCGGCGCTGCGGGGAGAAAAGGTAATTGCGGACGAAGCCTGGTAACACCGTCATTGCTGCCGATCGCGTCAAACAACAAATTAACGGCCCGCGCTCGTTGACCCGCTTCAATAGCAATACGAGCATGTACCGCGACCTGCTCAATCGGCATGACGTCCTGTCGGCCTCCCCTTGAACTTTGCACTATAGAGAATGCTGCGGCTCTTCTCAGACAGGCGAGGCGCTGGCTGGACGGTAGCGATTTGTCCTGCGATGCGATATAAAAATCCAACATATTCTCGAACGGTGTTGGTGGGCGTTCGAGCCATTGTGCATAATCTTCAAGGCGGCGCGGGAATGCAAGACGCCCCATTAGGTCTCTTGAACGCCCTAACACTTCCGCGCTTACTCCACTCAGCTCCCTGACCAAAACGCCTTGCGACTCTAAGAGTTCAGCGCGATCATCTTTGCAGCAGAATAGATTCAGCTGATATGGATCTGGATTCTGCGAATCGTCAAATGGCATCATGACACCGAGCCCCGGCAAAAGCCGATAGCTTTTGTATCCCAGATCCGCGAGCTGTCTGATCAACGGCAGGTTGATAGTTTTAGCATGCTTTAACTCGAACATGATCAATGGCGACATCTTGTTAAGTATGCTGCCTGCTGCTTCGATAATTCTGCTTTCCTCACCTTCTGCATCGAGCTTAATAAAGTCGATGTTGGGCAGCGCGCGCTCACCCACAAAAGCATCCAGCGTGGTAATTTGAACTGTCTCGGTTCCAATATTCCCTTTCACTGGTTGGAGGCTGTTTAGTTCAGAGTTCGGAGCCAGATTAAACGTGGCTTCGCCAACCTGATTCGACAGACCTTTTTCAATGAGATGTACATGATCAAATAGGTTTTCGGCAATACTCTTTCGTAGGAATGCAGCCGTTGTGCTTGCCGGTTCAAACGCCCAAACCGCGCCTCCATTGCCAACCACTTTCGCCATCGCCAGAGTATATAAACCATAGTTGGCACCGATATCTATGACCTTCATTCCCGGTCGGAGAATTCGCCGCAAAAATTTGATCTCATCTTCAAACCAATCGCCCTGTTCACGTAACACAAATGTGGACAGGTACTTTATTTGTTTTGGTACGCTGACTTTCACGCCGCCGACCATTTCAAGCATGACATCTTGCTGTGGGTGATGCATATTTAGATCTGATTGGTTACTGCATTTGGAATTCGCGAACCATATCTCTTTAGATGAGGGGCAGCAAGTTCGCAATTGTACGATTTTACAACGTGTCTTCTGAAGGGACACCGCGCTATCGCAATCCAACACTTTGTCAATCTGAACACCCTGCAAAAAAAGTGGAACCTGGTTGCTGTTGCTCTCTTCAGCTGGAAGTGATGGCACTGAAAGTTTTTCTGGTCACAAACTTTCGCCGGAATCAGGGTTTGATCTGCCACGAAAGCGGAGGCTTACTGGTTTAACTTCACTGATCTTCCAAACAGATCTACCAGTCCACCTCTAAATTTAACAACTTTGAGAAATATCCGGGTTAACATTAAGATATTTCCAGGTTCTTCCTCTGCAGCTATGACTGATAAAACACCTCCTATCGAACCCGTTAGCGGCACCATTGTGCCGAGATTTGCTGGACCGTCGACATTTTGCCGACTTCCCGAACTTCGAGATGTACCCTACTGCGATATCGCCATGATCGGCATTCCATTTGACGCAGGCACAAGCTATCGACCTGGTGCCCGATTTGGCCCCGGGTCTATTCGACAGGCATCTCGTCATCTTCGGACCAATTTTCACCCCGCCTACGACACTGAACCTTTTCGCCAGGTGCAGGTAGCGGATGCCGGTGATATCGCCTGTAATCCGTACAATATCGACGAAGCCATTTCGCAAATTGAAGCGGGTGCGGATGAGTTGCTAGCCAAAGTGGGATCGATAGTGAGTATGGGTGGTGACCACACTATAGCTGTGCCGCTTTTAAGAGCGGTCAATAAAAAGTTCGGCCAGGTCGCTTTGGTTCACTTCGATGCCCACCTGGACACCTGGGATACCTACTTCGGCGCTCCTTTCACTCATGGAACCCCTTTTCGACGTGCCGCTGAAGAACAATTGTTTGACGACGAGTCATCAATGCATGTCGGTATTCGAGGGCCGTTGTATAGCCGCGATGATCTGCTGAATGATGCGGAACTCGGGTTTAAAGTGGTGCATTGTGATGAGTTGCAAACCCACGGAGTTGATCACGTCGTCAAACGAATTCGTGACCGTGTTGGCAATCGGCCCCTCTATCTGTCCATCGATATTGATGTGCTGGACCCCGCACATGCCCCCGGCACGGGCACGCCTGAAATTGCTGGCATGTCGAGCAGAGAAATGGTGAATATTCTCCGCGGCCTGAAAGGGCTGAACCTCGTTGCTGCAGATATTGTTGAAGTAGCGCCCGCTTACGATCATGCTGAAATCACTTCCCTCGCCGCTGCCACGGTCGCATTTGAGATGGTCAATCTGTTGATTTGTAGCGATACCGCCAGTGCCGCTGCTATGGAAAATTACCATGCCACAGTCGAGAATCGCTAAGCGAAAAATGTGATGGACAGTACACCGCAAACTGTCGAAGTCCGTTCGGGAACAATCAGCGATGCACAAAGTATCAATGACATCTACAATTGGTACGTTACCCACTCCACCATTACGTTTGATCTTACACCCTGGTCGTTGGAACAGAGACAGAACTGGATCGGTGAACTCCAGAATACAGCTAAGCCACATCATCTGCTGGTTGCCTCCATTGATAGCGTGGTTGTAGGATTTTGTTACAACGCGATGTTTCGCCCAAAGGCCGCATACGATCTATCCACAGAAGTGACTATTTACACGCAGCAACCTTCCGCTCCCCGGGGCACGGGTGCCGCGCTTTATAGCGAGCTGTTCTCGCTACTCAAAACCACTTCGCTGCACCGAGCCTATGCCGGCATTTCTCAACCAAACCCCGAATCCGTTCGGTTCCACAAGAAATTTGGCTTTGAGTTAATTGGAACTCTCCAGGAGGTCGGTGCCAAGTTTGATCAATGGATTGACGTTGCCTGGTATGAAAAGAAACTGGACGAAGACTCAAGTAAGTAAGACACCTTACTTACTCCATCAACGATGATATTTCTGTCACTATTTTGATATTGCTTTCTTCATAGTTTCCAATTGAGTATCTCGTAACTGCAAACTGTGCTTCTCGTATCGGTCTCGGCGTATAATTGGCGACCCTACTAATTTTTCCTGGAATATCTTTTCGTATGTCACGACCTAGCGACCGTCAAGCCGATGAGCTTCGCCCTGTTTCCATCATTCGACACTACACCCGACATGCGGAAGGCTCCGTTTTAGTAAGCTTTGGTGACACCAAAGTTTTGTGTAATGCCAGCATTGAGGAACGCGTCCCTCCCTTTTTACGCAACCAGAAAAAAGGTTGGGTGACCGCTGAGTACAGCATGCTGCCTAGATCTACAAATACCCGTTCTGATCGCGAGGCAGCAAGAGGCAAGCAGTCCGGAAGAACGCAGGAAATTCAGAGGCTGATTGGCCGATCTCTTCGAGGAGCAATTGACACCAGCTTATTAGGAGAACGAACGATTACGCTAGACTGCGATGTCATTCAAGCTGACGGTGGCACTCGTACTGCCTCCATTACCGGCGCATGGGTAGCACTCATGGATGCGGTCAATTGGTTGCTTTATCACGATATTATTAAAGAAAATCCTGTGCATCGGACAATTGCAGCGATTTCTGTTGGCGTCTACAAAGGAAACGTTGTTACTGATCTCGACTATGCTGAAGACAGTAACGCCGATACAGATATGAATGTGGTTATGGACGATAAGGGCGGGCTTATCGAAGTTCAGGGCACTGCAGAAGCTGAACCATTTTCCAGAGATGTCATGAACCAACTTCTCGATCACGCAGAAAAAGCGTGCGGCCAGCTCATTGAAATCCAAAAAGAATCACTAATTGACTAGAAACCTGTTTAATAATTGGAACGGTGTTTAATACCGGGCGATGGTCATAAGGGGTCGAGTAGTAGATAGTTAGCCGCCCTGGATCACGATTTGGGAGGCGGATTCAAACCCATAGATGATGGATAAAATGGAAACCAGTAAAGTCGTGTTAGCGACGGGAAACCCCGGAAAGCTCAAAGAAATAAAGCGCATACTTGTGGGCTGGCAGGTGGCCGCACAATCGGAATTTGATATTGATTCGGTGGAGGAAACCGGTCTCAGTTTTGTCGAAAATGCGATTCTGAAAGCACGTCACGCAAGCCAACATACCGGACTTCCTGCTCTCGCGGATGACTCAGGACTAGAAGTTGATGTGCTCAATGGGCAGCCCGGTATCTACTCGGCCCGTTTTGCTGGGGAACAAGCGACCGACGCAGAGAATATTGAGAAGCTGCTGTCATTACTAAGCAATCGCAGTAATCGTAAAGCACGATTTCGCTGCGTTATGGTATACATGAGGCATGAACTTGACCCCTCTCCTGTCATTTGCTCTGGCGTCTGGGAAGGACAAATCGCTGTAACACCCGTTGGGGAAAACGGTTTTGGTTATGACCCTGTGTTTCTACCCAAAGCAATGAATCGATCTGCTGCAGAGCTCTCGAAGGAAGAAAAAAACCGCGTCAGTCACCGTGGGCAGGCACTCCAACTTCTTAAACAATCCCTCGGACACTGATCAAACAACCTAATCAGGAAACATCATGGCACTTGAAAAACTAGCAACCTATCAGGGCAGCGATGGCCCTGTACTTTTAGTGGTTGCTGATGGAGTGGGAATTGCACCGGACAGCGAGGCAAATGCAGTCAGTCTTGCACAAACTCCGGTTATCGATAAGTTGATGGACGAATGCGAATCCACAAAGCTATACGCTCACGGCACCTGGGTGGGATTGCCTTCAGATTCTGACATGGGCAACAGTGAGGTAGGCCACAACGCATTGGGTAGTGGGCAGATTATCAGCCAGGGGGCAAAACTGGTGAACCAGGCGTTTTCCAGTGGCAGCCTGTATGAAAGTGAGGCTTGGAAAATTGTCGAAGCTGCCGGTACCGCGGAGAATACTGTGCACTTCTTGGGCTTGCTGTCAGACGGCAACATCCATTCCCATATTGATCATTTGCTGGCCCTCGTATCGCGATGTGATGACCAGTCTATTAACACTGTGAGAATTCACATACTGCTGGACGGTCGCGACGTCGACCCCAGATCCGCCATTGGTTTTGTTTCCCAACTCGAGGATCATCTCAATGCGATTAACCAACATCCTGGGCGAGACTATCGGATTGCTTCCGGCGGTGGCCGCATGAGAATCACGATGGATCGTTATGAAGCTGATTGGCAAATGGTGAAGAGAGGGTATGACGTTCATGTTCACGGTATTGGCAACCAGGTAAATTCCGTGACCGAAGAAATCCAGCGCCAATATACCGATAGCGCCGAGGTCAACGATCAAACACTGGATCCTTTTGTAGTTGTAGACGCTTCAAACAATCCCATCGGTAAAATGGCAGACGGGGATGCAGTGGTGTTTTTTAACTTTCGCGGAGACCGCGGTATCGAGATCAGTCAGGCCTTGGAGTCTGACTTGTTTGAACATTTTGATCGTGGAGATCATCCGCAGATTTTTTACTGCGGCATGTTGCAGTATGACGGAGACCTTGAAGTTCCTAAAAGCTACCTCGTAAATCCCCCTGTGATCAGCAACACTATGGTCGAGTTTCTTTGTGCTGAAGGATTGAAAACCTTTGCTGTGAGTGAAACTCAAAAATTCGGCCATGTAACCTACTTCTGGAACGGTAATCGCTCTGAGTACTTCGACGATAAACTGGAAAGTTGGGTAGAGATTCCCTCTGACGTGATTGAGTTTAACCAAGCACCGGCAATGAAAGCCCAGGAAATCACGGATGCGACAATCCAACTACTGCAGCAACAAGACATGCGGTTTGGAAGAATAAACTTTGCCAATGGGGATATGGTAGGTCACACTGGTGACGTAGAAGCGACTGTAATGGCGATGGAAACCGTTGATCGGTGCGTCGGCAACCTCCTGGATGCCATTGATCAGGTAGGTGGCGTTTTGGTTTTTACCGCTGACCACGGCAATGCCGATGAAATGTTTGTAGAAAAAGGCGGAGTAAGAATTCCGCGTACTTCCCACACACTAAATCAGGTTCCGTTCGCTATTTACGACCCAAAAAATCAAGGACGGTATGAAATCAATCACGAAATTGAGGGCGGTCTGGCAAACGTCGCAGCCACAGTTTTTAACCTTATGGGATACCGTGCACCGATGGAGTATCAACCGTCTCTGATTAGACTCCCTGGCGAGCCGTTAGGAAGACGAACTTTGCACCATGGAGCCATAGTGAATCTCGGTTTAGAAACGGTCAAGTTACCTAACGACGAAATCATGGCGCTGGAAATCGTTCGGCATGTTGGTGGATCTGTTGTTGTAGCAATGGATTCGGAAGAACGGGTTTGTTTAATCAAACAGTTTCGACATGCGGCTGGTGGCTGGATCTGGGAGTTCCCCGCGGGATTATTGGAATCTGGCGAAGAACCTGAAAAAGCGGCAATGCGAGAACTACAAGAAGAGACCGGTTGCACTTCGGCCGAATTGATTAGTCTCGGATCCATGCTCTCTTCTCCCGGTTTTTGTACCGAGCGATTGCACCTGTTTCTGGCCAAAGATGTGGTGAAAGGAGAACCCAGGCCGGAAAAGTACGAGTTTATTGAAACGCATTGGCTACCCCTTGATACGATTTTTAAAATGGCCGATACCGGTGAAATTGACGATGCAAAAACCGTAGTCACACTATTTCGATTGAAGAGTTGTCTCGAAAAACGCATTTGAGAAACTAGCTATGATCTGCCGCATGTTGCTGGCAGCAGTAAGCTCCTTCATCCGGTAGCTGTGAGCATACGGTTCAATACATGGTTAATTTTGTCATTCCACTTCAAAACAAGAAGTGACCTCCTCGAATTTGTTGTGCCAAATAGAATTTTTCTATCTGAGTCGGTGCTGATTACAATTTGATCATCACACCTGCGACCGGCTATAAAGTCCAGAGTTCGGCATCAAACCCAGTGGGTTGAGAGGATCTAAACTGGATATCGAAATTGTGGTCAATATGCTCGGGAGCATCAGCCTCCTCCTTTGGGGAAGCTTCACGGTTCGTGCGGCGGTTGAGGGAGGGTTCTCTGGAACATTAAAGACATTACTTTGTAAAGCAGCTTCATCCAGGCCTGCATCGGTGACCGTTGGTGCTTTGGCAGCATTAACCATGCAAAGTGCAACTGCAACCGCACTGTTATGTTGTGGATTTGTTTCCTCGGGTACCATGTCTTCTACTGCTGCAATCACTGCAATTCTGGGAGCCGATCTGGGATCTGCACTGGCGGCTAGAATACTATTTCTGAACCTTTCTTTTCTTCCAGCCCTTTTTCTCCTCATCGGGTTAGCCCTGCATCTGTCGGCGAATAGCTGGAAGATAAAAACTGGAGGGCGAATTCTGATCGGCCTGGGGATTATGTTATTGAGTATTCAGTGGATGAAACAAACCGTTACGCCCATCGCTGATGCTGGAATTTCTGAAGACTGGCTATCAGTCATGCAATCCACGCCACTGATCGCCTTCGTATTCGCAGCAGTCATTACCTGGTTCGCGCACTCGAGTGTTGCAATTGTGTTAGTGATTGCGTCGCTTGCCCAGACAGGTTTGGTGGACTCTCAACTATCTATACCGATGCTACTTGGCGCAAACGTTGGAGCCGGTTTTATTCCTCTGCCCTTAGTATCACGATCAGAGTTAAGAGCGAGATCCACAGTCTTGTGTAATTTAATTCTGCGTAGTGTCGCGACACTTTGTCTTATATTTACTCTCCAATGGTGGTTCGTTCCCCCACTTACTGGGCAGCTCGAACCCGGTGTCGAAATAGTGACGCTGCACATTCTTTTCAATCTCCTGCTAGTCATTCTGTTTACCCCTTTTGCAACCTTTGTATCGGATAGAATCTTTGCCTGGCTCGAACAACAGGCAGCGCAACAATCCTCTCTCTATATCAATACCGCTGGTGCAGGACTTGATATCAATTTGATTACGAAACCTGGCGAGGCCCTAGCAGCCGCTAAAAGAGAAGCACTTAGATTGGGAGATCTAACTGAAAACATGTTCTCTGAGGCATTGAATATGTTTAGCGCCGAAGATAAATCCGAGATATATCTCCTCACTGAATCTGACAAAGAGCTGAATTCGCGGAATAAGGCCATTCATTCTTACTTGTCTCGTTTGCGCCAATCACTCAACAACATCAATCAGGAAAAAGAACTCGACAAGATATTACAATTCTCCTCGACAATGGAAAATATTGGTGACACGGTATCACACAATCTGGCACGTCTCGCTCATAAAAAAATTGGGCGAAACGCTTCATTTTCAAAACCGGGCATGAGTGAAATTGAAGCCATCCACAAAAGTGTTCACCAATTGCTAACCCTGGTAATCAATCGTTTTGCATCGGGTGAGGTTGACCTTAAAAAACCGCTAAAAAGAAAGTTTCATGAGATCAGCGCACTGTGTGAAGAGAGCGTTAATAATCATCGACGTCGGTTAAGCGACAACACTGCAACCAGTATTGAATCAAGCTCTATTCATCAAGATGCCGTTCGAGATCTTCTCCAGGTAGCAACATGGCTATCGGTGAGAAACTCAACCTGATCTGATCGCATCGTACTTTACGATCCACCCAGCGAACGTCTCTGTACGCTTGACAGATGGAGAGTCTCATTAATGATCATTGTTTAAGATACACTTCTCTATCATTTCTCTATTCATTGAACCGGTTGAAAAAGATGAACACCCCCCGGTTGAATTTAATCCAACTGTGCAGCCCCCATCCAAAATCACAAAAGCAGTTTTATTTGGACATACTTGGAATGGCAGAACTTGATACCGATACTGTGGGATATGGCGGTGTGCAAGCTTCACTGAGGTTTCATCAAAGCGATCTTAGCTATTCGCCTCGAGCCACCGACCTTTACTGGAAAATAGCGATTTCTGTACCGAACATTCAGCTCGCGCATCAACAGCTCACCGAGAAAGGTATTGAGGTCAGTGAGCCGACCCAGTTTAAGGATGTTGGTTACCTAGCGCATTTTAAGGACACTGAAGGGTTCACAATTGAACTGATCGAACATTGGTTCAAAGGCAATCGCCCTGCAATCACAACTGACAAAAAAGTATTAGGTGGGGGACCCCACTTGAACCTGCTCACTTTGAGAAGCAATCATATTCAGGAAGTTACTAGTCAGTTCTCCCAATTAGGGATGAAGCTGCTTTCGATTCAGCCGGTAGAAAGCCATCGATTTACCCTGTATTTTTTCGCGTTCACCGATGAATCGCCACCAGATTTGAATGCTTACGCGGTGGTAAACAGAGAATGGGTATATCAAAGAGACTACACTGTACTCGAGATTCAATATTTACATGACAGACCTGAAATTCGACAACGCCAATCAGATAGTGCTGGCTACATCGGTACAAAATATACCCAGGCTTCCCCCAACTTCCGTTTAGAGGAGTTAGCGATCTCTAGCGGCGATATAACCGAAAAATAACAACGACTTCTACCGCTTGCTCCCTGGATAAATGCAGCCATAGGCAAGCTCAAAACATGAAACAACGGGTATTGTACTTGCATTCGCCTCATTTCTATGCGATCGTATAGAAACCGAAACGCTCTCAATACTTACAAATTGGCCAGACCAAAAAGTTATGACCGTGATAACGCGATCAAGCTCGCATGTATGGCGTTCTGGGATCATGGATATCAGGCACTTGGCGTTCGCGAGCTGGAGAAACTAACCGGTTTAAATCAGTTCGCCATACGCACCGAGTTCGGAGGCAAACAAGGCTTATTCCGGGAAGCACTAAAGTTCTATTGCGACCAAGCCATTGAATCAGAAATGAAGCCACTGATTAAAGGTGGCGTACCTGAAATCAGAACATTTATTCGTGGACTTGTAACCGATGGCTCAATGACTTCCAGCAGCTCGGGATGCCTTGTTGTCAACACCGGTATAGAAAATGCCCGAATCAAAAGCCCTATCCTCGAAGAAGCGGTGACAAAATATTGGAAAACCCTGGAAAAACGGTTCGTGCAGGCTCTCCGTAATGCCCAAAATCTCGGCGAGATCAGCGAAGAGATCGATATTCAATTAATAGCCAGTGGGTTGGTGACTGCCGTGATGGGCGTACATTCGAAAAATCGTTCTAACCAGGCAAATAAGGCGGGGCGTGCGCTGGTAAAAATTATGTGTGATTACCTCAACTCCTTAAAATGACCTACTCTCTTTTTACTTTTCAGCCTGTAAAAGGTTTTACCCGTATCTATACTGCGCGGAAAAACAACTTGAGATGTATCGCAGTCAAAATGAAGTCTGGCGGGCTATCACTACATAGCCCCGTCACGGGTCTAGACGACAACGCAATCCGTAGCCTGAATCGATTGGGAAATGTGGATTTCCTTCTCGCGCCCAATCACTACCATAACAAAGGAATTAAAGTGTACGCACAAGCCTTCCCTGCGGCAGAGCTCATCTGTTCGGGAAAAGCCAAGTCGAGACTTCAAAAACAGACCCGATTCACTTTCTCCGGAATAGAAGAATTTATTGCTGATCTACCCCGACATCTCAAGTTATTCGAGCCTGAGGGGCTAAAAACTGGTGAAGTCTGGTTAACGATACGCAATAAAAACAAATGTGCGTGGATCGTTACCGACGCGTTCTGCGGAACCGAGTCTGCAGATAGCCAACCTGCTAACACCCCTGGTCTGTTGGGTACATTTCCGAAGTATGGTGTACAAGATCATGCGAAATATAAACGCTGGGTGAAAAATCTATTAGAAACGGACCCACCGAATCTGATCATCCCCGGTCATGGCGGGCTGATTGAAAGCGCGAATCTAGTCTCTGATATTCACACCCTTTTAAATACGCAGTTGTAACAGTCGTTGCCCCTGAAGTTTTTCGATCCTATCCAGAAGTAAAGGGAATGGCCGTTTGAGTGTAATCGTCAGGGACACTCATCCCTCCCAGCCCCTGAATTCCATTCACTTCAACCAACTTTACCTTTCTTTGTGCGATTTGATCATTCAATCCGACGGGGACACCAGGCACGCTTTGCATTGCAACCGCAGGCACGGTCACTCCCAAAACGTCCAGCAGATCTCCAGCATTACTTAACAAATTGTTAGCGAACTCTGCAAACTTTTTTAAAGAGGCGTACTCGGTAGCGTTAATATCCAGTTCTGAAGCTTGCGTAAAACACGCTTCCGCTTGTAGCTGCTCGTTTCTGATCGCCTGATACAATCGGCATTTAGCGCCCCCAATTCTCAGATCGCGTCCACTATCCTGCAACGTTATTTTTGGTTTAGGTTTGTTTCCCGGTTTGGTTTTCTTACCAATACCAAAGGTTGAAAGCAGATCTGAGAACACGTTTTGTTGTGTTCCTACTACATCAGACACGGTATTCATCAGGGCGGAAATCTCAGCAACCACCTTATCATCTATCCGCATGTAACTTTTCTTTCTATGATCGATCACAAAGAGTACGTTTCCAGTGGCATCGAACAGAATATCTGTTGCTGGATCACCTCCTGCTTTTCGGATAACAACACGATCATTTTCTACCTGCGTAGTTTGCTTGATTTCTCTTCCCTGCTCTTCGATCAGAAATTCCAGTGATGAGGCATGCACAGTAAGTCCGATCAACATCATGACGACGACAGAAACAATCTGCCACCTGCACAGGAAATAAGGGTGAAGAGAGTTTCGGGGGTTGTCAAAGAACATAATGGTTCCAAAATTTGGGTGTCAAAAAGTCAGCCCGTTGACTGCATCACTGTAATCTAAACAAGCCTGCCTTAATCTGACATTAATTGAACTGCGAAGATGGAGCAGTTTAGCCAAGCAAACCCTTTATCTTTCCACTCAATGCGCCCATATCAGCTCGCCCCTGAATGCGATTCTTTAGCAGTCCCATTACTTTACCCATATCCTTCATAGAACTCGCGCCTGACTCTGCAATTGCTTCCTTAATCAGCTGGTCTACCTCATCGTCAGAAAGCTTCTCGGGCAGGTATCTTTCCATCACTTCGATGTTTGCACGCTCTTTGTCAGCAAGATCCTGCCGATTACCTTCGATAAACTGCTTTTCAGCATCTGTGCACTGTTTGACCAGCTTCTGCACAATTTGCAACACACCGGCATCGTCCAGCTCCGTTCGATCATCGACCTCTTTGCGCTGAACCGCGGCCCGCATCATTCGAATGGTTTCCAGGTCGATGGTGCTCTTATCACGCATTGCGATCTTCATATCATCCATCAATTTTTTCTTCAGTTCAGACATCTCTTTATTCTCGGTAAAATTCACTTACTGTTTCGCTGATCGTTCCAACAGCGAATTTTGCTCGTACAAAATGTAAAACGCCGAAATGGCAGCGGCACATTTCGGCGTTTGAATCTGTCTCGGCTTCGAGGCCGGATTGCGTCGCTCGTCTAGTATAGACGCTTGCGCCTTGCCTTTTGTCGGGAGACTCTTTTCATCTCTCGTCTCACCGCAGCATCACCATCGCGCTTGCGAATAGTGGTGGGTTTCTCATAGCACTGTCGGCGTCGAGACTCAGTAAATACACCAGCGCGTTCGCAAGCTCGGCGAAAGCGTCTCAGGATAACGTCAAAAGGTTCGTTTTGGCGAACTTGTACGGATGGCATGTAAAGCAGCTCCAGCGGCATTTCTTCGGGGCGGCGATTTTACTGCTTAAATTCTCGTAAGTACAGCAATTCATAAGGAAAAATACCGCTTGCTGGATGGATCGTAGAGAGCTTGCTGATAGAATCGCGACTCCGACGTTTGTCGTCAATTTCACCTCGAATTTCTTCAATCATTTGTCATTTTACGCTCTAGATCATGTCTGACTCTCTATCTGCCCTTGCGAATCAACGCACTCAAATCCAGGAAAAGTATAACAATTTCAAAAAGATGGGGCTAAATCTTGATATTACTCGAGGAAAACCCTCCCCTTTACAGCTGGATTTGGCGAATAATTTGCTCACACGTCCAGTGGAATCCTATCTGGTAGGCAACGTCGATACCCGTAATTATGGTGGTTTAGATGGCTTACCCGAAATGAAGAAGTTATTTGCGGAGATGCTAGAACTCGACGCAGACAATGTCATCGTCGGTGGTAATTCCAGTCTCACCATGATGTACGACAGCCTCGCGCGTGCCTGCCAATTTGGGGTACCAGGAGGAAACGGGCCCTGGAATCAGGTTGAATCACGTAAGTTTATCTGCCCCACACCCGGATATGATCGTCACTTCCTGATTACTGAGCACTTGGGATTTGAACTCATTCCGGTCGACATCGATGAAAACGGTCCGAATATGGATCAAGTTGAAACGCTAGTCGCTGCTGACGATACGATCAAGGGTATGTGGTGTGTTCCGAAATACAGTAACCCGACAGGCAGTAGCTGTAGTGAAGATACGATCAAACGACTCGCTAATATGAAGGCCGCGGCTGACTTTCGCATCATGTGGGATAACGCCTATGCTGAGCACCACCTTGATGACAGCCCCCCTCTGCTCGCCAACATCATGGAACATTGCATCGCGGCAGGAAATGCTGAGCGCGTGCTTGAATTTGCCTCAACATCCAAAATTAGCCACCCCGGTTCCGGTGTCGCTGCGCTAGCTGCAAGCCCGGCTAATGTCGCTGATGCCAAGTCACACCTAGCAGTCCAGACGATTGGCCCCGACAAAGAAAATCAGCTGCGGCATTTGAATCTATTTGGAGATTTAAATGGTTTGCGCAGCCACATGAAAAAACACGCGGAATTGATCAAACCGAAGTTTGATCTGGTGGATGAAATTCTCAATCGAGAGCTCGGTAGTCTACAAATCGCTTCCTGGACAAAACCCAAAGGCGGGTATTTCATCAGTCTGGATATTCCAGATGGCACGGCCAAGCGAGTAGTCGATTTAGCTGACGAAGCTGGTGTGAAGCTCACCAATGCGGGTGCACCATTTCCCTATGGCAAAGACCCTCGAGATAGAAACATTCGTATTGCTCCAACCTTCCCTGCGCTCGAAGATGTTGCCCAGGCCACCGAAGTTCTCGCAGTTTGTGTTCAACTTGCCGCTGCAGAAAGCGTGCAAAACTGACTCAACAAATACGACATTCGCATTACAGAATGAGCAGGTGTATGCCTTTGCTACGCAGACTCTTGTGGATACTGACCACAATCTGGTTATCCGGTTGCGCGCTAATGCAGAAACCCGAACCGGGTATCGGGAAACCAATGAAGTGGGATCAACTACAGGGGTGGGAGGAAGATCAGCACGAGCTCGCATGGCCTGCCTTGTTACAGAGCTGTGGGCGTCTGGATTCAAAATCTCTATGGGACAAAATCTGCTCCGCAGCAATAGCAGAAAAGAACCCGACTACCGAGAACGCGCGCCTTTTCTTTGAAACGTGGTTTGCCCCTCACCCTGTTTATGCTGAGAGT
>JAHQWE010000079.1 GCA_019633985.1 Acidiferrobacterales bacterium | reverse complement strand
GAGCGGCCAGCCGCCGCGGCCCAGGATGGCCTGGGTAAAACTCATCAACCTGCCATCGAGTGCCGGTTCTAATTCCCGATCCACTTTGATGGAGATAAACTGATCATTGAGAAAGTCAGCAACTTCGTCATCCTGATAGCTCTCCTGTTGCATCACATGACACCAATGGCAGGCGAAATAACCGACGGAAACAAACAGTATCTTGTTTTCCTGGCGAGCGCGCTCAACCGCATTCGTTCCCCATTCCTGCCAGGCTACTGGGTCGTCTCCATGTAACGCCAGATAGGGTGCTGGATGATCTTTGAGCTGGTTTTCGAGAGTCACCGCGCTGTCGCTTTGTGCGAAAACCGCGGAGGAAAGAAGGAGCATCCCAGTGATGCAGGCGGGTAGTAATTTCATAGCTATTTGAATAATGCAGAGAGATTTAGTTCCGACTATGCGCTTAGTTGCTAAAATGGCGGAATGAAATACCTGCCAGAGCGTCAGAATCACCCAAATCTTTGCTTGAGTATGGGGAAATATCTGTCAGCAGTTTGCCTGTGTTTTATCTTTTTCCCCGCAATAGGGCTGGCAGCTAAACTGGAAGTGCCTATCCAGTTTAGTTCTGATTATCTGACCCGTTTATTGAACGAGTCTCTGTTTCCACAACCCGAAGGGGTATCTGTTTGGGGAGACGATACGGGCTGTAATGACCTCACGCTGTCAGACCCCCAGGCCCTGATAGAGGGTGAACAGTTTTTTGTGATCACCAATGCCTCGGTGCAAACCGGAGTGCAAGTAGGCAATCGTTGTTTTGGTCTACTTCGCTGGAACGGTAAAGTCAAAGCCGAGCAGCGGGTCGACATCACCGACCCTCAGGGCAAAATTGCCTTCTCTACAATCGACACCAAACTTCTCAATCAAGCGGGAAGTCCCGGGAAATTCAGCAATCGAGTCTGGAAAATCGCCAAACAATATGTCCATCCGTATCTGGATCGCCTGCGCATCGATCTGACCGGGGCGGTGGAAGAAACGCGCCAACTTCTTCCCCTGTTTCAAAGTGAACAGGATATTGAGCGCACCAGACGCATGATCGAGTCGGTACATCTTGACCAGCTGCGTATTGCTGATCAACAAATATCCGCCAAGGTTGAGTTCGATATTGAAGTAGAACAAACCGAGGTGAAACCACTAAAACAATCGCCCTTATCCGACGATGAGACGCTACGGTTCATTCAAAACTGGGAGCAATGGGACACCTTTCTGGCGTTTATCGTAAAGACTGCCGCGCAGGATGTGCTCGATGCCGAAGATAAAGACCTGCTGCTGGATGTGTTGATCCAAACTCGCTACGACCTGGTTGACGTGTTAAGAAATGGCAACGTACGTAGTGCAGAAGCCTTACGTGAGAGTTTTATTGCCACCTGGCAGCTTTTAAGCCCGGTATTTCGAAATATGTCTCAGAATATGCATGGGGGTAAATCCCTTCGGTTTCTCGGATTCATCGCCGCGGCGGATGCGCTCGAAGCACTTGGGCAGCTGGGCCCGGTTACCGGCTGGGATATCTCGGTAGATGGCTTACGACAGCTCGCGAGAATCCTTATTGACGACCCCTCCATCGACCCTTTGGAAAAGCGGCCCGACGCCGATCCGGATATGCGGGAGCTATTTGATTTTGATCGCAGTTTACAATTACCGGGCACAGGAACTGGCTCAAACAATGACGCAGATCCAAGCTCCAGCGTTACGGAGCAAGCAGCTGATTTGCTCATCAGCGTAATTGACCTGCTTCCCATCGTCGCCGCCAGTGAGACAGATCCTGTTACAGACAACGATGTGCTCGACTTAAATACGATCACACCGAACAGGGATAACCTGGACCGCTACCTGAATCAGGTTCAGGATTTACTCAACAGCGTTACCTTTGGCACGCTGATGACCAAGCCGCTCGATCCAAGCTATCGAGAGCTTTTTCATACACTCGTCTTAACTACTGCCTGGCAGGAAACCTGCTGGCGCCAGTATCGAAAAAGAAACGGTGAATTGATGCCGATGACATCCAGCGCCGGTGCGCTGGGAATGATGCAGATTATGCCGAGAGTATGGAAAGGGTTTTATGACACCCAATCTCTCGCCAGAGACATTGAATACAATGCCGCAGCGGGCACCGAAATTCTTCACCGTTATCTGGTGCGCTATGCGTTACGAAAGGGGGAGGATCAACACGAGGGCGGTGTAGATAATCTGGCCAAAGCCAGTTACGCTGCCTACAATGGTGGACCGAAACATTTAAGTCGATATCGGAAGAACAACACACCGAAGTCGCTTCAAAAAATCGACCGGGGATTTTGGGATAAATTTCAGCAGGTGCGGGAGGGAGGAAACCTACCCGTCAGACAATGCTATTCCTGATTTCTCTTTATGAGTCGCACTGTGTTGCATCGATCACTACGGTCTAGGCTTCCCTTTTTACACGTTGCTCAGTGCGCTCTGTAGGCCGTGTCGTTCTCTACAAGTAACATCGTATACGGTAGCGTAGTTTATTCACGAGAACCGGCAAGAAAATACTAAGGTTTCACTCGATAGCTTGCGATGGTTTGTGCGGTTAGGCGGATCGTGTTCGCTGCATTTGCTGCATCATTGTTGGCTTCCGGAATTCCGGTAGGGACGTTTTGATAGCGTACTTCAGGATTGGACCAATACAGAATCCGTGGTGGCAGGCCTTTACCACCACCTGCGGCCAGAGTCCTGAATCGAGTTTTTTGAGAAGCGTCTCTGTCAAACAAGAAGCCATGATTAAAATTAAACGGCTGCCCGCGTGTACCGTCTGAAGCCCGATGATGCCTGACGTGCAAAAGGTGTCCGATTTCGTGGAGCATGGAATAACCGCCAGGACTAAACGCACAAATCACATGTGCTACCGCAAAGGCATGCACCGCGTTGTTAGTCGAAACCTCCTCGAACCCTAAATCTGGCGTGCCTAGATCAGGGGGGAAATTCACGTCTCCGCAAGACGGTGTTGGCCCATTCGGTCCGATAAATACCACGAGATCAGCTTTAAGGGAGTCTCGGATATCATGAATCTCATCCATCGCACCATCGTCCTTTGATTTAACCAGATCGGTTAACGCATTTTTACTTATTCCAGCCGGCACGACAAAATCGGTAACATGTTCACCCACCACACGCAGCTCTACATCGGAGATTTGCGAATTTTCAAATGATTGCCTGGCCTGCTGTTCTAATACCTCGCCGTCGCTTTGAACACGACGATGACCATTGGAATTTGCCTTGCTTAGATTGTGCGAATCTTGCTTCGATTTCGCCGTATAAACAAACAGAATATCGATTTCGTACTTGCCTTGAGAATTTTTTGATTCCAGCTTCTGCGCCATCAAGCTGGTTGAGAAAACAATCAATGCCAACGCGACGACCAAAGAGCCAATGTAAAGATTGATGTTTTTTGTTTCCATATTCAAATACCTGTTGTCGACCCTAAACCGTCACTCTTACTTTTTTACAAGGAGCATTTTAGATCGAGAGAGACTACGATGTGATTGACACGATAAACGTCTGACCCATCTTGAGTGCGAGCAGACAGCAATATCAGCCATCTAGTTCACCACTCCCGATCGAAATAATTGCTGGATTTCTTCGGGATCAAAGCCGAGCTCCTCCAATAGTTCCGCCGCATGCTGTCCCAACACAGGAGCTGCCGATCTCACACCGGACGGTGTTTCAGAAAACTTTACCGGGCAGCCAATGGTTTTCACTTCGCCTTGTGTTTTATGGTTTGTGGAAACCACCATCTCTCTTGCCAGAGTCTGGGGATGGGTATGCATTTCGGTAATGGACTGAATGGGGCCCGCTGGCAGGCCACCAGCGTTTAGTTTTTCCAACCAAAAAGATGTCAACTCTTTTCGAAATTCGGCGTTGAGTTCTTTGACCAGCGCCGGCAAGTTTTTCATTCGGCTTGGGTTATCCTTGAATCGGGTGTCATCGCCAAGTTCTGGACGTTCAATTAAGCTCAACAATCTCTCCCAATTCGACTGATTCGCCGCGCCAATGTTGATCCAGCCATCTTGGGTTTCAAATGCCTGGTAAGGCGCATTTAAAGGATGCGCCGAGCCGAGAGGTTCGGGGGATTCACCGGTTGCCATCGCAATTGCGGATTGCCAATAGGTATGGGTGATACCTGCTTCATATAACGAGGTATCAACTTTTTGACCTTCTCCAGTTTTCAATCGATACGCATAGGCAGCTGCTATCCCCATGGCAGCCAAAATACCCGCTGTGATATCAGTCACCGGCGCACCAGTCTTAATTGGCGGTTGATCTTTCGACTCACCGGTAATGGACATCAATCCACTCATGCCCTGAGCGATTAAGTCAAAACCACCCCGTTCGGCGTAGGGACCGGTGCGACCAAAGCCCGAGATTTCACAATACACCAGACCGGGATTGCGCTCTTTTAAACGCTCATATCCAAGCCCCAGTTTCTCCATCGTGCCTTTGCGATAGTTTTCGATCAGCACATCCGCCCCAGAAATCATTCGAAGCAACACATCACGCCCCGCGTCAGATTTGATATCGAGCACGATTCCCCGTTTATTTCGATTCATCATCATAAACGCTGCGCTCTCATCACCGACTTGAGGTGGAACCATGCGGCGGGTGTCATCGCCTCCTGGCTTTTCTACCTTAATGACATCTGCGCCCATATCAGCCAACATCAATCCAGCTACGGGGCCCGCCATAATGTGCGCCAGCTCGATGACACGACACCCCTTTAGCGGACCAGACATCAGTAGTGCTCCACCTATTTGCCTTCCCACTCTGGTTTCTTTTTGGCCAGAAATGACTCAAGACCATGCTGGAAGTCGCTGCTTTGGTAACACATCAACACCATGTCTTCATCATTGGTGTCGCCTTTTAATAAACGGTGCTGCAACATTTTAGTGGCATAGAGCGTTAAGGGGGCTTTTTCCGCAAGCGCAGTGGCAAGTTGAATCGCGTGATCAAATACCGCCGCAGCATCTGCCAATACTTCTGACACCAAGCCGATGCTGGAGGCTTCGTCAGCCGCGATCAATCGAGAGGTAAATATGATTTCCCGGGTTCTGGACTGACCGATGATCGCTCCAAGCCGGGCAAGTGAACGTGACGAAAGTGTGTTTCCCAACGTTCTGGCAATGGGAAAACCGAACTTGAGATCTGCGGTGCTGATACGGAGATCACACACCGCAGCAATCATCGCACCGCCTCCAGTGCAAGCGCCGCTAATCGCAGCAATTGTCGGCACCTTACATGTCTCAATCGCGTCGAGCACTTCATCAATCCGATTTTCGTAGTCGAGAAAGTTTTTAGCGCTCTCAAACTGCCGGAACTGCTTGATGTCGGTACCCGCTGCAAATGCTTTGTCACCAGAGCCCCGAATCACAATCACACGGGTGCCCTCAGGGGGAGACTGACAAATTTCAGCTAGACCCGAGTACATCTCGAAGGTCAGTGCATTGCGAAGTTCAGGGCGGTTGAGCGTTACGGTAGTAATACTGCCTTGTTGCTGAACAAGGAGCTCAGACGTAACTTGCGCTGATGACATAGAGAACCGAAAGTGAAGTTAATTGCTAATAAGAATAAGTAATCTCATGCGCTACAGCAACACAAGCGCCCAAACAATCGCGACGATAAACAAGGAGAGCAGCACGGCAGCGGAACCGATATCCTTTGCTTGTCCAGAGAGAGGGTGTATTTCGCCCCCAAATCGATCAACCACCGCCTCTATCGCCGAATTTAGTAGCTCAATCACAGGCACTAGCATCACTACCAACACCAGTAGCGCGCGTTCCGTACCGGTTTCACCAAGCCATAAACCGAGGGGCACCAGCACAAGACACAACACGATTTCTTGGCGAAATGCTGCTTCACCGCGCCAGGCTGCAACTAAGCCTTGGCACGAATAACCGAACGCCTTGATCACACGGGTGATCCCGGTATTTTTTTGGTAGGTCATCGATAAATCCTGAAAAAAACTATTTAGTGAGAAATGACTGAAACGATTTACTGATTCATTTCCGAGACTTTCTGGCGCAGCTTAGCGGGCTCCATTTCGTTCATTATTTCCGGGAGCACTGCCTCGAGTAACGCAACATCACTCATACGAATGCGTTGTTTGACCTCCAGTAGTGAAGCTGGGTCCATACTGAATTCGCGCAAACCCAAAGCCAGTAACACACGGGTAAACTCAGGATTGCCCGCCATTTCACCACACATGGAGACAGGTATGTTGGCATGGCGACCAGCATCAATCACCATTTTCACCAAACGCAAAATAGAGGGGTGTAAAGGGTCATAGAGATAGTTCACTTCGTCATCAATACGATCAATCGCTAACGTGTATTGAATCAGGTCGTTGGTACCGATCGAGAGAAAGTCGAGCTTGTGAGCGAAAATATCAGCGGTGACCGCGGCGGCAGGCACTTCAATCATACCTCCTACAGGGATGGTGTCGTCGAACGCGCACCCTTGTTCGCGCAGCTCCTGTTTGACTTCTTCAATTAGAATAAACAGTTGATCGAGCTCTTCTACATTGGACAGCATGGGCACCATTAGGCGTGTTTTTCCAAACACTGATGCGCGAAAAATAGCGCGCAGATGCGGCTTAAACAAACCAACATCATGCAAACAAAGACGAATTGCCCTAAGCCCGAGAGCCGGATTAGTACCCTGGCCCTCGGATACCCGACCGCCATCTACTTGTTTATCCGCGCCGAGATCAAGGGTACGAATAGTGACCGGCTTATCACTACTTTTCAGCACTTCAGAGTACACCGCGAACTGCTCTTCTTCATCCGGCAATTCGTCGCGATTCATAAACAGAAATTCGGTGCGATACAGCCCCACGCCCTCCGCGTTTTGTCTCGCACTAAACGCAACCTCTTCAGGAAGTTCGACATTCGAAAACAGTCCGATTCGCTGACCGTCAAGGGAAATAGCTTCTGCTTCTCGCAGGGTTTCCAGTGCTTGACTACGGCGATTAATTTTTTCGCGGCGGCGCTGATAGGCGTCCAGGGATCGCTCGTCTGGACCCGCCATGATGACGCCACGCTTGCCGTCAACAATTAACAAATCACCGGTTCGAAGCAGGTTTAGTGCGCCATGCAATCCAACAATAGCAGGGATTTGCATGCTCCGTGCGAGGATAGCAGTATGAGAGGTTGGACCGCCTAGATTGGTTAGGAAGCCCGAGATGCGATGTTTTTTGAGCGCAATGGTGTCCGCAGGAGTCAGATCATTGGCAATAATGATTTCTCCGTCAAACGCACCGTCTGGCTGATTCGACAGGCTTTGCTCGGGTGATTCGTCAGACTCGATCAACGCGCCTTGTACCCGTTGGATCACCTGAGCAATATCAGCGGATTTACTGCTCAGATATGGGTCAGGGATCTCATCGAATACTTTCTGCATGCGTTTCCCATACAGCGACAACGCATACTCCGCATTGATCTTCTTTTGGCGTATGATTTTGGTGGTTTCCTCCAGCAGCATCGGATCCTGAAGAATCATGGCGTGGGTTTCCAGCAGCGCGGCTACTTCTTCTGGTATATCTCCATCAATTTTTTCCCCCGAAGAAATCAGAGAAGACACCGCTTGTTGAACGCTGGTTTTGAGTCTATTGATCTCAGTGGCAATTTCGCTGGATTCAATCTCATACCGTGCGATATTTTCACCCGGTTTACTGATGATTCGGGCTTTGCCAATCGCGATACCTGCACCGACCCCCGTTCCATGCAGCGCTAGCATCGTAGCACCCTGTCAAATCGTCCGCGCACTATTCGCCCTCGCCAAAGCAGTCAGCGAACATCTCTTCCACTGCGCTAGTTGCCAGCTCCTCGTCAGCCCCTTCTACTTTCAACGAGAGCATTGTGCCCTGAGCAGCTGCGAGCATAAGGATACCCATAATACTTTTGGCATCCACTTCTTGCCCCCGGCCGATCAGCTTGATAGTACTTTCAAAACCCGCCGTGAGTTTGACGAGCTTGGACGCCGCACGTGCATGCAACCCCAGCTTATTAATCACTTCGATATCTCTTTCAATCACGGGACTGCATCTCCAGTTGTCGATGACGAACTTGGGCACCGATATCCTCTTGGAGGAATCGTTTTACGACCTGTTCACAAATATACACCGAACGATGCTGTCCGCCAGTGCAACCAATTGCCACAGTAATGTAACTGCGATTTTCACTGGCAAATCCGGGTAGCCACTTTCTAAGGAAACGGAAAATCTCTTCCGTCATCTCCATCACCATTGGTTGATTTTCAAGGTACTCAGCGACCGGTTGATCGAGCCCGGTTAACGGGCGCAAATGTTCTTCCCAGTGCGGATTCGGTAAGCAGCGCACGTCGAAAATAAAATCTGCTTCTCGAGGTGATCCATGCTTAAAACCAAACGATTCCACTAGAATTAAAGGGCCGTCGACGCTAGAGCCACCAGCGAAATCTCTCACCTGCGCCCGTAACTGGTGAGGAGTCGTTTCAGTGGTATCAAAAACCTTCTCGGCACGATCGCGCAGCGGCTGCAAAAGTTTTCGTTCCTGCCGCATACCTTCAATGAGTGGTGTTGAGCCACCCGTTAACGGGTGTTTTCTTCTGGTTTCGCTATACCTCCGCAGCAAGATTGATTCTTCGGCATCAATGAACAAAATACGGCAAGCTCGGCCTTGCTGCTCGAGCTTGTCAAGCGTTTGATCCAAATCGTCAAGAAACTGGTTGTTTCTGGCATCGATGCTCACCGCTGCGCCCGCGATTTCATCATCTCCATCAGAGGTATGATCAGGTAGATACTGGTTGAACTCCGGAAGCAGCACCGCGGGTAAATTGTCAATACAGTAGTAGCCGATATCCTCAAGAGATTGCAGGGCCACACTTTTTCCTGAGCCCGACATCCCGCTGACGATAATTAAATCTGTTGCACGTAGCTTCATTGATCCATTTTGCCCTGGGCGGATTCTTCGTCAGTTGCTGTTTTGCTGAGCGCTTCGACGCCCATCATCTTGTCGTGTTGATGAATAAACTCCAAACTACTGTCTACGCCAGACATACGCAGTAAGTGATCCCGTGTAGCGGCTTCTACCAGCACCGAAAGGTTGCGTCCGGGCGCAACCAACATGTTTAAGGTTGGCACATGGCGGCCCAGTATTTCCGTATCCTCCAGACTGGGCTGCAATCGATCCAGGTTACGGATCTCTGTATTGGTGGCGTCTTTGAGATTGATGATTAACTGCAATTGATAGTGATCCAGAACCGCAGCAGGACCAAACATTTTTTCAATATTGATAATTCCCAGCCCTCGGATTTCGAGATAACCCTTGAGAGTGGGAGAGCACTCCCCAAAGAGTTCCGCGCCGTCACGTCGATAGATATCCACAATGTCATCGGCAATCAACTGATGGCCGCGTTGAATGAGATCCAGGGCAACCTCACTCTTGCCGACACCACTCACGCCGGTAATCATTACACCGGTATTCATCACCGCGAGAAATACACCATGCTTATTACAGCGCGGTGACAACATCTGAGGTAATCTTCCCTGCAGGTAGTCCAGGGTGGTGCCGGGGTTTAATGAGGTTTTCAGAAGTGCAATGTCATGCTGCACACAAATTTCTTCGATATTTGGATTAGGTTTCAGACTATCGCACATAATCGTGGCGACACACTTTGCAGCGTCGAAACAGGGAGACTGTCGGAGTTCACTGTCGCTCATACTAAACATCCACTCCATTGCCGCTTGATCAACGATTTGAATCGGTGTTGCGCGCAGTGGATTCAAATAGCCAAACAAATGCGCATGTTGATAGCAACTCTCTAGTGTTTTGGCAGTCTGGCGATACCAGTGAACGTGCGGAATGCTCCCAAGCAAAGCTGATACCGCATGCTGTTTGTCAGTCGATGAACTCACAGTATGAGGAGCCATTAACGGCCTACGAATAATTGATCTACTTGCGCGGCAGTTTCGCAGTCTTTGATCGCCTGTATGAACTGCTGATCCTGAAAGCAGCCGACCAATAGAGAGAAAAGTTGGAGATGGGTATCGGTGGCTTCTTCTGGCACCAGCAAACCGATCGCTAGCCATACAGGCTCTTCATCCGGCGCTTCGTAGTCAATGGGATTCGACAACCGGAATACACTAATGATAGGGGATTCCAGGTTGGCGATTCGGCCATGGGGCACTGCAATACCGTGACCGAGGCCGGTACTGCCTAAACGCTCACGTTCACATATTGTCTTAAAAATGGCATCTTCGCTAATTCCTGACTCATCGTCTCCCGAAACTTCCGCGATGTGTTCGAAAAGCCGCTTGCGACTGGTAGTGTCGAAGTCCAGGACGATACGGCTTGGGCTCAGATAATCTGAAATCTGTGTATCTCGCATAGAGAAAGTGGTGCGGGCTATCCTACGGGGTGAAGAGCGGAATTGTATTTGATCTGGCCGCTCTGTGCAGTTTTTTCGACTTTAGACCCCGAACACTTCATCAGAAGGACCCGCCCAAAAAGCGCACAATGATGCGGCTCCTGAGCGGGATAGAGCGGGTCAATCGGTTCCCAAAAGTTCTGCGGCAACTTCTTCCGCTTGCATCGCAACCGATTCAGCACGATGGTGGTCAGTGAGTTTTTCCTTGTGCTTTATAACCTGTCGGTCTAGTTTTCCGATCATTGAATCAATTGCGGCGTACATATCGTCACAGGTACTGGATGCGTGAATCATCGCTCCTTTGGTATTGATTGTCGCTTCCGCCATATGGCGTTTCTTTTCAACCTGAAGTACCACATTCGTATTGGTGACATGATCAAAGTGTCTAACAATCTTTTCTACTTTCTCCGACACGTGATGATGTAGTGAATCTGTGATGTCTAAATGGTGTCCGCTAATTGATATTTGCATATTAGTTGTCTCCTGGGTGTTTCGTCGAATCCTCGACAGGTAAAATTAAGTTGTGAAGTCGGTATTGCTCTCCTATAGGCTCTTACGTTTGCTGGTTGACGGGATATTCATCTGCTCCCGATACTTGGCGACGGTGCGACGGGCAACTTCAAAACCCTGCTCCTCCAACGCCTTGCATATTTTCATGTCACTAATTGGTTTCGTAGGTGGCTCATCATTGATCATCTCCTTGATCAAAGTTTGAATGGCAACCGACGAAGTGTTGGTACCGTCGGATGCATTCAGTTCTGTTGAAAAGAAATACTTCAGCTCGAATACACCGATGGGTGTCAGCATATATTTTCCATTGGTAGCGCGCGATACAGTGGATTCGTGGATATCAAGTACTTCTGCGACATCGCGCAGGATCATAGGTCGCATCGCCGCAGGGCCATGATCGAAAAACGCCTGCTGTCGTTCGACAATTTCCGCTGCCACAGACAAAATTGTGGAATGTCGCTTTTCAATATTAGCCAGTAACCACTTGGCATCCTGCAGCTGTTCCTTCATTTGCGAAAACGATGCATTGGATGCATTTTCGTTGACCAATTGCTGGTATTCCGCATTGATTTCGACTCTAGGTAGGGCACCGGTATTTAAACGAGCAAGCCAGACACCTTTGTGGTGTTCAACCACCACATCGGGTGCAATATAGTTTACCGAGACATCCCCGATACTGTAGCCTGGATGGGGATTGAGCAATTTGATCATTTTAATCGCCTCTCTCAGCGCATCCTCTTCGCAGCGCAAACGCTTTTTCATCGTCTGATAGTCGCGCGCTCCCAACAGCGGCAGGTGATGATCCACAATTTCCTTCGCCAGTTTCAAGGTCTCTGTTTCCGCATCAACGGCGTTCAATTGAAGGTGGAGACATTCGCCAGGATTACGCGCTCCAACTCCTATTGGTTCGAGGCTTTGCACTACTTTTAACGCGATCTCGATATCTTCTAAAGTAAATACCGGCGAAATCTCCTGATACTGACCCAGCTCAACGAGCAGCTCTTCTAGCTCTATCTGCAGATATCCGGCTTCATCGATATAGCCAACGAGGTAGTCCGCCGCAAGCTTTTCGCGGTCGCTCAACGACAGGAGCTTCAGCTGATCATCGAGATGTTGTGTCAGGGTTAACCCAACATTGTTGTCCGGTATGTCGTAATCGCCCTCAAACTGTTGTGCGGAAGTCGTAGCGCGATCATAGACTTGACTGGAAACCCAGTCCTCATTCAAGGCCTCTCCTGCCTCGCCACTGGAATTGATATCAACAATATCCTGTTCATGAGTGACTTCCTGGCGCTCTGGAGGATCTTCCAACTCGAGCAGCGGGTTGGTTTCATGGGCATGAAGCAATTCTTCGCTGAGCTCAATGTTATTCATCTGCAGCAATTTGATTGCTTGCTGCAGCTGCGGCGTCATCGTAAGACGCTGACTCTGCTTAAGACTAAGGCCCTGCTTCATCCAGTTTGGTGGTTTTCAATAGAGAATCAGTTTACCCAAAAAAGTGGTATTTATTAAGACTGAGCGGTGCTCGAATTTCTTGCTATACTGTTCGGATTGCATCGCACAGATACGAATCCTCCATATCTAGATTGCGCAATCGCGGGGCCCGCAAAGATAGCAACCATTGAAGGATAGAGGGCCACTGATTTCAATCGACTCATCTTTTGATGCATGTTTTGATGCATGCGTTTTGAAGTAGAACCCTTTTTTTCGCCAGACGCAATTTGCCACAATTTTTGTGACTCTGATGTTCCTTATAACCATTCCCGTCTGAATCCCAAGCAAACCCCCATGTGAATTCACGCGCTAATCCGCTTGCCGCCCCCCAATTGTCTATTGTCCCCATTTCACCGCCTTCCCCATTTTCGTCGTAATTCCTGGCCCGTACTATTTTTATAGCATTCTGTAACCTGGAGGCGCTCAGAGAGCGTCCTGTATATCGCGACTGATTTACATTCTGAAGTCTTCCCCTAGATAGACTTCCCGCGCACGTTGATCCTGCATTATTTCCTGTGGCGGCCCGGATATCAAGACCTCTCCACGATGTAAAATATATGCGCGGTCACAAATACCCAATGTTTCTCGCACATTGTGGTCCGTAATGAGCACGCCAATCCCGCGATTTTTGAGCTGGGTGATAATGTGCTGGATTTCCCGTACCGCGATTGGATCTACCCCGGCAAATGGTTCATCCAACAAAATGAAGGAAGGCTCCAGAGCCAACGCCCGGGCTATTTCCACTCGTCGTTGCTCTCCACCAGAAAGTTGGATCGTCTGCTTGTCACGCAGTCGGTAAATTCCAAATTCTTCAAGCAGCGTGCGGCTGATTTCAGCGCGTTCATCGGCATCATGTTTACCTGTAGTCTCCAATACCGCAAGAATATTTTCTTCAGCAGTAAGCTTGCGGAAAACAGAGTGCTCCTGGGGTAAATACCCAATGCCGAGGCGTGCGCGCTCATGCATCGGAAGTTCGGTAATATCTTCATCATCCAAAAACACATTGCCTTCTGATTCCCTTACCAACCCGATGATCATATTGAAGCTGGTGGTCTTTCCGGCGCCATTAGCCCCGAGAAGTCCAACCACCTCGTTGTCATTCACCTCAAGGTCGACGCCGTTAACGATGACATTCTGTTTGTATCTCTTAATCAGAGATCGAGCGCTCAGTGTACGCATTTAGCGAATTAGTTTTTCTTTTTCTTTTTACGCGGCTGAATGATCAACGTTGCCCTGGAGGAAGTAGGTTCCGCAGAAGTACTCGCTTCACCTGCTTTTTCGGTAGACGCAGTTTGCTCATCTGATTTTTTGGCGGTCGTTTTGGTCGGCGCTTTTTTGTCGCCCTTCACGATCACTTTCTCTGTCGCCAGATTGTAGGTCAGCAGGCGTCCAGACATTTGTTGGTTACCCTGCTCTACCTGGGCATTACTTTTCAGAGTGACCATTTCCTTGATCTGATCCAGCGTAATTTCGCGCGCTATACCGATCATATCTTCCTCTGAATCTTCTGGTCGTTGCTTGAATCGACCTGGATCTCCCGTACAGAAAGCCTTGTCGAGCTCTCCTTCGTCGTTGAAGTAAGTCACCAACTCGTCGCATTCCAGACGAATACTGCCTTGTCGGTATAATACATCGCCACGATAAGTTCTGACCCCTGTTTTCAGATCCAGCTCAAAATCATTCGCTTCCAAAGTAGCGGGTTGTTCACTGTCACTATCCAGAGCGGATACCTGTAGCGGACTGATAATTAGGGCGACAGCCGACCCAACCACCAGTAGTTTTGTAACCCCTGAAAGGGAAAGAATACGTTTCACCATCATGATCCTGTTCTCAGCTCGACTGGGCGAGAGATTTTTGTGTTTTATCCGCTAATTGTAGCGCGGAATCAGACTGCCTGGAGGCAAAATTACCCCTGTATCCACCTCGATTTGCGGTATTCCACCGGCATTATTCCGAGATAGACAGAGATCAGCCCCGATCCTCGTTCAATATAATTACCATCTTATCACCCAGTGACGCTCCGCCAACTTCACCAGTTTGACTCTGCACAACTCTGACATTGCCAGTTAACAGGACTTTTGAGGTCTCGTTATACAACCAGCCGGAATCTGCATAGATATGCCGCGGCGTCTGATTGAGGTCGTACTGAACGATATGGGGATTATCCAGTAAAGCACGATCTCCATAGGGATAGTGGACCATTCGGTCAGCCCGTAATTCATATTTTTTCCCCAGTTCGTCCATCCCGGTCGAGACAAAGTTCTCTATGTAATAGTCCGGAGCATTCTTCTCTTCTGGGGATAGGTCGGAAACCGGCGTTTCCAGCAGGCTAAACTGCAACCAGGCAGATACCACAAGCAAAACAACGAAAACACCGGCTAGAACCAGATTCTGCCTTAATTCAAACACCCAACCCTTCCTTTTCTCTCTTTGTTACCGCAAACACATTCATAAACTGCTATATGACTCCAGCACGAAGTAAGTCATGGGTATTGAGGGCACCAACAACCGCTCCCGAATCATCCACAACAAACAAACCGTTAATCGCATGCGGCCCCTGTTGCGCATAGTCTCGCATGATCTTCACTATTTCCGCCGCCAGCGTATCCGATCGAATTGTGAATGGATCGCGATTCACGACGTCAACTGCGGCACTTTCATAGATATTCACCGCTGAACTGAGCGCACGACGCAAATCGCCATCGGTAAACATCCCTAATAACTCTTTGTTTTCATCCACAACGCCCACCATTCCCAGTGATTTACTGGACATTTCCAAGAGCAACTCTTGCATGGTCGCATCACCGGAAACCAGCGGCAGCGCATCTCCTGAATGCATGAGGTCAGACGCATAGAGCAAAAGCCGTTTTCCTAATGTGCCACCGGGATGGGTTCGAGCAAAGTCCATCTCGGAAAACCCTCGCAAACGCTGTACTGCAACTGCTAGTGCATCTCCCATCACCAGTGTTGCCGTGCTACTCGCGGTCGGCGCTAAGTTATGCGGGCATGCTTCCTTTGCCACCCCAACATCGAGGCAAACATCCGCCTCCTGTGCTAATCGGGAACCCGTATTTCCTGTTAATACGATCAATCCTGAGCAAATTCGCTTCACCACAGGCAATATGCTGATAATTTCCGGGGTCTCACCGGAATTCGCGATCGCAATGACCAGATCATCGGGCGTAATCATCCCCAGATCGCCATGACTGGCCTCGCCGGGATGTACAAAGAATGCTGGCGTGCCCGTGCTGGCAAGAGTTGAGGCTATCT
Organism: Acidiferrobacterales bacterium; assembly: GCA_019633985.1. Classification (GTDB taxonomy): domain Bacteria; phylum Pseudomonadota; class Gammaproteobacteria; order Arenicellales; family Poriferihabitantaceae; genus VYFG01. The sequence goes on along the minus strand of JAHQWE010000079.1, from coordinate 6,619 downwards.
TTCCACCAACATGCCCTGATTTTCCCATACCGGTAACCACTACTCTGCCCTTACAGGCCAGAATCCGTTCACAGGCCATTTCAAATTCTGAGCCAATTCGATCCAGCAAAGCGAGAATGGCGTCCGCCTCAATTTGAATGACATCTCGCGCGTGAGAAATCGCATCCTCTGCGGGGATTTTTGCTTGAAGGGACATGGAAGCCAGGTGTAGATACAAACTAGAGGAGGAGTATATCAAAGCAAATGATTGACTAAGGTTGCCATCACATTACAGGATCATGCTGAGGCTCATTTGGACACGCAGGTACTGTCGTTGAAACCATACAGCCTCAATATCGCTCTGGTGTAGAATCGCCAAAAAAATCTAAGGATCAACTTGGTGGAAATCTTTACTCTGGAAAATTTGTTTACCTTGGCCATGCTGACCATGCTCCAGGCAGTGCTTGGCTTCGATAACTTGCTCTACATATCCCTGGAGTCTAAACGAGTCGAGCCCGCCCGCCAGGCACAAGTGAGGCGCTGGGGCATCGGATTAGCTGTTGCGCTGCGCATCGTGCTTTTGTTCTTGTTGATGAAAGTTTTGAGTGCCTTTCAGAACTCTCTGTTTGCAGCACATATACCTGGCTTTATCGAAGGTGATTTTAATCTCCATGCGGTAGTTGTGCTATTCGGCGGGGTATTTATCATCTACACGGCCATCAAGGAGATTATGCATATGCTGATCATGGAGGATTTGCATGCTCAAACCAAACCGAAAAGCTCGTTTGCTGGCGCCCTCACTATGATCGTCGTGATGAACGTCGTGTTTTCTTTTGACTCGATTCTAAGTGCTATGGCATTGACCGATGTCTTCGCAGTGATGGCGACTGCGATCATTATTGGCGGAGTATTGATGATTTGGTTGTCAGACAGCGTTGCCACCTTTCTGGAAAAAAACCGAATGTACGAAGTGATTGGTCTTTTTATTCTCTTCATTGTTGGCATCATGCTCCTCAGCGAGGGTGCGCATCTCGCTCATCTAAAACTATTTGGATACGACATTGTCCCAATGAGCAAAGCAACTTTTTATTTCGTTATTTTTGTGGTGGTGTTGGTCGATCTTGTACAAACTCGATACGCATCTAATTTGATGAAACAGAAACTGGCGAGAGTCGCAACAGCCAAAGCCGCAAACATTGGAGAGTAACTAAATGACTGAATCAACATTACCAGAAATCACCGACCAGCAAAGAACCGAAATTGAAGCGGCCTTATTTCGCAAGCTGCTCGGACACTTGCAGAAATATCCTGAGGTACAGAACATAGATCTGATGAACCTTGCCTATTTCTGTAGGAATTGTTTTTCCAAATGGTATGTATCAGAAGCGACGGATCATGGAATAGAAATGGACTATGACCAAGCTAGAGAGCTGATATACGGCATGCCATTCGCCGACTATAAAGCGCAATTTCAGAACAAGGCGACTGACGAACAACTTGGGCAATTCGAAAGCGCTCAGGCCAAAGCGACTGAGTAATTCGGTCGGCTGACAAAGACAGCCTTTTACTAGCGCGCTTGTGAAACCAAACGCGCTCCTTCTTTCCGCATAGGGCCTTAGTCTTTCTTGCGCCGGCTCGCTGAATGCACCGTTTCTACCAGGGCAGACACTTTTTCAGGATCAATACCCGGATGAATGCCATGTCCGAGATTGAACACATGCCCGTTATAGGCACCAAACTCCTTCACAATTCGCTCCGCCTCCAGGGACACTTTATCCGCTGAAGCATACAGAATGGTCGGGTCCATATTTCCCTGCAGTGCGACTTTGTCACCAATACGTTCCCGAGCTGAAGCAATCGAAACTGTCCAATCCAGTCCCACCGCATCACACCCCGTGGCAGCAATGCTTTCCAGCCAGTTTCCACCGCCCTTGGTAAATAACGTAACGGGAATATCTTTTGAAACCGGATCAGACTTCAGCGCATCCACAATCTGCTGCATATAGCCCAATGAAAAAACGGGGTAGGTGTGACTGGATAGTGCGCCGCCCCAACTATCAAATACCATTAAGGCTTGCGCGCCCGCCAAAGCCTGCGCCTTCAGGTAGTCAATAATTGCATCAGTTGTTTTTTGCAATAGCAGGTGAGCGGACTCAGGATCGTCATGCAACATACCTTTTGCCAGGGCAAATTCCTTACTGCTACCCCCTTCCACCATATACGTCATCAAGGTCCACGGACTGCCGGTAAATCCGATAAGAGGCACACTGCCACTAAGTTCGTTGCGAATCAGGGTCACTGCATCTGTGACATATCGAAGATCTGATGCCATATCAAGGGTTGGCAGATTTTCTATATCGCGCCGGTTTCGCAGTGGTTTGGCGAATTTAGGGCCAATTCCTTCATTCAAAGAAAGCTCTAGCCCCATAGCGTCAGGTATTGTCAGAATGTCTGAAAACAAAATCGCTGCGTCCAGAGGAAACCGCCTTAATGGCTGCAAGGTTACTTCACAAGCCAGCTCCGGCGTTTTACAAAGTGTGAGGAAGTCACCGGCTTCTTTTCTGGTAGCGCGGTATTCCGGCAGATACCGACCAGCCTGCCGCATAATCCAAACTGGTGTGCAATCCACAGGCTCACGTCTGATTGCACGTAGCAATCGATCATTCTTTAATTCAGGAAACACTGATTTCTCGGGATAAAGGTTTCAACACATCACAGCACTCGGTAGCGGGGAATAGCCCTTTAAACCGCATTAAACTGACTCAAGATTTTATGATTTTAGTCCTGCAAGCTGTTGTTCGCCCTGAGGAACTGATCTACCGCCTTGGCACAATCGCGGCCTTCCCGAATCGCCCAGACGACAAGAGATTGTCCTCTTCGCATATCTCCAGCGGCAAACACGCCATCGATATTGGTATGGAATGCTTTTTCACCTTCGAACGCTGCGTCAATATTGCCTCGTCCGTCCACGGTGATATCGAGATCTTCCAGCATACCCTGATAGACGGGATGCACGAAACCCATCGCCAGTGTTACCAGCTCTGCCTTCAGTTCAAACTCGGAATCCGGTATCTCTTCCATTTTCCAGTTTCCATCCACCATCTTCCACGCCACTTTGGCACAGCGAATCGATTGCAGATTACCACTACCATCACCAATAAATTCTTTGGTAATGACATCCCATAAACGACTACAGCCTTCTTCATGAGAAGATGACGTGCGCAGCTTATGCGGCCAGTTTGGCCAGGTTAGCGATTTGTCTTCCCGCTCGGGTGGTTGCGACAGAATTTCAATTTGCGTAATACTGGCCGCACCATGACGATTGGACGTACCGATACAGTCAGAGCCTGTATCACCTCCCCCAATCACAACCACGTGTTTGCCTTCGGCAGATATAAAATCCTTATCATCGACATCACTGCCCTGTACACGCATTGAATTGGTTTTCAAAAATTCCATCGCATAGTGCACGCCGTTTAACTCTCGGCCCTCTACCGGAAGATCACGTGGCACTTCGCTACCACCTGAAAGAACTACTGCATCAAAGTTCTCCATCAGATAGGTCACCGGCAGATCCACACCGACATGCGTATTCGCATGAAATCGCACACCCTCGGCTTTCATTTGCGCCATTCGACGATTGATGATTTGCTTGTCGAGCTTGAAATCGGGAATCCCGTAACGCAAAAGCCCACCACTGCGATCATTCTTCTCATAGAGAGACACGCTATGACCGACCCTGGCGAGCTGTTGTGAACACGCCATTCCTGCTGGGCCAGAACCAATTACCGCGACTCGCTTGCCACTGCGGTGTTTGGGAATTTGTGGCTGAATCCAACCTTCCTTCCAGGCCCGCTCGACTATGCTGTACTCAATGGTTTTGATCGTGACAGGGTTGTCTTCAATATTGAGAGTACAGGACGCCTCACAGGGCGCAGGGCAGATACGACCGGTAAATTCAGGGAAGTTGTTGGTGGCGTGCAATCGTTCACTGGCTGCACGCCAGTCGTCCTGATACACCATGTCATTCCAGTCTGGTATCAGATTATTAACAGGACAACCAGAATGGCAGTAGGGAATACCGCAGTCCATACACCGCGCTCCCTGATTTCGTAGTTCCTTGTCTCCAAGGTTAATTACGAATTCCTGATAGTTTTTAACCCGCTTTTCGACCGGCAGGTAATGCCGCTCCTTTCGATCGATCTCCATAAAGCCTGTGGTTTTACCCATTGCTCACCTCCAGACTGGGCAGCGCTTCATCACGCAGTTTCATTAGTGCTCTTTCATAATCAGTTGGCATCACTTTAACGAACTTGGGTAAATATCTGTCCCAGTTCTCCAATATTTTCTTCGCTACCTTGCTATTGGTGTACCTGGCATGGTTTTCGATCATCATTTTCAATCTGGTTTCGTCCGCCTGAAGCATGTCTGAAACATCGGCACCTGCAGCATCTGCTGCAATCTCTCGCAGCTCCACCAGCTCTTGATTACAACTCACCGCGAAAGAACTATCTTCATCCAACACATATGCAATGCCGCCCGACATACCCGCAGCGAAATTACGCCCTGTGGCGCCCAGACAGACCACTACGCCGCCTGTCATATACTCACACCCGTGATCACCAACGCCTTCTACGACAGCGCTAGCGCCGGAGTTTCTGACACAAAAACGCTCACCGGCGACACCGCAGAAATAAGCCTCGCCCTCAATTGCGCCATACATGACGGTGTTACCGACAATGATATTTTGTGACGCGGCGCCGATCGCGCTGTCGTCAGGAGGATATACAACCAGCCGGCCACCGGACAGTCCTTTGCCAACATAGTCATTTGCCTCTCCCTTCAAAGAAAAAGATACGCCGCGCGCTAACCAGGCACCGAAAGATTGCCCAGCAGTTCCCGTGGCATTGATCACAATGGTGTCTTCGGGCAAACCTTTGGCGCCATAGCGCTCTGCGATTCGGCCAGATAACATGGATCCTGCACAGCGATTCAAGCTACGAATTACGGTGTTGATTTCCACTCTCTCTCCGTTTTCCAATGCCTTCCAGGATTGTTCGATCAGCGAATGATCCAAGGCATTCTCCAGTCCATGATCCTGTTGTTCACAATTGTAAATGGCCGTGTTTTCATCCGCTTCAGGCTGCGCCAGAATTTTCGAGTAGTCCAGACCACGGGCTTTCCAATGGTTAAGCGCCTTGGTCATATTGATTCGGTTCGATTGCCCAATCATTTCGTTTAATGTTCTGAAACCGAGTTTCGACATGATTTGCCGAACTTCTTCGGCAACGAAGAAAAAATAGTTGACTACATGCTCGGGTTTTCCGGTGAATTTCTTGCGAAGAACCGGATCCTGCGTAGCGACACCAACCGGGCAGGTATTCAGATGACACTTCCGCATCATGATGCAGCCTTCCACGATCAGGGGCGCGGTCGCAAAGCCAAATTCATCTGCACCCAGCAAGGCGCCGATAGCTACGTCTCTACCCGTGCGCAGGCCGCCGTCGACCTGCACTGAAATACGGCCGCGCAGTCGATTCATGACCAGCGTTTGATGCGTATCGGCTAGCCCGATCTCCCAGGGGATACCCGCATGCTTGATCGATGTTAGAGGACTAGCACCCGTGCCACCTTCGAATCCCGAAATCGTCACGTGGTCTGCATGCGCTTTGGAAACACCGGCCGCAACTGTCCCCACACCGCCTTCAGACACCAACTTCACGGAAATGCGGGCCTTCGGATTCACATTTTTAAGATCGTGTATCAGCTGCGCAAGATCTTCAATGGAGTAGATATCGTGGTGAGGCGGGGGTGAGATCAATCCAACACCCGGCGTTGAATTTCGAACCGAGGCGATTTGTGCGTTCACCTTGTGACCCGGAAGCTGGCCTCCCTCTCCGGGCTTTGCACCCTGGGCCATTTTAATCTGCAGGTCGTCAGCATTGACCAGATATTCTGCGCTGACGCCAAATCGCCCTGAGGCAATTTGCTTGATCGCCGAACGCTGTGGATTCGGAGTGCCATCTGGTAGGGGACTGAAACGCTCTGCTTCCTCGCCCCCTTCTCCAGTATTTGAGCGACCACCAATTCGATTCATCGCAACCGCCAGGGTCGAATGGGCTTCGTGAGAAATAGAACCAAATGACATGGCGCCAGTAGAGAAGCGTTTCACAATTTCAGCAGCAGGCTCAACTTGCTCGATCGGTATCGCATTATCAGCCCATTCAAACTCAAACAACCCACGCAGGTTAAAGAACTTTTTATCCTGTTCGTCAATCGCCTTGGAAAATTCGGCAAAGGTTTTCGGATTGTTACTTCGGGTTGCATGCTGCAGACTGGAAATCGTATCCGGATTCCAAACATGGGATTCGCCATTCACGCGATAAGCGTATTCGCCACCAACATCCAACTGAATGGCACCGGTTTGGTCTGCATAGGCTTTCTTGTGTTTGTAAAAAGCTTCTGCCGCAACCTGTTCCAACCCAATGCCCTCAATCATGGTATGAGTGCCGAAAAAATATTGCTCTATAAAACGGGTAGACAAGCCGACTGCATCAAAAATTTGTGCGCCACAATAGGACTGAAAAGTCGAGATCCCCATTTTTGACATGACTTTTTTCAGCCCCTTTCCCACCGCCTT
>JAHQWE010000078.1 GCA_019633985.1 Acidiferrobacterales bacterium | reverse complement strand
CAATCTGGAACTGATACGCTTCATTGAAGCGTATCTGTCTGGATATGGTGTTTGCTCTACACTGACCTGCAATGATGAAGGCACAAAGGCCAACCTTTACGCAAGGTTTGGCCCTGACGATGGTGGCGGTGTCATGCTCTCTGGACATACCGATGTGGTGCCTGTAGACGGGCAAGATTGGACCGTTGACCCCTTCACGATGTCAGTGAAAGATTCCCGACTATACGGACGGGGTACGACTGACATGAAAGGCTTTATCGCCTGTGTGCTGGCGATCGTTCCTCGTGCCGTAGAAAAGAAGCTTTCGCAACCGATACATTTAGCCTTTTCCTACGATGAAGAAATTGGTTGTGTCGGTGTGAGGCGCATGATTGATATGTTGGAATCCGCCCCAGATCGACCCGCATTTTGTATTGTGGGAGAGCCAACTGAAATGGCAGTGGGAATTGGACATAAAGGAAAACTGGGAGCAACCTGCCGTTGTCGAGGTGTAGAGGCGCATTCAGCGTTGGCGAACAAGGGATTGAACGCGATTTATCTTGCGAGTGAAATGATTCAGGCGATTCGCGAAATTCAATCTGATCTCGTAGAGAATGGCGAACATGATCATCACTATAGCGTTCCCTACAGTACGTTACACGTTGGCGTCATTGAGGGAGGCACAGCGCTGAACATTGTGCCGAAAGACTGCCACTTCAAGTTTGAAATTCGCAATACCAGCGCGGATGACCCGGATCGAATCTTCCAACGCGTCAAACATGCGGCAAGGAATATCGAACATGAATATCAACAGGATTTTCCGGACGCCCAAATTGCGATTGAAATGTTCAACCAATATCCGGCGCTAAATACGTCTGCTGAAGAGGATGTGGTATCCACAGTTCAAAAATTAATGGATACCGATTCATTTATCAAACTGGCCTTTGGTACGGAGGGTGGATTGTTTCAGAATCGCCTCGGTATACCGACGGTCATTTGTGGACCGGGATCCATGGATCAAGGGCACAAACCTGATGAGTTTATTGCTCGTTCGGAACTTGAGCGCTGTGACACATTTCTTAACAAACTACTCCAGCATATTTGTGATGGATAAGCTATCACCGTAGCAGTTAAGTATGGCCATCAAGCGAGGGAGTATTTGGCTGAAACTGTTTGCCACGGTGTTTATTGTCGCCGGGTTGGCGGTCGCTGTTTGGGGAATTTCCCCTCTCTATCAACACCTCACGAGTGCTGGATGGGAAGAGGCGAACGCTCAGATTTTGCAGGTTGAACAAGTGATCTCACGAGGAGATGGCGGCACGAGTTACGGGGTGAAAGGCCGCTATCGCTACAGGTTTGGAGGCAATGAGTACGTATCAGATCAACTGAACTTTTACAGTGGAACTGACAATATCGGCGACTATCAAACTGAATTCTATGCAAGATTGCATGAGACGCTAACCAATGGTTCGTCGATGACCGCTTGGGTAAATCCAAACCGACCTGAGGAGGCTTATATAGACCGGACGCTGCGGGTCGGCCTTTTAGTGTTTATGGTGGTGTTTGGCTCAGTCTTTACTTGTGTCGGCATAGGTGTGCTGTATTTAGGCCGATATCAGTCAAAAAAGGCAAGAGAAGAGGCGAAGCTGGAATCGCGACATTCCGCAGAGCCATGGCGATGGCGAGAGGAGTGGCAAGGTAACGCAATCAAGTCCAACGCCGGATCGAGCTATAAAGGGTTGGGTATTTTCGCGGTATTGTGGAATCTGATCAGCCTGCCGATCGCTCTAATGGTGTTTCTGGGTGATCAAAACCACCCCATCGCCGTCAAATTGCTCATTTTGATTTTTCCCCTGGCTGGCGTTTTTCTTTTTTATCTTGCCTACAAGGCGTATCGGAACTGGAACTTGTATGGAAATGCGTTGTTGAGAATGCGGAGTATCCCATTTTCCATTGGTCATCGAAATGAAGGAGAAATATCGGTACCTGGCGTCAAACCAGGTGATGACTTTATCATTAAGTTGAGCTGTATAAAGAAGACCCGCCGCCGAAGTGGCAGTAAGACTCGTACCACGATAGAACCGCTGTGGCAGAGTGACCGTCGGGTCAAGGCGCATCCTGGTTCAGATAACGTTGGTACGCTTCCCTATATATTTGATATACCCGCCGACTTGCCTGAATCCAGTGGCGGCTCCAGACGGAAGAGGATCGAGTGGCAGGTTTCTGTAAAGGGTTCAGGTGACACAGACCTCAGTTTGGAATTCGAGGTACCAGGATTTGTGACAGATCAATCAAAAGAGCCGGATGCATACGCAGCTGACTGGAATGAGGACACGTTAGACTCTGCTCAACTAGGCTATACCAACACCACTGGTGAGTGGTATCGCCTTGGAGTGATACAACGAAAAGAGCGAGGTGGTACCCACTACTATTTCCCTGCTGCACGCAATTTGAAGATTACTCTGGGTTTCCCAATATTTGGGCTGGTATTCCTGGGGGTGGGTGTCGCGTTGTTTTTCAACGACGGCGGCTTGTTTTTATCCAGCATTTTTAGCGGTATGGGGCTCTTATTCCTCATTATTGGCCTGCGAGGCTTGTTATTTCGCAGCGAGATCAGAATAGCCGATCAGACTCTGTTTGTTCGACACGGCTTCTTGGGAATGTCTGACCGTGCAGCGTGCTCTGCAAATCTAATTCGCAGGTTTAAAATCTCAAGTAACATGCGAAGTGGAAACACTGCGGTATATCGCCTTGAAGCGTCTCTTCAAGATGGCGAAAAAATACTGTTGGCGAGAAATCTGCTGGTAAAAAGTGACGTCGAAGCATTAGTCAATCAGTTTCTTACTGATCTAGATCTTCCCGTAGCGCCCTGAAAGATAGGCTAATACGGGCGCCACTTTCCCTTTGTTGCATGATGCCGTGTTGCCATTCCTTTTGTAGAACGTCTTCCATGTAAAACACAGAGCCTGGTTCGAGGGGGTACGCGTATCGAATCTGGTGATTGTCGATTTTACGAAGTTCCATCAAGCGTGTCGTGCCCAGAGATACAATAGCGACGCCGCTATGCGTTTTCATTTCCATATCCTGATCGGAGTGAAAATTGATGTAGTGCTCTCCAGTAGGATAATAGTTCGCAAGACAGTTGTTCGGAATATAACCGAATCGTTGTTTCACCAAATTCGCGATGTGTTGTAAATAATCCGGGAACGGTCTTCGGTGGGAAAGGCCGGATCGCTTGGTATAGGAGACTCCAAAACTGACTGTCGAGCGGGAACGAAATTGGGTATTCCAGGTAAGTGTATCGAGCAAGATGTGAAATAGCTCTTCATGTCCGGCATACCAAAGGGGCTCGTACTCCACTTTTGGAGTCGCCAAGGTCTCAGCCGGGTGCTGATCAAATATACTCGCCTGTGAAATGTGGGTAGTCATCGACTGATTTGGGAAACCCGATTCAGTTGCTTCAAAAATACTAATTTACAGTATTCTTCTAGTTAAACAAACTCGCATTGTGAAACAGTCGCAGGGCAACACTGGTCAGATTCCGGCATTCTTGCTCTTGCCGAAACTAGCAATCTGAACAACCGACCATTACCACAAAAGCCATGATACGAACCGGAGAACAATATCGAGAATCCCTCAGAGACGGAAGAGAAGTGTATATGGACGGCCGAAGGGTCGAAGATATTACCGCGCATCCGAAGTTTAAACCGCTCATTGATGTGCGGGCCAGGATATACGATCTACAGCATCAGAAAGAGACCCAGGAGATGATGACCTTTGAGGAAAATGGTGAACGTTTTCCCATCGGCAATCAGATTCCCATGGAACAGGCACATTGGAATGCCAAGAGAACCGCAGTGGATACCCTGCTTAAAGATATTGGTGGAGTAGTCACCAGAGTAGGAGATGAAACTGTCGGCGAGATGTGGTCGTTAGCCGATGGCGCAGATATATTGAACGAAATTGATCCTCGATTCAGTACCAATATCAATAATCATATTCGCCTTGCAGTCGAAAATGATCCCTTTCACGTATCAGCAAACACTGACCCTAAAGGCGACCGGTCGGTTAAACCGCAGGATCAGGATCCGGATATGCTGACACATGTTGTCAAAGAAACCGATGAAGGTATTATTATTCGTGGTGCAAAGTATGAAACTGCCGCAGCTTACTCAAACCAAGCCTTTCTGAAACCCACCATTGCGAACTGGGGTGACGCCTCCATTTCCGATTATGCACTGGGGTGCATCGTTAAAATGAATGCGCCCGGTGTGAAGCATATCTGCCGCGGTGGTTTCGTAAAGGAGGGCACTGAACAAGACTACCCACTTTCAAACAAGTTTGACGAAGTGGATACCATCATGATTCTGGATGATGTGTTGGTGCCCTGGGAAGATATCTTGTTTTACCAGCACACCAAGGCAGCCGCATTTATCCGCACAACCTTGCATCGTTATTCGGCCTTACCCTTTGTTCAGCGACTCATTACTTATGCGGATATGATGATTGGCGCTGCCCTGTGGAACGTCAAACAAACCGGTCTTGAAAAACAACCTGCAGTGCAGGAAAAACTCGCACAGTTGGCGGTATATCGAGAGGGCATCAATGCACATTTGACTGCCGCGATTGCAATGGGCGAGCGTAGCCCTGCGGGTTTTCTGATGCCCAATCAATCCATGTTGATGACAGGTCGTGTGCACGCCTGCTCTAACCTGCCTGCCATGATGCACATAGCCCGAGAGCTTTGTGGTGGACAAATCTGTGTTACGCCAGATGTCAGTTCGTTTGAAGGGGAAGAAACAAGCAAGTGGTTGAATAAGTACTACACGATTAATGAACGCTGGCAGGCGGATGACCGGCGAAAACTCCTGTCATTTGCGAGAGATTTGCTCAACAGCGGTTATGCGGGGCACAGATTAACCTTTCACTTGTTTGCACAATCTCCACCGTTTGCCCACCTGGCTGCGGTATATCGTAATTTCGGCTGGGATGGGCCGCTGGATTTTGTTAAACACGCTGCCGGCCTCTCGGATAATATTGACGGCTCAAAGTAGCTGATACCAGGTTAGTGAATCGCGATCCGAGATATGACCCGCTGTTCCAATCGCTGCAAATTGGACCAGTAGAAACCAAGAACCGGTTTTACCAGGTGCCGCACTGTAACGGTGGGGGATATCGTGACCCCTCGGCCGTTGCTGAAATGCGTAAGGTGAAGGCACAGGGAGGCTGGGGCGTGGTATTTACCGAACAAGTTGAGTTGCACCACACGTCGGAAATCACCCCTTACATCGAGTTACGCATCTGGGACGATGATGATATTCCCATGTTGTCTAAAATGGCTGACAGTATTCACGAATACGATGCCCTTGCGGGTATTGAACTCACGTATTCGGGAGTGAATGGCCCCAATCTGTACACCAGAGAAGTACCGATGTCGGCCTCCGCGATGCCGGTTAAGACTTTCTTCAAGGATCCGGTTCACGCGCGGCAAATGGACAAAAAAGATATTCGGGATTTGCGCCGCTGGCATCGAAACGGCTGTATTCGCGCGCGAGACGCAGGTTACGATTTAATCTGCCTGTATGGCGCCCATGGATTTGGCGTCATTCAACACTTCCTCTCTACTTCAACCAATCAACGGACAGACGAATACGGCGGCAGCTTGGAAAACCGTGCAAGACTGATGGCAGAGTTACTGTCCGAATGCAAAGATGCAGTGGGTGATACCGTCGCGATCACAGTGCGTCTGTCTTTGAATGAGATGGTAAATGGTCTCGGCTTTAGTAATAGCGAGGTGCGCGACGTGATTGGGATGCATGCTGAGCTTCCAGACCTATGGGATCTTGCCCATGGCGCCTGGGAAGACTGTTCCGGCCCGTCAAGATTTAAAGACGAAGATGCTCAGCACGATCTGGTTCAGGGCATTAAAGAATTAACCACCAAGCCAGTTGTGGGCGTTGGACGGTTTACCTCACCGGATCTCATGGTAAAACAAATACAGTCTGGACATCTCGATTTAATTGGCTGCGCTCGACCGTCCATCGCCGAACCATTTCTGCCCAATAAAATTGATGAGGGCAGAGTAGAGGACATCCGGGAATGTATCGGCTGTAATATTTGTATTACTGGTGATATGACGATGTCGGTATCGCGATGCACGCAAAATCCGACGTTTATGGAAGAATGGCGACGCGGTTGGCACCCTGAAAGTTTTCCAGCAGGTAAATCCGGGGAAATCGTATTAATTGTTGGGGCGGGGCCTGCAGGTCTTGAAGCGGCTCGAGTTGCAGGCGAGCGTGGATATGATGTGTTTTTGGCCGAAGCCACGGGTGAGCTGGGTGGTAGGGTGAACAAAGAACGTCATCTTCCCGGTTTGTCGGCTTGGGGGCGGGTTGCAGACTATCGCAGTTACCAATTGAGTCAGATGCCCAATGTAGAAGTGTATAAGGGTAGTGCGTTGGACGCAGAACAAGTGCTTGAGTTTGGCGCGACACATGTAGCCATTGCAACTGGGGCTACCTGGCGCCGCGATGGTGTAGCCAGACATCATATTTTGCCCATGCCAATATCGGGTGATATCGGTGTTTACACTCCAGATGACTTGATGCAAGGAAATATTCCCCAAGGCAGGGTGGTGATCTACGATGACGATCACTACTACATGGGAGGTGTACTTGCGGAACTATTGATAGACAAAGGTGCGGATGTCATATTGGTCACACCCTCTGCATTTGTTTCTGAATGGACGAACAACACACTTGAACAGGCCACGATTCATCAAAAGCTCGGCAACCTGGGAGTGAAACTGATTTTGAATCGTAGCGTGGAATCCGTGTCTGACAGCGGCTTAACCACCGCTTGCATCTATACAGGCAGTCAGGAAAATATAAAAGCAGACAATATCGTTCTCGTTACTGCTCAGCGCCCTGACGACGAATTGTGGCGGAGTATGAGTACACAGGAAGATCGCTGGGCGGATCATGGTGTGACTTCGGTAAAAATCATCGGAGATGCCGTTTCTCCAGCGCCGATCGCCTGGGCAACCTTTGCCGGACATCGATACGCGCGTGAAATTGGCCAACCTGATATTGGAGATGCGTTACCGTTCAGGCGAGAAGTGTTTCAACCACATTAATAGTGCGATACATGCGATTTGCGAGAGCTATAAAAAAGAGCGGCATCGCCGCTCTTTTTATTTCACCAAGATGAATTAGTGTTTACTGAAGCAATTTGGTCCAAACGCGATCGTAAAGCTTGGTGGCTTTTGCGCTGCATGTCTCACTAAAGTGGACAGGTACGCTAGGATCAATATTGATCTCTGGAGCAGTTCCTAGAGTGGGATCAAGATATTCCCCCACAGCGGATGCTTTCAAAGGTGAAGCATAGCGGTTGAAGTTGGATAGTTCAGCGCCATTCTTTGCATCCATCATAAAGTTAATGAATTTTTCCGCATTGGCTTTGTTGGGCGCGCCTTTGGGTACAACCAAGCTATCAAACCAGCCGATGATGCCTTCTTTAGGGTGTACATACTTCAGGGTTTCCATTTTACTGTCCAGGCGGTTCTTCATTGAATAACCATCCCAGTGACTACTCATCAGCACTTCTCCGTTGGTGAGGTTCGCCACCATCGTTTCTGAATTGTAGGTTTTTACATATTCTTTCTGCTTGAGTAACAATTCCTGTACCTGCTTCATGTCAGCAGGATTTTCATTACACTGTGGCAGCCCCAGGTACATCAGTGCAAGCGGAATAACCTCATCGGGTGTTTTGAAAACCTGTACCTTTCCCTTCATAGAATCTGACGGTTCGAAAAACTCCCCTAAAGAATTTCCTTCGCCCTCATAGCCCTCCATATTGATCGAAAATGAGGTGCTTCCCATCTGCCATGGAGCGGTGTATTCCTGATTAGGATCCCAAGTAGGACCTTTCCACCGGTCATCGACGTTCTCATAGTTCGACATACCCTTTACGTCGATCTTTTCTAACATGCCTTCTGAAATCATGATGGTGACGAAGTTTTGGCTAGGTACCACTACGTCGTAACCAGTCGCACCTGACTTTAACTTCGCCAATAGTGTTTCGTTAGAGTCATAAGTATCTACAGTGACTTTGATTCCAGTTTCGTCTTCGAATTTTTTGATCAACTCAGGCGGGGTGTAGTCAACCCAGTTGTAAAAAAACAGCTCGCCCTCAGCAAGCGCGCTGCCGCTAAATAAGGCAGCCACTGCCAGCGTGGCAGCTTTCTTTATATGGTGTTTAATGAACATGAACTTTTTCCTCGTTTTGTTTTGATACAAGCCAGTAAGCGATGATGGCGGTTACTGAAATACAGAATAACACAGTAGAAACTGCATTGATTTCGGGCGATACACCCAAACGGATCATGCTGTAGATATACAGCGGTAGCGTGGTAGCACCTGCTCCCGCCACCATGAGTGAAATAATAAAATCGTCAATCGAAATAATAAACGACAAAATTCCACCTGCGAGAATGCCTGGTTTTAGCAGCGGGAATGTGACATATCGGAACACCTGCCAGTCATTTGCGTATAAATCTCTACCTGCTTCTTGCAGCGTTTGATCCATTCCAGCGAGCCGTGCACGGATTGGCATAAAAGCAAACGGAATACAAAAGACAATGTGCGCAATTATGATTGAAGTTAATCCGAGGGGAAACTCAATTGCCGCGAAGAAGCTTAAGGTGGCAACGGCTGTGGCTATTTCCGGCACCAACAAAGGCAAACTAATAATTGCGTTACTCACCCCGTGTCCTCGAAAACGGCTGCTTGATAGAACAAGAGCGGCCATGGTCGCGAATAGTGTTGCTACGACGGTGGCGACACCTGCCACTTTCAAACTGTTGACAATAGCGCGTTGAATATCTTCATTCGTAAACGCCTTCAGATACCATTTGGTCGAAAAGGCAGTCCAAACCTGGGCAATGCGATTGTCGTTGAAGGAATAAATAATAAGAACCGCAATCGGTGCGTAGAGATAGACGAAGAATGCGTTGCTAAATAACTTGAGCCAGTTGAACTTCTTTTTGTTGGTTACGCTGCTCACGCGATACCCTCTCTTTTTTTGGAAACGCGAACATAAAAAAAGGAACCAATGCCCACCAGTAGTAAGAGCAGCATTGTTAAAGCACCTCCAAATGGCCAATTGCGTGCCGATGAGAATTGAAATTGAATCAGGTTGCTCAACATCATCTTCTTGCCGCCACCGAGAATCGATGGAGAAATAAAATCTCCTAAACTCAAAACGAACACCAGAATGCTTCCGGCAATTATTCCGGGTAAGCAAAGGGGAATCACGATCTTGCGGATCACTGATGATCGTTTGGCATATAAGTCGTGTGCGGCTTCAACCAGATTGAAGTCCAGCTTTTCTAAGCTGGCGTAGATAGGGAGAATCATCAATGGAATATAGCTATAGACCAAGCCTAATCCGATTGCTAAGTTGCCGTACATCAGCTCAAGAGAATCATCAATTAAACCTAGCGCATACAGGGGCTTTTCGATCATTCCGTTCTTACCAAGAATGAGAATCCATGCATATGCGCGAATCAGAAGATTGGTCCAGAAGGGTATAGTGACCAAAAACAATAATAACTCTCTTTTCTTTGCGGGCTGTTGAACGATATACCAGGCTACTGGAAAACCGATGGCAAGGGTAATCATTGTTGCGAGAACCGCGAGCACGATCGATCGGAAAATAATTTGTAAATAAACGGGTTCGAAGATGAGGGAGTCGTCCAGATCTCTCTCAAAAAATAATTGGATCCAGGCTTCAGTGCTGAAGCCTTTGTCAACGCCGCCATAGGGATCCGCTGGCATAAAAGAGAACACCGCCAGAATCATGATCGGAATCACCATAAAGGCAAATATGGTGATAACGGCAGGTGCCAGTCCAAACCATCTTCTTGCGAGCGGGTTTGATGGCAAATTAAATGCCATTAGATGACCTCAACAGCGTTGTCACCAAGCGCAACAGCTGCGCCATCAGGAATCAACACACCAACAGTATCTCCCTGTTTGTAACCATCTTTTGCGACTTCGTTGTTCTGCACTCGAATTTCCAGGTTTTCGCCATGATCACACGCGACGGTGATATAGCGATCAGTGCCCATATACATTGAATCCAGTACCTTCGCATTGGAGTGCCCCTGGCCTTCAGGTACTAACCGCAGTTTTTCCGGCCGTACCGCCAGTTGTACCTTATTCTCCGAACTCAGATCCGCCTTCTTCGCGGAGCTAGTGGCGACAATTTTATGATCAGCCCACTGACAAACCAGTTGTCCAGGGTGAAATTCAGCAATTCTGGCCTGGATCAAATTCACATCGCCGATGAAGTTGGCAACAAATTCATTGCAGGGGGTTTCATAGATCGCTTCGGGCCCATCCAGCTGCTGAATCATGCCTTGCGACATTACTGCAATTCGGTCGCTCATACTCATGGCTTCTTCTTGATCATGGGTCACAAAAACGAAAGTGATCCCCGTATCCTGTTGCAGCCGCTTGAGTTCGTGGCGCATAGCCTGCCGTAGTTTTAGATCGAGCGCGGACAGGGGTTCGTCCAAAAGTAAAACCTTTGGTCTCGGCGCCAGTGCTCTCGCGAGTGCGATACGTTGTTGCTGTCCGCCAGATAGCTGATTAGGCATACGTTGGCCATACTCTGACATTTTAACTAGCTCAAGCATCTCCCCAACGGTATTTGAGATTTCGCTCTGAGACTTGCTTTGCATTTTCAGCCCAAAGCCGATGTTTTCGGCGATGGTCATATGTGGGAACAGCGAGTAGCTTTGGAACACCGTATTCACTGGTCGCTGATACGGCTCGAGGCCCTCAAGATGATCGCCAAATAACAATATCTCCCCTCGATTGGGTTGTTCAAATCCCGCAATCAAACGGAGTAGGGTTGTCTTTCCGCATCCAGAGGGGCCGAGCAGAGTGAAAAACTCTTGATCTCTAATTTCCAGATGGATGTTGTTCAGTGCAGTGACTGCTTGTTTGCCGCTGCCGTAGATTTTTTCTACGTTTTTAACGGAAATTGCATTGGTATCATTCATACAGCGACAGCACAACAGGGATACCCCAGATTGGCTTT
>JAHQWE010000077.1 GCA_019633985.1 Acidiferrobacterales bacterium | reverse complement strand
GCGGGATCGAATGCGAGCAATAGCAATATGGCCGCCAGCATGGCGAACAGATACCAATACTCGGAGACAAACTGAAGGAACATGAATCTTTTTACCAGGCGCTGAATTGGACGGGACGCGGATTTTACTGCATATCCAAGCGCGATTGTGGCTCATTCACCTGCTTGTTGGTTGATTTCTCGAGATTCAGCTGTCCAGTAAAACCTGAGCCTGATTTATAATCCTTTGATGACATTCAGGATAATTTTCGGTTTGCTGATGGCTTGCATCATCAGTTTGGCAAGCGCTGGAGAATTGAGTCGCTCAAAAGCACAAGTGAGCGAACTGAAGCAGAAAATAGATCGGCTTCAACAAACCCTCAACGCAGATATTGCCAGTGAGAAATCAATCACCTCCAAACTCGATCAGCTAGAGTTCGCGCAATCTAATTTGCGCAAAGAAATTGCACAAAAGCAAACCGATCAAGCAGCGCTGGAAGCCGAGTTGACAGCACTACAAGCCCGGTCTTCCAGTTTGATCATGGAACGGGAGGATGCCAAAGCGCGGCTGGCAGGCTTGTTGAAAAGTGGTTATTTGCTGGGGAAACAAAGTGCGCTGCGTATGTTTGTGAATCAACAGGATCCGCATACCGCCGCGCGCCGTTTGACGATGTTTAATTACGTTGTCGAAGCGCGTAACCGTCAACTTCAAAAATTCGAGCGGTTGCAGCAAGCAATAGCGGAAAACCGCGTAGAGATCGGCAGAAAACAGCAAGCAGTGCAAAGTAGTATTGTTGAACTTGATGCCAAGAAAGCCAGTCTCGCAGAAAAAGAGACAAAACGAATTGAGGAGCGAGAGAAGCTACGTTTGGCGATGGCTGATGCGAATGCGGCGATTTCCGGTTATAAAGAGCGGCAAAAAGCGCTGGAGCAATTGATCAAGCAGCTGTCACGCCCGAAGCCAAAGCCCCAGCCTCGTGTTGCCGCAAAACCTGAACCAACGAAGTCAAATCAAGCGCAACCGGTATCTGGAACGGTGGGCGATGAAGCGGTAGTCAAGACCGCAGGCGAAGCGGGGCAGTCCAGCACTCAGGGACGGGTCGTGAAACCAGCCGAAAAACAGGCTAAATCCGCGAATGGTTCCTCGCCACCTGCTGCCCCAGTGATATTAGCGGGGTTTGGTAAGGCAAAGGGTCGATTACCTCAACCACTCAAAGCCAAGGTGGCGGTGCGGTTTGGCGACAAGAAACAAGAGAGTGGCCTGCGTTGGGATGGGGTTTTGTTTGGCGCTAGAAATAAACAGGCGGTAAAGGCGATTTATCCTGGGCAAGTGGTGTTTTCCGACTGGTTTCGCGGGTATGGTCAATTACTGGTTGTCGATCATGGGGAAGGGTATATGTCCCTGTATGGTCACAACCAGCAACTCACCGCTGCGGTGGGTGATCAGGTGCAATCAGGGCAGACCATTGCCATGGCGAGTGATGCCGAGGATCGCCCGCTCCCCGGGTTGTATTTTGAGATTCGGCACAACGGAACGCCGGATGATCCGTTAAAATGGGTACGGTAGCGTTCTTTCTTAAGGATTTTCTTGAGTCGCATACGCATCGCAATATACGCAACTTTTTCACATTCTTATCGAAGAACGCTGGCAGACTCACCTATAACACTTGGGTCAGGATAAGCTGTGCATTATTAACATGAACCAGATTCACTTTGTTCAGTCATAAGACGGTATAAATAGAGTCTCTAAAACAGAAATTTGAAATTAGCAGGAATCACTATGGGATTTGTCCACTCTCCACTACGCGCGTTGTTGTTACTGGCAACATTGTCGGGTTTCTTCTTCGTTCCCGTCTTTGCACAGGATGCGCAAACTGACGAGGACGGTGACCCCAAGGCCGAGGAAGTTGCGGAGGAAGAAGAGGAAGCGAAGAAAGAAGAGTTACCGCTCGAGGAGCTCCAAGTTCTCGCTGAAGTTTTCGGAAAAATCAAAAGTGGTTATGTCGATGAAGTCACCGATGTGAAGTTGCTTCGCAATGCCATTAAAGGCATGTTGACCGGCCTGGACCCGCATTCCACATTTCTGGAACCGGAAGCGTTTAAAGAAGTGCGAATTTCTACCGAGGGCAAGTTTGGCGGCCTCGGTATTGAGGTGACTACGGAAGGCGGCAGAATACGCATTGTCGCACCTATAGACGGTTCTCCGGCAGCGGATGCTGATTTGCGATCGGGCGATATTGTGACTCGCATCGACGGTAAGCTGGTTGGAGATGACCTGCGTGGTGCAGTGGATAGTATGCGCGGTGAACCCGGTACGCGCATCGTTCTGACGATTTTACGAGAGGGTGAAAGTAAACCCTTGGAAGTGCCGCTGGTGCGTGCAGTGATCAAGGTTGCCAGCGTACGGGGAGAATTATTGGAGCCTGGTTACGGCTACGCCAGAATCACCAGCTTTCAAAGCAGCACCGCAAGCAACCTTCGCGGGCAAATTGAAAAACTAGTGAGAGAGAATGAGACAGAGCTGAAGGGATTGGTGCTGGATTTAAGAAACAATCCCGGCGGTGTTTTAAATGGCGCAGTAGAAGTCAGTGACTTGTTTCTCGAAGATGGAGTAATTGTGTCAACGCGAGGGCGCGGTAATAAAGAGGTGTCCAGCGAATCTGCCAGGCCCGGGGACGTATTGAAGAACTCGCCTTTGGTGGTGTTGGTGAATGGAGGTTCTGCCTCAGCATCCGAAATTGTCGCAGGCGCGCTTCAGGATCATAAGCGTGCGATTATCATGGGTACTCGCACATTTGGTAAAGGATCGGTACAAACCGTGATACCGATGAACAATGGCGGTGCTTTGAAGCTGACCACTTCGCGGTATTACACCCCCAACGAGCGCTCCATCCAGGCGCTGGGTATCGATCCGGATATCGTGATCAATCAGACTGAGGTATCCCAGGGTGGAGGTAGGAAATCGGTACGAGAGGTCGATTTGGCCGGACATTTGCCGAATGGAAATGGCGAGGAAGAGAATCCTTCAGCGTCTGATGTGGAGGAGATCAATATTGATGGTGGAGAAGAGCGGCCATCGTCCATGCAGCTGTCATCTGGCGAGGGATTGCAAACCGTCGATTTCCAGATACGTGAGGCGCTGAACTTGCTGAAGGGAATGAGTTTGGTCAAGAGTAATCTTGTCACCAAATAATTTTGTATTCGCTAGAAAGCCGCACTTTAGGATCACTTTACTGGGCTGGCTCGATACATAAATGAAGAGCGTGTAGGCGGTGTAAGGCTGTTGATCAGGAATCGATTTTATTTTTTTCCTTTTCGGCCTTCTTTTCCAGCTTTCTCTGTTTGCGCTGGGCGCGGCGTTTCCTCATCCAGACAATGATGTTCAGATAACCTCTACGAGCCCAGGGAAAATCAAAGGAGAGCACGAGTAATCCCAGGGGAATCATCCAAAGCCCCAGAATAGGCAGTACCCACAACGCCCCTCCCAGTAGCAACAGAACCCCCAGCGCAATACGCAAGGGAGAAGACATGGTACGCACCTTTGCGGCCATTCGAGTTAATTTACGATGTAACAGTGGGTGTTCTCCTTACAAGGGGATAGGCTATGATTAGAAGTTCGGCGTCTGTCGCCGTCGTGAGTCACTCAGACCGATGTTGTCGCAAGAGGTTTCTTTTGTCGATACCAAGGCTGGGGACAGATAGTGTGATATGCAACGTTGTGTGAAGCCAATTAATTAAATGCGCCTTAAGTTTACTAAAATGCAGTCATTGGGGAACGACTTTGTGATCCTGGATGGGGTGACAGATCCTATTTCCATGACAGCACAAATTGCGCAATATCTGGCCGACCGACACTTTGGTATCGGTTGTGACCAGATATTAATCGCGGAATCGGATCCAGAGGTGGATTTTCGATTTCGGATTTTCAACCAGGATGGCACCGAGGTGGAGCAATGCGGCAACGGAGCCAGATGCTTTGCTCGATTTCTTTACGATAGTGGGCTAACTGCGCTGCGCCACATCAATGTTCGAACGATCAACACGCACATGGAGTTGGAGTTGCTCGATGACGGGCAGGTTAAGGTCAATATGGGGAATCCCGTGTTCACCCCAGAAATGATTCCATTTAATGCCGCCGCGGAGTCTATAGTTTATCCGCTAGATGTTGATCGAACAGCCATCGAAATTTCCGCTATATCGATGGGGAATCCGCATGCAGTTTACGTAGTCGATGATGTTGATGCTGCCCCCGTCTTGGAAATGGGTCCAAAAATTGAGCAGCATTCCGATTTTCCGTCAGGGGCGAATGCGGGTTTTATGCAGGTCGTTACCAGAAACCATATCCGGTTGCGGGTGTTTGAACGAGGTGTCGGTGAAACGCTTGGCTGTGGAAGCGGTGCTTGCGCCGCCGTAGTAGCGGGGATTCGCAGGGGTTTACTAGATCCCATCGTTATGGTGAGTCTGCCAGGCGGTGATGCGCAAGTGAAATGGCAGGGTGAAGATCAGCCTGTCTATCTTATCGGCTCAGCCCACCATGTATTCTCGGGAGAAATAGTGATTCCTGAAATCGGAGAATCCCAGCGCACGGCCGCGTAATTGCCACGCACACTAGTGTGACCATTATTCTATCCCTATGTTAAAACCAGAAGATATCGCTACCTACCTTGAAGAAAACCCTGCTTTTTTCGATCAGCATCGGGATTTGCTGGCTACCCTGCAACTGTCTGCAGACGATGCACCATTTCATCAGCGACAGGTAGAGGTCTTACGCACTCGCCATAGCGAGGAACAAGCGAAATACGAGCTCGTTGTTGATTCGGCACGTAAGAATCAGACGCTGGAGCAGCAGCTGCACGCGCTATCACAGGAACTGTTAAAGCACCCGGTACATTCTGTTTATCGGGCCACCGAGACGATCGAACAACACTTTGATCTGCCCCACGTCGCGATATTCCGAGAGCAAGATCAGGACCGAAACGCCGCAGAAGATGTGCACTTCGAGTTGCTCACAAAACGTGTCATCCATGGCAACAGTATTTGTGATGACCGCGTTTCCACGACCTTGCTGGACTGGATGTTTCGCGATAGTGGAGTCGCTTCCTGTGCGTTCGTGCCGTTACTAAGCCATGGTCAAAATGGTGTGCTAACGCTCGGAGACGCGGACAAGGAACGCTTTCAACCTGGTATGGGCACGGTTTATCTCGACCGGATTGGCGAGCTGATCTCGGCGTATCTTTGCGGTTGCCCGTAGCGTATTTGCAGATGGGGCCAGAGCAATCGCAACCCTAAGGATGAAGCACACCGAATACATCGACCAATACATCGACTATCTGCGACGGGAGAGAGGGCTGTCTGCACACACGATCGCTGCGTACCAACGCGACTTAAACCAGCTCTATCAGTTTGTCTCGGAACGTCACCTCGCCTGTTGGGGTGAGATCACTATTCCATTAGCACGCCAGTTTCCAGCATTGCTCCATCGACGCGGAATGGCAGCGAGTAGCATTCAGAGAATGCTCTCCGCCGCCCGTTCTTTTTACCGATTTTTGGTGTCCGAAAAGGCTGCGCAACACAATCCTTTTGACGCGGTGCAAGCGCCAAAATCGGCGAAAAAGTTACCCACCACCCTGAGTGTTGATGAACTGAATCAGTTGTTGGAGGAGCATGACGGCTCGCCTATTGCGTTGCGCGATCGGGCGATGCTCGAGCTGTTTTATTCTTCTGGTTTGCGATTGTCAGAACTGGCAGCGCTGGAGTACGACGGCATCGATTTCTCTGTCCAACAGGTTCGCGTTGTCGGCAAAGGGAATAAAGAACGCATTGTGCCGGTCGGGCGCAAGGCGATTGCAGCGATGAGCGAATGGTTATCTGTTCGTGAAGATATGGCCGCGGACCGGGAAACCGCAATGTTCGTAAACCAAAAGGGCAGCCGCCTTAGTTCCCGGGGGATACAATACAGGCTTGAAAATTGGGCGAAAAAAAATGGCCTCGGCCGCCATTTACACCCGCATATGCTGCGACATTCTTTTGCCAGCCATATGCTGGAGTCCAGTGGGGATTTGCGGGCTGTGCAGGAAATGCTCGGTCATGCCGACATCAGTACCACTCAAATCTACACCCATCTGGATTTTCAGCATCTAGCGCAGGTATATGACCAGGCCCATCCGCGTGCGAAAAAAGGCTCAGGACGAGGATAAATAGGCCGCAAACAGAGTGTTAGGCTAATTCGCCGACTTCGCCTTCTTATACTCTTTAAACCGCTCAACTGAATCCATAATCTCCGTCTTGGCTTTGTCGACATCGGCCCAGCCTCTGACTCGCACCCACTTACCGCGTTCCAGATCTTTGTAGTGTTCAAAAAAGTGGGAAATCTGCTCCAGAGTTTCTCTGTTGAGGTCTCGAAATGACTGAATTTCCCGATAAATACCGGTGAGTTTGTCGACCGGAACTGCCAGCAATTTGGCGTCATCCCCGGCCTCATCTTCCATCTCCAGGACACCGATGGGGCGACAGCGAATCACTGACCCGGAAATAAGCGGGCGAGGTGTGAGAACCAGTACATCCGCCGGGTCACCATCATTGCTCAGCGTTTCGGGGATGTAGCCGTAATTACAGGGGTAACGCATTGCGGTTGAGAGGAAGCGGTCCACAAACATGGCCCCTGTCTCTTTATCCACTTCATATTTTACAGGCTCTCCGTGGGTGGGAATTTCGACAACAACATTGATGTCATCAGGGATGGACTGTCCGGGTCCGACGCGATCTAAAATCATAGCAGTGGAATATAAAAAAACGCGATTATACGTGGGCGGGCCTCAATGCAAAGTATCGAAAAGTATGAGTTTGATTGGGTTTTGTGGGCTTGAGCGGCACGCCTGGCAAGCGTGCGAGAATATTCACGACTGCCGGGGAATCGCATCCTGAAGACCGGATTGGCACCCTAAAACTATCTGCCGATTGATCTGACTGAAGTTCACCGTTATATTCCGCGGGTTATTTTCGAACACCAACTTGGGGGATGCCCGATTTTCAGTGGCGATATAGCCTGTCTGCAAAATCCACACCAATGATGTGCACCATCTTGCGGTGACCGTCCATTCCCCACCAATGTTACACAATCGGAGTAAATTGCAATGTCGCTGAACGCATTGATCCCAATGATATTTGGGCTTGCCGGGCTATTTGTTGCCTGGACGGTATACAAAATGATCCTGCAGCAACCCGCGGGTGAAGGTAAAGTAGTCGAAATTTCGGACATGATACATAAAGGCGCGATGGTCTTTATGCGAACCGAATATTCTTATCTGGCAGTATTTGTAGCCGTTGTCGCAGTGCTACTTTTGATTTCTGATCTCGGTTTCCCCACCATGTTTTCATTCCTGGTAGGGGCGGCGTGTTCTGCTTTTGCAGGATATATTGGTATGTATTCCGCGACCCATGCAAACGTCCGGACCACTACAGCTGCGAATGATTCTGGAGCTTCTGGCGCGTTAACCGTAGCGTTTTATGGTGGCTCCGTGATGGGATTGACCGTTGCTGCTATGGGATTGTTGGGCGTTGGCTTTCTTTACCTGATTTATGGCGGCGACCCACACAGTGCGCACGTCATTCATGGTTTTGGTATGGGCGCTTCATCGGTTGCACTCTTTTCTCGTGTAGGTGGCGGTATCTTCACCAAGAGTGCCGATGTCGGTGCTGACCTTGTCGGAAAGGTAGAAGCGGGAATTCCGGAAGATGACCCAAGAAACCCGGGTGTAATCGCTGACAACGTTGGTGACAATGTCGGCGACGTTGCGGGTATGGGGTCAGATATCTTTGAGTCCTATTGCGGTTCAATGATTGCTTCTATCGCGATTGCCTCAACGCTTCCTCCTGCTGCATTTGAAGTATTAGGTGCCCAGGCGACTCTGATGTTCACGCCGTTGGCACTGGCATCTCTAGGTATACTTTGCTCTATCGCCGGTATATACCTGGTCAAGAGCAACGCTTCCAAAGCGCCAGAAAAAGCGCTTCGAATCGGTACAATTGGCGCTACCGTCGTGTTTATCGTGCTTGCTTTCGTGCTGTTGAAGATACTGGGTGTGAGCAACGGTGTATATGGTGCTGTGGTAGTTGGTGCCGTCGGCGGCATCGGTATTGGTCTGATCACCGAGTACTACACGGGCGGGAAACCGGTTCGTGATATCGCCAAGAGCGGTGAAACCGGACCTGCTACGGTAATGATTAGCGGATTAGCAGTGGGAATGGAATCGGTTGTGGTTCCACTTTTAATTATTGCCGCGATCATACTTTCAGCAAGTGAAATGGCTGGCCTGTACGGTGTCGGTATTGCCGCTGTTGGTATGTTGGCAACGGTTGGTATCACCATGGCGATCGACGCTTATGGCCCGGTTGCGGATAACGCAGGTGGTATTGCTGAAATGGCGGGGCTGGGTGAAGAGGTAAGAGAGATCACCGACTCTTTGGATGAGCTGGGTAACACCACAGCGGCGATTGGTAAGGGTTTTGCCATTGGCGCAGCAGCACTGGCAGCACTGGCGATTATTTCGGCATTTATCGCGGAGGTAATTTCCAACAACCCCGACTTTATCTTGCGTATTGACGATCCGACCGTTCTGGCAGGTGTCTTCCTTGGCGGCGTATTCCCCTTCCTGGTATCCAGTATCACGATGAAGGCAGTAGGCGCTGCGGCGTTCGATATGATTCACGAAATCCGTCGTCAGTTCAGGGAGATACCTGGTCTGATGGAAGGCACTGCTGAGCCGGATTCTGCGCGCTGCGTGGATATCGCTACCAAAGCAGCACTGCGTAGAATGATTCTGCCGGGCGTATTGGCGGTGGGTGCTCCGGTTGTTGTGGGCTTCTCGTTGGGTGCAACTGCTCTCGGCGGTATGCTGGCTGGCGCATTACTTGGCTGTGTGTTGATGGCGCTGATGATGGCGAATGCGGGCGGTGCATGGGACAACGCGAAGAAATATGTTGAGAAAGGTAATCTGGGCGGTAAAGGTTCGGATGTCCACGCCGCAGCAGTGGTTGGTGACACTGTGGGTGATCCTTTCAAGGATACTTCTGGTCCTTCCATGAACATTCTGATTAACGTAATGGCGATTGTGAGCTTGGTAATTGCCCCGCTGTTGTCCATTTAGGGATTTGGATTTGTTCTGAATGGATTAGATCAAATCTAAGTTTTGGGTTGGTGGTTGTGTAAGTTCAGCCACTGGCATCGAAAAAGCCTCGCTATGTTTAGCGGGGCTTTTTTTATTATATGTATTCGTGGAGATTTGTATTGGCGTAGGTTTGGTTGGCGCTAATAGGTAGGGTATTGCTTGCGCTCAGACTAAGCAGGACACGCCATGAACACGTCCATGTGGGCTCGGGCTAAGCGCCCCCGACGCCGCATCCCTACAGCTTACGGTCCTGCATACCCTGATCCCAAGCAATGCTTTGGGGTGGGCCAATATCCTGTTTTTATAGAGGTGTGAGGCGGGAAAACCTGCGTTGTTCGCGCACTGGGTCGTTTCGTAAGAAGGGGGTGTGCGTTGAGAGGATTGTGCTCTTTTATATGGTGGATAAAAACGACTAAACGTGCTTCATCTCACGGAAATCTGTGGCAATTATCAAGAATTGAGATCTTTCGGAGTCACCCGATGCGATTCAACGCATGCAATGACCGCAAGCAATGGTTCCATCGACTATTGAGGAATACTTCTATTCTGCGAATCGAGCCGCATTAAGATAACAGTTGGGTTTGCGGCGTCTCGTTGTGTAAAAACTTTACGAGATTTTGAATTCCTGTTTCAACTTTTTCGGTACCATTTGCTTTTTCAGTGTCACATAGTCGGGCATGCCGTTTTTATAGGGTGGGTAGTCTTCTCCGCTGATTAACGGCTCCAGGTAGGTTCGGCAGCGTTTGGTAATACCGAAACCATCTTTAGTGATAAAGCTTCTCGGCATCATCTTTTCGACGTTTGCTACGCGGTTTAGGTTGGCGGACCCGATTTCCCATTTATAGGGATTATTGCTGGTGCGCTTGATGGTAGGCATGACGGAGTTTTTACCGGCGATAGCCATTTCGACCGCTGCTTTACCTAGAGCATAAGCTTGCTCGACATCGTTGCGCGAAGCGATATGGCGCGCGGCACGTTGCATGTAATCCGCAACTCCCCAGTGAAATTTGTAGCCGAGTTTTTGTTTGACCATATTGGCAATGACGGGAGCGACGCCACCCAATTGGGCGTGGCCGAACGCATCGACCAAGCCTTGATCGGCGAGAAACCGACCACTTCGGTCCCGAACGCCTTCGGAAACCACAATTGACACATAGCCGTACTGCTTTACTTTACGTTTTACCTCGGCAAGGAACTTAGTTTTATTGAAAGTGATTTCAGGAAACAGGATGATGATCGGTAAGTCGTTGTTCTCGTCGGCGGCGAGTCCACCAGCGGCGGCAATCCAGCCCGCGTGACGGCCCATGACTTCCAGCACGAATACCTTGGTGGAGGTTTTACACATGGAGGCGACGTCGAAGCTAGCCTCTCGGGTGGAGATGGCAATGTATTTCGCAACGGAACCGAACCCTGGACAGTTATCGGTGACCGGTAAATCATTATCCACTGTCTTGGGGACATGAATCGCCTGAATAGGAAATTTCATTTCTTTGGAAAGCTGAGAAATTTTCAGACAGGTGTCCGCAGAGTCTCCACCACCGTTGTAGAAAAAATAACCAATATTGTGGGCACTGAAAACCGAAATTAGTCTTTCGTATTCTCTTTGGTTTTGTTCGAGACTCTTTAGCTTATAGCGGCAAGAGCCAAATGCACCGGAAGGTGTGTGTCTTAAGCGACGAATATCACGAATAGATTCTTTCGAGGTGTCAATCAGTTCTTCCGTTAGCGCACCAATGATGCCATTGTTGCCCGCATATACCTTGCCGATTTTGTCTTTATGCAGACGCGCGGTTTCAATAAGACCTGCAGCGGAAGCGTTGATGACAGCGGTTACACCGCCAGATTGTGCATAGAAAGCATTTTTGGGTTTATTCGGCATTAGGTATCTCTTTAGTTCATGGATTCCGGGTCGGCGTCCTGATGTTCGGTCAAGCGCTGTTTTTCGTGCTCTGCCTGGACCTCCAATAGCGCAGAGACACATTGTCCCAGAGAATTGTATTCATCGATTCCAGTGTCAAACTGCTCGTGGGGGGTATAAAAAAACTGCGAGCGAAAGCCAAACATGCCGGTCTTGATGACCACGAAATTGGCGCCTCTGGCATGCCAGAAAACGGTTGGGTATTCCTGAGAATCGCTTTCGCCTTCTGCAATCAGATCGCTATCGGCGAGATGAATCTCAATGTCTTTTTGATATCGGTAGTGGAGGAGCTCCCGAATAGTGGCAATTTCAGTATCTGTAAACTCTAACATCATGGTCGTTTTATCCCGCTTTCCAGCGCGGCGGTATTCTACACAAAGCCGTGTTCCGACCCTATTAAATCTTGTGGCGGATTTTCATGGGCTTGCTTGAATTTCGCCCTTAAACAAGGTAGATTCCGCTGCCCTTTTGAATGTCTCCGGAACTTCGTTATGAAGCGCACTTTCCAGCCAAGCAACCTGAAACGCAAACGAACCCATGGTTTTCGTGCCCGCATGAGCACGCGTGGTGGTCGAGCAGTGATCAACGCCCGTCGAGCAAAAGGCCGTGCGCGTCTAAGCGCCTGATTTAGCGATAGAATCCTGCTGGTACGGCGCCCCTGACCGCGTTCCACATATTTTCAGGCATTCAGCATGGCCCAGTTCGGGCGACAAAATCGTATCCTGACAGGCGGTCATTACAAGGCCGTTTTTGACAACCGGCTTCGTTTTCACAGCCGGTTTTTTAGTTTTCATCTGATGCGCAATACCGCATCATATTCCAGGGTAGGAATTGCGGTATCGAAAAAGGTGAGCAAGCTCGCGGTTGAACGAAATCGTATCAAACGGCAAATTCGAGACTCATTCCGCCACTATCTTGAGACCGAGTCGATGACAGATATTCACACTGATTTTGTGGTGGTGGCGAAATTTGCGGCGAGTGAGGTCGAGAACAGGGTTATTCGCGCAGACCTCGATCAAAATTGGGTTCAGTCTCTGAAGTATGCCAAGCCTGCGACGCAGAGTGGTCAACGCAAGCGCAAAGCCAATGTAAAAGCAGGTGCATGATCATGATGAAGGCAGCCGTAATTTGGATGATCCGGGGTTACAAGCGACTGGTCAGCCCATTTCTCGGCAACAATTGCCGATTTCATCCGAGTTGCGCCACATATTGTGCCGATGCCGTAGAGAAACATGGTGTCATCAAGGGGATTTACCTCGGGGTGAAACGCATATTTAAATGCCAACCGTGGCACGGAGGAGGGTATGATCCGGTTCCCGAAAAATTTCGCTTTTGGGGTGCTGATCTAGCGACAGATCAAGAGCCAGATTAGAAAGGTTCGCAGATACAAATGTAACCGTCGGAAGCAGTTCATCCGACATAAAGAATGACAGTTTTAACCTTATAAAAATAGATGGATTTCAGACGCATTATTCTGTTCGGAGCCCTCGGGCTAGTGATCGCCATGATCTGGCAATCCTGGGTGCAGTTCCAGATTGATCATGATCCCGCCAATCCGGCATCTCCTGCAGCGCAGCGGGCTGCGGCGAATCCCTCGGTGGCTGACGATGTCCCTAGCGCGCCAGCGGTTAGCACCTCAGATGTACCAGAGGCGACTAATGTAGAAGAGGCGGCTCCTAGTGATGGCAGTGTTGCGGAGCAGGGTCGAATTATCAATGTCAAAACTGACTTTGTGGATGCATCTATCTCAACGCGCGGTGGTGACATTGTGCAGATGGATCTAGTCAAGCATCCAGTTAGTGTTGAGCAACCTGACCAGGGCTTCACTCTTTTATACAAAGATGGGACCGGTCTTAACATTGTGCAAAATGGATTAATCGGCAGCGATCGTGATTACCCCAATCATAATGTTGAATTCACCAGCGACCAGACTGAAGTCACTCTCGATGGTGAGGGTAAAGCCGAAGTAGTGTTGAACTGGACTGCCCCTGACGGCGTGGATTACCAAAAGGTATACACCTTTCGCGAGAGCAGCTACCAGATTGATGTCGAATTTCGTGTGGCAAATCAGTCTGCTACCGACTGGACCGGCTTTTTCTATGGTCAGCTCAAACAAACTGAAGTGGTACAGGAAGGATCAATGGGATGGCTTGGCAGGTTACCCAGCTATGGTGGCGCTGCAATTTATACGGCAGAAGATAAATACGACAAGGTCGACTATTCCGAAATTCGTGATGGCCCATTAAACCTGGCAACCAGCGAAGGTTGGGTCGCGATGCTACAGCATTATTTTGTGAGTGCCTGGTTACCATCCGGCTCGAGCGGCTATCAGCTGTATTCTGGGGTGAGTCGCAATACATTGATCCCTGAATATCGTATTGGATTCAAACATACTGAACCTGTTTCGGTCCCCGCTGGGCAATCTGGGGTTTTAAAAAGCTCTCTATTTGTTGGCCCCAAGGAGCAAAAGTATTTGAATGCGCTTGGCGTGCCAGGTATTGCCTTAACGGTCGACTACGGGTGGCTGACTCCAGTAGCGGAGCCGCTATTTTGGTTGCTGACCAAAATTCATAGTTTCGTAGGAAACTGGGGTTGGGCAATTATTCTCCTGACCGTGCTCGTGAAAGCGGTGTTCTTGCCACTCTCTGCGGCCAGCTACAAGTCGATGGCAAAGATGAAGAAGCTGCAACCTCGACTGAAGACATTGAAAGAGCGTTACGGCGAGGACAAACAAAAGTTTCAGCAGGAAATGATGAAGCTTTATAAAACCGAAAAAGTGAACCCGGCAGGGGGATGTTTGCCTATATTGGTGCAGATTCCCGTGTTTATCGCGCTATATTGGGTGCTCTTGGAAAGTGTCGAGCTTCGCCAGGCGGATTTCATGCTTTGGTTAAACGATTTATCGTTGCCAGATCCCTATTATGTATTGCCGATTATTATGGGCGCCTCGATGCTTGCACAACAGCTACTGAATCCTGCGCCGCTTGATCCACTGCAAAAGAAAATTATGACGGCGTTACCCGTTGTATTTACCGTGTTTTTCCTGTGGTTCCCGGCTGGACTCGTTCTTTACTGGGTTGTAAACAACCTGTTGTCCATTGCGCAACAATACTTCATTACCAAGAAGTACGAGAACGCTTGATCCGGAGGAACCGGATCCGGTAGCTCCGCACAGCAACGAAACGATCGTTGCTGTTGCGACACCGAGCGGCAGGGGAGGGGTCAGTATTGTTCGATTGTCGGGCCCCCTGGCCGCCGATGTTGCAAAGCAGCTCACCGGTCGGCTACCTGTCCCACGCCTGGCTTCATTGGCGAGTTTTCGCGATGCGCAAGACGCGGTCATTGATCAGGGCTTGATGCTCTTTTTCCCGAACCCAACCAGTTACACCGGGGAAGACGTGCTTGAGCTCCATGCGCATGGTAGCCCTGTCACCAGTATGATGTTGGTACGACGTTGTATCGAACTAGGTGCGCGTATGGCGCGCCCCGGGGAATTCAGCGAACGTGCGTTTCTTTCCGGACAGCTCGATCTTGCCCAGGCGGAAGCCGTGGCCGATTTGATCGAATCCAGCACAGAATCTGCGGCGCGTTCGGCGATCAGCTCACTGCGTGGAGAATTCTCTCGGCAGGTCCATGATTTGGTCGACCAGGTCACGCATTTGCGTATCTATGTCGAAGCGGCAATCGACTTTCCCGATGAGGAAATCGATTTTCTTGCTGACAATGAGGTGACGGCGCAACTTGCCGAATTGAAAAACACTTTTACGGCTATGCGAGCATCAATGCAGCGTGGGCGACTGCTTCGTGAGGGACTGAAAGTCGTGTTGGTGGGCTCGCCCAATGCCGGGAAATCCAGCCTAATGAATCAATTAGGCAGGGAGCAGCGCGCTATTGTGAGCGATATACCTGGGACCACGCGAGATACCCTCGAGCAACAGATTGAAATTGAGGGTCTGCCAGTGCTTTTGGTGGATACCGCTGGGCTTAGGGAAAGTGATGATGTCATAGAGGCAGAAGGCGTCAAGCGCGCCATTGCCGCGCAACAAGAGGCGGATCTGGTGTTGCTGATAAGCGATGGATCAACCTCGGATTGCACAACTAATGAGTTTGTACAGCAGCGACAAGACCAACAGTATCTGTCTGTGGTGAACAAGATCGATCTGATCGCAGGCCGGACTGCAGAGCGTGAAGGAGATCAGATCTCTCTTTCTGCGTTGACTGGTGAAGGCATTCCTTTGTTGTTGAAAGCCATTATCGAGAAAGCCGGGTTTGCCGAGACAGAGGGTAGCGAGTTTATCGCCAGACAGCGGCACATTGACGCATTGGATCGAGCCCAAGATCATGTCTGGAGTGGCGTTGAGCAGCTGGAGCGCTTCCAGGCCGGCGAACTTCTGGCCGAAGAACTCAAATTGGCTCAACAAGCATTGGGTGAAATCACAGGGGTGGTGACGAGTGACGACCTATTGGGGCTGATATTTAGCTCCTTTTGTATCGGTAAATAGCACCAATCCTGCCATTTTCGGATTCCCTTCGCCCGATTGTCGCCGCTGCTCGCGCTCTCTATAATCACGGCAGTCTGGGTAATAGTGAAAAAATCAGACCCTTGAGGGTATCTGGAGGTTAGTATTGTCCGGCAGCAGCTTCTATCGCAAGGCCAAGGTTGCAGGAATTGGCCGATAGTAAGAGGCAATATTATTGATACAGGACGAGAAATGGCGAAAAAAGCAAAAACAAATACAGATTACACCCGCAGTGTTTTAATCCAGATCGCTTTAGTATTAGCCGTTCTGATTGGCGTCATCATCTGGCAGTGGGAGATTTTTAAGGAAATCTATATCGATAATCAGGTGAACGCCGTTGGCTGGGCAATTAACGGCGCCATTTTATTTTTATTCCTGACGGGTCTGGCGCAATTGGTTATTCGCTTTTCCGAATACCGGTACCAGGAGTCCGCGCTGAATCGGTTTCTTGCAAATATTCGCAAGGATGATGACCCATTGGGCGGAATTGAACAAAAATGCATGATTGCTGAGCGCTATGTCACCCTGGCTCAGCTGAACCGCAGGCGTGCCAAGATAAACCATGGTGCCCTGGCAGCAACCCTGCACGCTGAGGAATCGAGCCGAAACAGTTATCTGAAATTTGTTCAAAGCGTGCTGGTACTGACAGGTGTATTTGGCACCATCGTCGCGCTCTCAATCTCATTGCTTGGCGCGTCTGATTTTATTCAGGGGAATGGGGATACTGAGGGGATGCGGAAAATGATATACGGCATGTCAACCGCGCTCTCTACCACCATGTCGGCAATTATCGCGTATCTGATTTTCGGATATTTCTACATTAAACTGACCGATACCCAAACCTATCTGATTAGCAGGGTCGAAGAGGTGACTGCGACCACCCTGCTGCCGCATTTGCAGTCGGTACAGGACAAAGTCACGATGGACTATTCTGACAGTATTCGTGGCGCTACCGAGCTGATGCAGCGGTTTGATCAATCGCAACGCATGTATGCCGAATCCGCCCAGCAGCTGCAAAACACCATGGCGCAATTTAATGCCGACTATCGTCCGGAATTGACGGATGCAAGTATAGAGACGGGTCGAATGATGTTGGAACAACTTCAGGTCATCACGGAAATGCAGCGAGAGGCCGCGGTCAGAAGCGAGCGGTCAATGCGAGACGTGATTCACCTATTGCAGGAAGGCTTTAGACTACAGGATAAGTAAACTTGTTTAAGCATTCTTGCCGCATACATATTAGCCAACCCGATTTAAGCGATGTCTGAGCCCGGATTTGTCGACCTAAGAATTGGTCATGGCTCGCGAGGTGTCTCTGAAGACAGCGTCTGGCCGTCGTTTACCGACATCATGACCGTTGTGGTCATGATCTTTCTTATGGCGCTTGTTGTCATCATGATGCGCAACAATGATTTGAACCGACAGCTAGTCGAATCGATCGACGTGAATAATGCCATCATTGAGACGAATGTAGGGTTAAGTGGTCAGATCAGTGCGTTGACGGAAAATCTGAATCTCACGCAATCCGAAAAAGATGAGCTGAACGAAAAGCTGCTGAATACGATTGCCAAGAACAATGCGCTGACTCAGAAAAAAGCATCTCTTGAGACTGCTGTGCAGGAGCTGGTGACGCTGAAAGCCAGCTTGACTCAAGAAAATCTGGAGCTGCTCGCTGAAAAGAATCGCCTGGTTCAGGAAAATAATCTGCTGGAAAACCAAAGGGATACATTGTCAGCAGACAAATCCACACTGGAATCCGAAAAACAAACGCTGCTTTCCCAGAGCGCTTTGTTAGCGAGTGAGCGCGACGCGTTAAGTGCGGATAAATCTGCACTGGAAGTCGAAATGACTTCTTTGATTTCTCAAAGCGAGCTATTGGCCAAAGATCGCGATGCATTAAGTGCGGATAAATCTGCGCTTGAATCAGAGAAAGCCTCGTTGATCTCGCAAAGTGAACTTCTAACGAAAGATCGCGATAAGTTGGCAAATGAAAATCAGCTGCTTAAGGAAGAGAACGCAACGCTCGATCAGCAAAGGACAGCTTTGCTGGTTGAGAAAACCGAACTGGGTAACGATAAGGTGGCATTGCAATCAGAGGTCAACGCACTGCTGTCCAGAGAGCAATTGCTCTCGGTGCAGTTGGCCGAAATCGAACAGCAATTCAGTCAGCTCAAACTAGATTCAGGAAAGGAAATTGACGTGCTGAGCACGCGGAATCTTAACCTGAGTGATCAACTGGATCAGGTCAATCTTCGTCTCGCTCAGTTAAAGTTAGAGCTTGACAAACAATCGCTGAAACAAAGGAATCTCACCTCGGAGCTCGCAACCAAGGAGCAGGAATACCTACAGCTTCAGGAAAGCGAGAAGTCAGTATTGGCGCAGCGCCAGAGTCTCCAAGAACAGCTCGCGCTGAAGGAACAGCAATATCAGGCATTGAAAGCCAATGAACAATCTGCACTTGCTCGTTTTAGTAGTGCCAGCGCGCAAATAGAGCAACTTGTGGAGCGCATTAAAGAGCGCGATTTGCAGATAGCAGAACTTCAGTCGATTGCAACGCAAGGAAATCAGCGCTTCACATCTCTGCAGGAAGAATTCGATTCTCTTGAAGCGAAGTATCGAAGTCTCGTCAGGGCGGCTCGCAGTCCGGCGGGTAAGCAGGTGGCTACTGTCGTATTCTCCAGAGACGATACCGGATACCAGTATCAACTCCAGGAACCTGGGGACAGTGGTAGACAATCGATGACCCGCGGTGAAATGGAAACTCGACTGCAGTCACTGAAAGATCAGCTCGGACGCAACCTCTACACCCGAGTGGTGATACCAGAAGATAGTAACCTGTCCCATAATGAAGCCTGGCGATTTACTCAGGAGATCTTGAATCGCTACGACTACTACTACCAGCCGGTCGAGTAATATAGCGCTGAGCAAAACTGGGTAGATGAATCTGCGGGTTTTGCCAATGATATAATGGCGCCATGAGTTTTGAGCAAAAATATGACGTAATTGTGATTGGTGGCGGCCATGCCGGCGTCGAAGCAGCGCTGGCATCCGCGCGTACCGGCACGTCTACGCTATTGGTTACCCACAATATCGAAACGGTAGGCCAGATGTCGTGCAATCCAGCGATTGGTGGTATTGGTAAAGGACATATCGTGAAGGAAATCGATGCTTTGGGTGGTGTGATGGCTTCGGCGATCGACCATTCCGGTATCCACTTTCGAATCTTGAACGCTCGAAAAGGGCCGGCGGTGCAGGCTACTCGCGCTCAGGCAGATCGCGCGCTATACAAAATGGCGATTCGTCGAGCGGTTGAGCATCAGCCTGATCTGACTCTGTTCCAGCAATCGGTTGATGATTTGATTGTCGACAATGGCCGGGCTATTGGTATCGTGACTCAGCTGGGCCTCAAGTTTTATGCAAGTGCAGTGGTCCTGACTACGGGTACATTCCTCAATGGAAAAATGCATGTTGGTCTTGATAATGCGAAAGGTGGGCGGGCAGGAGACCCACCCTCTATTGCCCTGGCTGATCGCTTAAGGGAGCTGCCCTTGCAGGTGGACCGTTTGAAAACAGGTACCCCTCCACGAATCGATGGCAAATCGATTCGCTATGATCAATTAGAGGTACAACCGGGCGACGACCCCATACCAGTGTTTTCCTATCTAGGAGACGTGAATCAGCATCCGGATCAGGTGCATTGTCATATCACGCATACCAATGCGCAAACCCATGAACTCATTTCGGCGGCGCTCGATCGTTCGCCACTTTACGGTGGCGTGATCGAAGGAGTGGGGCCTCGATACTGTCCATCGATTGAAGACAAAGTTGTGCGATTTGCCGATCGTGAGAGTCATCAAATCTTTATCGAGCCAGAGGGCTTGAACACCACTGAAATCTATCCAAATGGGATTTCAACCAGTCTTCCCTATGATGTGCAAATCGCTTTGGTGAGAAGTATCAAGGGTTTCGAAAATGCGAACATCACACGACCTGGTTATGCCATAGAGTATGACTTCTTTGATCCAAGAGGGCTGAAGCACAGCCTGGAAACAAAATGTATCGACGGGCTATTTTTCGCTGGTCAGATAAATGGTACTACCGGCTACGAGGAAGCGGCTGGACAAGGCCTGATTGCGGGCTTGAATGCCGCCAGACAGGTGCGCGATCTAGAGCCCTGGTCTCCAGCGAGAAACGAAGCGTACATCGGGGTGATGATCGATGATTTGGTTACGATGGGCACGGCAGAACCATATCGGATGTTCACCTCTCGCGCCGAATACCGACTGCAGCTTAGAGAGGATAATGCGGATCTTCGGTTAACTGAAATAGGTAAATCGCTGGATATCGTTGATGAAAATCGCTTCCAGCGGTTTGATCATAAGCGCAATGCTGTCGAACTTGAAAAACAGCGCTTCCGGTCTACCTGGGTGCGGCCCGGTCAGGCTATGACCCCTGCGGTGGAACAGGTGCTGGGTCAGACCCTCGCTAGGGAGGCGAATCTTCTTGATCTTTTAAAACGACCCGAGACCACTTATCAAAGTCTGGCCGACGCAGTCGAACTGAAGGATCCTTTGCCTCATCCTGATTGGATTAGGCAATTAGAAATTCAAGCACGCTATGCGGGTTACATCGAGCGTCAGATTGGAGAAGTTGAGCGTCTACGAAAGCAAGAGAACACGGCGATCCCTTCGACGATGGACTATGCATCAGTTCGCGGTTTATCCGCTGAGGTGCAGCAAAAGCTTTCGGAAACTAAACCGGAGACAGTCGGACAGGCCGGGCGCATTCCAGGTGTGACACCCGCTGCGGTATCGCTGTTATTGGTGCATCTCAAGCGGCAACAAAAAGCAGCTTAAAACAGTTTCTTCCGGACAAGCTATACTGTCGAATTGCTTCGCCACTTTGATTGAGAAGCTTTGTTGCGGCGGAGAATCTAGTTCCGAGAACGAAGGTCCGAAATTAGTCATCTCTAGCTTCCAATGCCATCATCTCCTCCACCGTGATGGTGCCGCCTTGCTTTTCTGCCTTTCCCTGATCCGCCGGTGGCAGCAAGGGTTGGAGTTTATCGATTTTCTTCCAGTCAGGAAGCGGGGTCTCACTTGAGGTACTAGGGACGTATTTAGATTTTTCCTGTCTGCAGTATCGATGAACGTAACGTGGACAGTTCTGCCACAATTCAGTGATCTGAATGCGCACAATGAGCTGGGCCTCGTGATACGCGGAGAGAAGTGGATCCTCGAGATCGACCGATGCCTCACCATACGCTCTAAGACGATGCGGGTTTTCAAAGTCGATAAATAGGAGCCCCACCTTCTCATTGGCGCTGAGGTTACCCATCGAGAGAAACATGCCATTGCCATCGTAGCTCGGAAACGCCAGGGTATTTTCATCCACGATTTTGATGAATCCAGGCTCGCCACCCTTATAGGAAACGGATGGTCTCGCTTGGTCATCGATGGTGCTCAGAAAAAACATGTCACGACTTTCAATAAATGCCTTGTCGGCATCGGTGAATGCGGAGCGTAAAATAATGTTTTCTACTGCGTCGGCAAGATTTCTCGTCGCGAATGTATCTTGCAGATTCCTGTGACTTGGGCTGTATAACTTGCTCATGCGAGATGGATGGTGGGATTAGCAAGTAAAAAGTGTAGCCCAGTTACTGAGGGAAAATGTCTCGCCTTTCCCCTGCGATCTTTTATCGTTTGCCCGATTGGTGGAACACCAGATTATTTTTTATCTCCCTGCACAATTCGGTCAAGAATCATAGAGCAAAACAGAATTGCAAAGCCTGCGAGAATTCCCTGACCGACGTTCGCATATTGCAACGCTTCAAGTACATCTTCCCCGAGACCTTTCGCACCGATCAAGGAAGCAACTACCACCATGGCTAGGCTCAGCATGATGGTTTGATTGATTCCTGCGCGAATTGAAGGCCCTGCTAGAGGTAAATCTACCTTGGATAGTAGATAGTATTTGCTTGCCCCAAAAGAAATGGCCGCTTCTCTTACATGTTCGGGTACACCGCGTAACCCAAGCACGGTCAATCGAACTACAGGAGTACCGCCAAAAATCATGGTGGTGACCACTGCCGCTGGTTTACCCGTGCCAAAGAATGCGATCACCGGGATCATGAACACAAATGCCGGCATCGTTTGCATGAAATCCATGATCGGACGAATAAAGGAATAGAAGCGGGGACGGCGTGCACAATACATGCCCAGAGGAATGCCGATCACAATTGATAAGCACGCTGCAGTACCGAGCAAAGCCAGCGTGATCATCGCTTTTTCCCAAAAACCGAGCAGCCCCATATAGAGCAGAAACCCGGCACAGTATATCGCCGCGCGAATCCCAGCAGAGAGCCATGTTAAAAGAATAATAAAGCTGGCAATCACCATCCAGGGAGTCTGGACAAAAATTAGCTCCAGGCTATCGAGCATCCAACGGATGCCGATCGTAATGGTGTCAAAAAACACTTCTCCATGAGTGACAGAAAAGCTAAAAAATGACTCTACCCATCCGATACTGGTCAGGCGAATGTCTGGGTTAGTGGGAAACTGAATCAAGAAAGGATAAACGCCGGGAAAGCTGTAGTGGATGACCGTGGCCACCAATATCCCGATAACAAAAATGGTGGCAAGCACAATGTGTTTCAGTGGCATGCCGGACACGATCGTCGAGTCCGAAAGCCAGTCAGAAAAGCGTTTTTCAAGAAGCGTATTGGCATAGATTGATTGTGCCAGCTTCACCAAAATCAGGACCACAATTCCCGACGCTGCTACCCAGATACCGGTTTCCTCAAGCTGTTGCGCTTCCTGGCGAATTCCGCCGATATTCTCCTCCAGCGAGGCCACGGTCCGTTTGTAGACATCAATCTTTTCTGAATTGTTTTCTATGGCAGAAGCGAGCTGTTGTTTCCGTAGTTCCAACGTGCCTTCAATGCGAGCAATTCTCTCCCAGGCGTCAGATGCAAGATCACCGAAGAAGCCGCGAATAATTTGTACGAACGCAAAGGTTTCTATAATCAGGAAGGTCAGCGCCCAGTTCCACAAGCCTCTCGCTGCATACCAGATTGGTCCCAGTATTCCGGCCCATAAATTAAACGTCCACGAGAACCCGGATTGACTGTTGATCTTGTCAAACTGGTGTACGTAATAATCAGGGTGGGTGCGGACAAATTCCCCAATTTGTTGATGTCGTTCGGACAGTAACCCCACCGCGTCCTCTTGTGTGTTATTCATGATACTTCGGTACCTTCGATAACTGTTTTTAGCAGTCGGCTTCGGGTAATGACACCGACTTTTTTTGAGTTCTGCGTTACCACGATCGGAGAATCTGTGTCGATTGCTAAATGAATCAGTGCGCTGAGGGATTCATCATGGTCAACGTTAGGCGCATTCTCGGACGGGTGACCCTCCGAGGTGGCATATTCCTCATAGGGCATCATCACCGCATGGGCGCGCACCACCTTCAGCCTGGAGATTCCCGCGACAAAATCCGTGACATAGCTATCCGCCGGGTGCATCACGATTTCTTCTGCGGTACCGGTTTGAACCACTTCTCCATCGCGCATAATGGCAATCTGATCGCCGATTCGAACGGCTTCATCCAGATCGTGAGTGATAAATACGGTGGTTTTATTCATCGAGTCCGAGAGCTGGATAAATTCATCCTGCAGCTGTCGGCGGATCAGGGGGTCGAGTGCGCTAAAAGGTTCGTCCATCAGCAAGACGTCCGGGTCAGCTGCCAGAGCCCTGGCAAGTCCGACACGTTGTTGCATGCCTCCCGATAACTCATGCGCAAATTTATTGCCCCAAGCGTCAAGCTCGACCACCTTCAGTATATTTGCCGCCACCCGCATTCTTTCGTTCTTGTTGACGCCGCGTATTTCCAGTGGCATCGCAACATTGTCGAGAACTGAGCGGTGCGGTAGCAGGGCAAAGTTCTGGAACACCATGCCAATTTTCTCGTTTCTGAATCGCTGAAGCTCGCGGGATTCCAGTGCCATAACATCGGTACCTTCGATCATGATTTTACCCGCGGTGGGCTCCAGCAAGCGATTGAAGTGCCGAACCAGGGTCGACTTTCCACTGCCGGACAGGCCCATGATGCAAAAAATCTCGCCTTCTCGAATCTGGAGATTGACATCGGCGACGCCAACAACGGCGTTGTAGCGATCCAGAACTTCAGCCTTGGACAGATTCCTTTCGCGAATTTCCTTTAAAACAGTCTGCGCATTGTCACCAAATATCTTCCAAATTCCGGACACTTCAATCAGATAGTTTTCGGAGGCTTGTACATCGGACGATGACAACGTTGTCATAATACAGAAAGGTAAAAAAAGTAAAAAGCAGGACCAGCCAGGGCGACTAGTCCTGCAGGTGTGTCGTTACCTACGGATACTTACAATCCCAGCCAGGCGTCTACACGATCAGGGTTTGCAGCCATCCATTCTCGCGCAACCTCAAGTGGCTCACGACCGTTTGCTGATATTTCAAAAGCAAATCCACTGACATCGTCTGCTTTCAGTTCGAATCGATCAAAAAACTCAGCAATTGCCGGAGATCGATCTTTGAGAGATTTTGACCAGGCGATTTGTACGTTCTTTAACGCGTCTTTTGTTGCAACGCTAGATTCTTCATACCAGTCTGGCGAATCAGATGGCTGAACCATTTTGTACTTAGCTTCATCGAAAGTAGGTTCGCTCAGCATGTACACGTCAAACATGTACCAAACCGCATGGGGCTTGTAACAATAAAAGGCGTATCCCTCGCCCTTGGCGATGGAGTCTTTAACACGAGCAGTCTTTACACTCTCTTCTGCGCGAATCGGGTCAATAAAATCTAGAAGGTTGTAATCTCGAACTTTGACCTCGTTGACGTTGGCCGAAGCCCAACCCGGAGCACCGATCCACATTTCTCCTTTGCCGTTACCATCGCTGTCCATTTTTTCCGCGACATCTGGTCTGCCCAGGTCTGCGATATCGGTAATATTGTTTGCAGATCCAAAATCTTTGGAGACGCAAAAACCTTGATTTCCCTCATACGGGTTTTTGCTGAGCTGTACCGTGCCGGCACCATCTACGTATTTCTTGGTGAAACTCTCCTGGTTAGGCAGCCAGACATCAGGGTGAACGTCGATATCGCCCTTGCCTTGGTCCATCGCCTGAAAAATAGTGGCGTTATTACCAGGTACAAGTTCAGCCTCGCCCCCAATTCGATCGATGACCACAGCTTGCAGTAAAGCCGCGATCGCCTGGGCTCCGGTCCAGGACGGCGCCCCAATATTGACTTTCTCCGCAGCGAATGCGGCGATAGGAGAAACGGTTAGTGCTGATGCCAGCAGCAGAGGGGTGATGCGATTTTTCATTTTAAATTCCTCATTATTTTCTGTTTAGTGCGGTAGTTCTTTTGAACGACAATTTCAGTATAGCTTAACAATATGTTGAGCAAATAAGAATCATGGCATGGAGCTATACATCTTTTGCATAGCCGATCATCTGAGGGATGTGTTGGCTTCCAGTGCTCGGGCTAATCAGAGTACCGCACCCGCAGAGAAACTGTGATTTATTCTGTTAATGTCGGGCAGGTAAGCGCACCTGGCTGCAGAATCGAGACGATGCAATCGGGATGTGGATAGATAGGTATCGATCCATTGACGATGATCGATCTGGTCCTTTTCTCCAACCGATGTTTAAAGGTTTATGGGCAAGCAAAGGTAGATCGCGGTTGCATTATTTAGCGCTTGGCTATCCTCCGGAGACACTGCAAAGTATATTGTTCACTGAATCCAATGTTAGACGAAATTGCCATGACCGGATCCCAGGATATTCGCTCTTCGAATTCTCCGTCCATCTTCTGACTGGTGACACTTAAAATCAGGGCAATCATAGTCTTAATGTGGTTCTCCTGCACAAAACCGCTGATTGATTCATAGTTTTTAGAAGCACGTTGTTAAAGACTGAATGCGACAATCCTCATCGCAAGTAGCAGGAGTTTTGTTCCCACATCTACGTTAAAACATCCTTGTAGCTATTCAGATGATTCGATGGCGGCTGCATCGAGATCTGACGAAAGGTGGTGGGGATTAGCCGTTGAGAACTAACGCAGTGTCACCAACTCTTCTGCCGCTGTGGGGTGGATTGCTACGGTGTTGTCGAAGTCTGCTTTTGTTGCCCCCATCTTGATCGCCACCGCAAACCCTTGGATCATTTCATCGGCACCAACACCGATGACATGGCAGCCGACAACTTTTTCCTCTTCCCCTGCGACAATGAGCTTCACAAGTGTCGGTGCCTTGTGTTCAGACACTGCGTAGAGCATGTTGACGAAACGACTTTGATATATTTTCAGATCGTCTCCGAATTTCCCCCGTGCCTCAGCTTCTGTCAAACCTACGGTGCCAATGGGCGGATGACTAAAAACAACGGTTGGAATCAGTTCATAATCCAGGTGCAGGTCTTTTTTGCCATTAAACAAACGTTCTGAAAGTCTGCGGCCCGCTGCGATCGCGACGGGAGTGAGCGGCGCTGCAGCAGTCACATCACCTAAAGCATAAACGCCTTTGACTGCGGTATTCTGAAATTTATCGACGACGACAAATCCTGCGTTGTCTAGATCTATATCGGTGTTTTCGAGATTCAAATCAGAGACTTTGGTATGTCGACCAATTGCCCAGATAATACAATCGAATCCACCCTCGTCGTCCCCGGCACTTTGCTCAAACCCTAGCGTGCCATCAGCATGCTGCAACAGCCTTGAGAGTTGAACTTTTTTTAGAATGCGGATGCCACTTGATTCCATTTCTTCCATCAGCAGAGTGTGGATGGTGTGGTCAAATGAGCGCAGCAGAAGGTCTTTCCTCAGTAGCATCGTTACCTCACTCCCCAGGCCGTGCAGTACACCTGCAAGTTCGGTAGCAATATAGCCTGCCCCAATGACAAGGGCTTTCCTCGGCAGCGCTGCTAACTCGAAAAACCCGTCGCTGGTAATACCCAGCTCCGCGCCCGGAACGTCGGGTACCGTTGGTTGCCCACCGGTTGCAATCAGAATGTGCGGCGCCGTGAATTGGTCTCCATTCACCTCAACGACGTGATCAGAAACAAACCGACCCGTCCCGTGAATAACTTCAACGTTTGAATTGGCGAGATTGCGGTCATAAATTCCGTTCAGCCTTTCTACATATGCATCTCTGGACTGCTTGATGTGGGGCCAGCTAAATCCCTGGTTTTCCACGGTGAAGCCGTAATCCTTCGCGAGTTC
This sequence comes from Acidiferrobacterales bacterium, assembly GCA_019633985.1. GTDB lineage: Bacteria > Pseudomonadota > Gammaproteobacteria > Arenicellales > Poriferihabitantaceae > VYFG01. The sequence continues at coordinate 21,989 of JAHQWE010000077.1, read as the reverse complement.
GATGTTCTCTGCCATTTGCGCGGCATTCCACATCACTTTTTTCGGGACGCAACCGACGTTGACACAGGTTCCTCCCATCGCGCCATTTTCCAGAAGTAAAACGCGGGCGCCATGTTCCGCGGCGCGTCTGGCACTGGCGATGCCACCACTTCCACCGCCAATCACGATAAAATCGAATTCTTTAGACATTTAGGGCCTGTTTCGGGTTCGAGTATATTTTTGATGCAAGACAATCCACTTCTTGACCTATCCGGTCTGCCAAAGTTCGACGCTATCTTACCGCAGCATGTTGAACCTGCTGTCGATTATATCCTTGGGCGCAATCGCAAAAAAATCAATGAATTAATTGAAACGGTGGAAGAACCCAATTGGGAAAACTTTATGGCTCCTCTTGAAGTGTTGGATGACGAGCTTGAAAAAGTTTGGGCCCCTGTTTCCCACCTGAACGGCGTTAGGGACAGCGACGAGTTAAGGGAAGTCTATCAGGCCTGTTTACCGAAGCTCTCAGACTATGCTTCAGAACTGGGGCAGGATAAAAGATTGTTTGAGAAAGTGAAAGCTATTAAGGAATCAGATGCATTTGCCGCCCTGGATGCAGAAAAAAGAAAGCTGATTGACAATGCCTTGCGGGACTTTCGATTGTCGGGCATTGACTTGCCCGAAGCCGAGCAGGATCGATTTCGCGAGATAGCGAGCGAAATGTCGAGCCTGTGCAATAACTTCTCTCAAAACGTGATGGATGCAACCGACGCATGGCATATTGATCTGACAGAAGCTTCGGCTGTCGCCGGTATTCCTGATACCGCTCTAGATTTGGCTGCGCAAACTGCTCGAGATGCCGAAACTGCGGGTTGGCGATTTACCCTTCAGGGACCTTCTTACATCGCGGTGATGACCTATGCTGATAATGCGGAGCTCCGAGAGGCTGTCTATCGGGCATACGTTTCTCGCGCCAGTGAAGTAGGGCCCAATGCTGGCGAGTGGGATAATTCTTCGGTGATGTGCGAAATTTTGGCATTGAGACAGGAAGAAGCTTCGCTACTCGGGTTTCGAAACTACGCAGCCCTCTCGGTCGAGACCAAAATGGCTGAGAGCCCTGAGCAGGTCAGCGATTTTCTTCAGGAGCTTTCCGAAAAGTCCCGACCGGTGGCACAAAAGGAGGTGGAAGAGTTAAAGACCTTTGCCAGAGATCAACTCGGGGTGGAGAATTTGAACCCCTGGGACTACGCTTATGTCAGCGAGAAGCTACAGCAACACCGATATGCGTTTTCGCAGGAGGCTTTAAGGCCTTATTTTCCCTTGCCCCAGGTGCTGAATGGCATGTTCGACATTGTCGGCAGATTATTTGGGATTCAGGTTGAGCAAACGGTTGCACCATCAGTTTGGCATGAGGATGTGCAGTTTTTCCGAATCAACGATGAAAAAGGTGAGGCCAGAGGGTACTTTTACGTTGATCTATACGCGCGCAAGCAAAAGCGTGGTGGGGCCTGGATGGCGGACTGTGTTGGCAGACGAAAAACCTCCGATGGAATGCAGTTACCGGTTGCGTTTCTAACCTGTAACTTCTCGGCTCCGGTGGATGGGAAACCGTCTTTGCTCACTCATGATGAGATGATGACACTTTTCCATGAATTCGGTCATGGTTTGCATCATATGTTGACGAAGGTCGAGACTGCAGGTGTTGCAGGTATAAACGGGGTGCCTTGGGATGCCGTAGAGTTACCGAGTCAGTTTCTAGAGAACTGGTGCTGGGAAGAGGAAGCCCTGGATCTGGTTTCCGGTCATGTTGATACCGGAGAGCCTTTGCCCGCTGAATTACTGGAAAAAATGAAAAGGGCACGAAATTTTCAGTCTGCAATGCAAATGTGTCGACAGCTTGAGTTTAGTCTGTTCGATATGCGTATTCATGGAGATTTTGCGGCCAATACTGCGGCGGATATCCAAGCTGTACTGGACCAGGTACGAGATGAGGTTGCCGTTATTGAAGCTCCCGAATACAACCGGTTTCAGCACGGGTTTGGCCATATTTTTGCGGGTGGCTATGCTGCCGGATATTACAGCTATAAATGGGCGGAGGTGCTTTCGGCCGATGCCTACAGCAAATTTGAAGAAAATGGGGTGTTTGATAGCAAAACAGGGCGTCAGTTTCTGGAAAATATTCTTGAGAAAGGAGGCGCCGAGGAGCCAATGGCGCTATTCGTTGCATTCCGGGGCCGAAAACCGACTGTGGAAGCTTTGCTTCGGCATTCAGGATTGAGTCAATTGGAGAATGCGGCGTAAAATGCTGCTATGAAAATAAAAAATACCGAGTGGACCGTTAGCACCGGTTTATCCTACTGAAGCGGGAATTCAATGAAGATGACGAATAAATTTCAATCTGTGTCTATCAAGCTGCTCATCGCTATTGCTGGGACAATCGGTGTTCTAGCTTATGCGTCAGCTGCGACACTCTACAAGTGGGTCGATGCTGACGGAAACGTGGTTTACCAAGACACCCCACCTCCCGGAAATGTCGAATTTGAGGAGAGCACGGTCGATGGTGTTGCGCCGTCAATACCAACAGATACCGGTCTACAGATTGAGGAAGCGGCGCTTGAAAATCCTGTATCCCTCTACACCGTTCCAGTTTGTGACAGCTGTGATCTAGTCCGGCTTTTTCTCGAAAAAAACGCGATTCCTTTTGCGGAAAAAAATGTAAGGAACAATCAGAGCACACAGGCCGAACTTCAGTCAGTGTCAGGACAGCTCTCAGTGCCCACGCTTACTATCGGATCGACGGTGCTGGATGGTTTTAGCCGCCGGGCAATTTCGGATGCGCTAAAGAAAGCGGGCTTCCCACTGGCCTCAGAACAAAAACAGGCGGAGGAAGCTGAGGATGCAGAAATCACTGAGAACGAACAACCGGTTATCCCGTTGGTCAACGAAAATGCTTCCCAAAATAGCACTGCCGAAATTTCGGCGAGTGAAACCTCAGCAGAATCACAATAATTATCAAATTTAAAAAATGATCACACATCGTTTGCATCAACGGGGTTTCACTGCGAAACTGGTTTTAACCATCCTAATCTCCTTTGTGCTGACGGCATGCGGTGGGGATAAGTCTGAAGTGACTACCGGAGGTGGCGGGTCTGGTGTTGTCAGCGATGGTGGAAATCCATCGGCGCAATTCGCGGGAAGCTATGTCGGTAAGATCACCACAAATCTGAGCGGTGATTCTATTGATGACCAGAGTGATACCGAAGATCTGATTATCATTGTGAGAAGTAACGGTACCGCGTCACTGACGATTGACGGTGAGACGGTAGAAGGCGAAGTCAATGGCAACCAGTTTGGTTTTTCAATACGTATCGTCGAGGAGCGCGGTTTGATCGAATGCGCAGGGAACGCCATCGTTTCGGGTACGATCAGCGGGAACACCCTGACTGGCACCACCGATGGTTCGGGCGAATGTGAGCTGGTTGCTGCCAGCACGGGTTTGAGAATTACAGGCTCTCTCAATGCAACCAAACAGTAACGCCATTCAATTAAGATGCAATGCTGACGTAACGATCTGGGAGAGCAAAGAAAGTTTTACAAAATAATAAATGAAAGCCGGCCAGGTTAGAGTGATTGAAAGGTACAAAACTAAATTACTCGTTGTAAAACTCTGGTCGAGCAATGTTAATAACCATAGGGGGCTACTCCTGACCGGTAATGTTGTACTCCAGCTGAGATGACTCAACCGGGCGGGCGGCGAAATTTCAAAGAGGTTTAATCCATGAAAAAGATACTCGTTGTTAACCCGAAAGGCGGATGTGGCAAAACAACTATCACCACCAATCTAGCCAGTTATTATGCGCTTTGGGAGGTGCCGGTTGCCCTGATTGATCTAGACCCCCAGCAATCCAGCCTTGAATGGTTGAATCAGCGGGGTAAGCACCTAGGCCCGATTCACGGAATTGACGGTAGCCGTGGAAAACTAAGCGTGCCCAATGAGGTTCAGCGGGTTGTGATGGATGCACCGGCGAGGACAACTACCGCCCAGCTGAGAAAACTGTTCGAAAATGCGGATGAGGTGTTGATTCCGGTTTTGCCATCGCCGATTGACATACGCGCTGCGGGTCGCTTTATTGGAGAGCTCTTGCTCGACAAAACGCTTAGAAAATCTCGTGTGGGATTGGTCGCTAATCGTGCGAGAGAGAATACGTTGATCTACAGTAACCTGGAAGCCTTTTTAAACAAATTGAAGATTCCGATGGTTGCGCACCTGCGCGATACACAAAATTATATTCGCGCTGCCGACAGCGGGCAGGGCATATTCGAAATGGCACCCTATCTTGTTGATAAAGATATGGATACATGGAAGCCTTTGATCAAATGGATAGAAAACGATCAAAAATTGTGAGTCGATTCTTAACTTAAATTACAACGGGAGACCAAAATGGGACTATTAGATTTCGCTTCAGATATCGGCAAGAAGCTGTTTGGCGGTGACGATGAGGAAGAGGCGGGAGCCAAAATTCAGGAGCATATTGAAGAAGATAATCCAGGCGTTGAAGGCTTGAAAGTGGAAGTCGCTGATGGCGTCGCAAAGGTGTCTGGAAAAGCCAAGGATCAGTCTGCTTATGAAAAAGCGATTTTAATGGCCGGCAACGTGCTGGGGATTAAAGAGGTCAAGGCGGACGAACTGGAATCACCCCCCGCGGAGCAAAAAGTCGAATATTATGAGATTCAGAAAGGCGATACATTGTGGGCGATTTCCAGCAAATATCTTGGAAATGGCGCGCGTTATACGGAAATCGTCGATGCGAACCTGGAAGTCATTAAGAACGCTGATCTGATCTACCCTGGCCAAAAGATTCGTATTCCGCTGGATAGTTAACAAACGAATCGATCTAATTACCAAAGACCATGTAAGGATATTTTCCTTACATGGTTTGACTCAACCCTTTGGATTTCTGGGTTTTGACATAATTGAGACAACTTTAACCGAATCACCCAAAAGAATAATCAGGAGTCATACGTGGATACTCGTGCAGCAGTGGCCTACCAAGCCGGCAAACCTTTAGAAATCGAAACCGTTAGCCTAGACGGCCCCCGCGAAGGCGAGGTGCTGATCGAAATAAAAGCGACGGGTATTTGTCATACCGATGAGTTTACGCGCTCTGGAGCAGATCCAGAGGGTCTTTTCCCAGCCATTCTTGGACATGAAGGCGCCGGTGTGGTGGTTGATGTCGGCCCGGGTGTCAGTTCTCTTAAAAAAGGTGACCACGTAATTCCCCTTTACACACCGGAGTGCCGTCAGTGCGAGTATTGCACCAGCGGCAAAACCAATCTGTGCCAGGCGATTCGGGAAACCCAGGGGCAAGGCCTGATGCCGGATGGCAGTAGTCGGTTTTCGATTGGTAAACAGCGTTTGTTTCACTACATGGGAACCTCGACCTTCGCAAATCATACGGTGCTTCCCGAAATTGCCGTCGCCAAAGTCCGGGAAGATGCACCATTCGATAAGATTTGCTACATCGGTTGTGGCGTTACCACAGGCATTGGCGCGGTAATCAATACGGCGAAAGTTAAGCCAGGTGATAATGTGGTGGTTTTCGGTCTAGGCGGAATTGGATTGAATGTCATTCAGGGTGCGAAACTGGCGGGTGCGAATATGGTGGTTGGTGTTGATCTTAATCCGGATCGCAAAGCCCTGGGTGAGAAATTCGGTATGACCCATTTCGTAAACCCGACCGAAGTGGAAGGCGATTTAGTGCCCTATATTGTCTCTCTTACCAATGGTGGAGCAGACTATAGCTTTGAATGTGTGGGTAATACCACGCTCATGCGGCAGGCGCTTGAGTGCTGCCACAAAGGTTGGGGTGAAAGTATTATCATTGGTGTTGCTGGGGCAGGACAGGAGATTAGTACCCGACCCTTTCAACTAGTTACTGGCCGAGTCTGGCGAGGTACCGCATTTGGTGGCGCAAAAGGGCGAACCGATGTGCCGAAGATCGTTGACTGGTATATGGATGGCAAGATCAATATTGATGACTTGATCACTCATACCATGCCATTGGACCAAATTAACAATGCTTTCGATTTGATGCACAGCGGTGAATCGATTCGGAGTGTTGTGATGTACGACCAGTAGGTCAGCTACCTCCTTAAAACCCTTACCTATTTCGTCCATCAAAACTTATGAAACTCGAGACATTGTCCGAGCAACGCTGCTTTGGCGGCTTGCAAGGTACCTATCGCCACCAATCTGGTGAGACATCGACACCGATGCAGTTCTCGGTGTTCTCTCCTCCTGCAGCTGAAAAAGGCGCGGTACCTGTTCTCTGGTATTTGTCTGGTCTTACGTGTACTGAAGAGAACTTCACAGTTAAAGCGGGCGCACAGCGCTATGCTGCTCATCACAATCTGATGTTAATTGCACCAGATACCAGCCCCAGAGGTGCGGGAATTGAGGGAGAAGATGATTCCTACGATTTCGGCTCAGGGGCTGGCTTTTATGTGGATGCCACGCAAGCGCCCTGGGACCGGAACTACCGAATGTACAGCTATATTACTAAGGAGTTGCCAGGGATAGTGTTCGAAAACTTTGCGGCAGATTCGTCTCGCCAGGGAATTACGGGCCACTCTATGGGTGGCCATGGAGCCCTGACTATCGGTCTTAAGAACCCGGAGACATACCAGTCGATCTCTGCTTTTTCCCCTATTTGTGCGCCGATGCAATGCGATTGGGGCAAGAAAGCGCTTGGCGGATATCTGGGAGATGATCAACAAAAGTGGGCAGAACACGATGCTTCCGTATTGGTCGAATCCGGGCATCGCAGCGGTGAGATTCTGGTGGATCAGGGAGGGGCGGACGATTTTCTCGAAAATCAGCTGCTTCCAGAACGACTAAAGCAAGCTTGTGCTGATGCCGGACAGCCGCTCAATCTGAGAATGCAGTCTGGTTACGATCACAGCTACTTTTTTATCGCCAGTTTTGTAGAAGACCATGTCGCTTTCCATGCCAAGCGATTGCAGGGCTGACCGGGGCAATATTGGCTTATTCCAGCAGTTCAGTCAAAATCGAATCGAGGAACAGTTGGCCATTCTTGCTGCATTTGATGCGGTCATCAGTCAACAAAATTAAACCTTGATCGATGGGTTTTTGCAAACGGTTTACGATCGTTTGCGCAGGGAGCCCTGTCCGGCAGGCGGCGTTCTCTATATCGAAGCCATCGATCAATCGTAAGGCATTCATTAAGTACTCAAATAGCACTTCGCGAGAAGATATTGTCCTTGTTTCGGCGATGCTATCAGTGCTGCCCGCAAGTCTCATGTAGCTTTCGGGATGTTTCTTTCTGCTACGTCGTAAGATGCCGTGTTCTAAAGAAATCTTGCTGTGAGCGCCTGCACCAATACCGAGATAATCTCCGAATTCCCAGTAATTTAAATTGTGCTGGCAACGCTTGTTATTTTGGCTATAAGCAGAAATTTCATAGCGGCCGTATCCAGCGGCTGCCAGGCGGAGCTTTAAGGCACTTTCTATCTCATAGACGCTATCTTCATTTGGTAACGGTGGCGGATGTCGATAGAAAACGGTATCTGGTTCGAGCGTTAACTGATAGGCGGATATATGATCTGGTTGCAAACCGATCGCTTGATCTATATCGGATACCGCCTCATCAACCTGCTGACTTGGTAAAGCAAACATCAAATCCAGATTGATGTTGTCAAAACCACCTGACCGCGCATTCTCGTAAGCCCATTGGGCTTCGGATGCACTATGAACGCGGCCCAATGTTGTCAGGTGATGATCGTTGAAACTCTGTACACCAATGGACAATCTGTTAATCCCAGCCTGTCGATAAGCGGAAAAGTCGGCATGTTCTGTTGTCCCTGGGTTGGCCTCCATGGTGATTTCAACTTCATCTACCATTGAGACCCTTTCTGCAATCTGCTGGAGGAGATGATTCATCGATTCAGGTGAGAACAAACTCGGTGTACCACCCCCCATGAACACGCTGCTTACAGGTTTTTCCAACTTGTGAAACGCTAGTTCATAGTCAAGATCATTGATCAGCGACTGCACGTAACGCGACTGATCAAGCATTTGTCCCGCTCTGTGAGAATTAAAATCACAATAGGGACATTTCTTAACACACCATGGAAAGTGAATATAGAGCCCGATTCCTTCCGCCTGATGGAGATTCTCCAAGCGATTATTGCGCTGACCCGGGAAACTCTCAGCAGGAATTGCGTTAGACAATATTACGCGGTTCTCCCGCCAACCATCCTTTGAGATTATCGGTTAGCTGCTCAACCAGCCTTCTTCGGCTTTCAACTGATGCCCAAGCGGTGTGGGGAGTTACGATCAGATTAGGGATATCCCTGCCAAGCAAGGGGTAATTATTTTCTGGGGGCTCCTGATCAAGCACATCGATGCCCGCTCCCCCAATTTGACCTGACTGCAGCGCGGTCACCAGCGCTTCAACGTCGACAATCGCACCACGAGCTGTATTGATCAACACCGCATCCGGTTTCATTTGCTCAAATTCGGCGCTTGAGAATAGGTGTTTGGTGTCTGCAGTGAGTGGTGCATGAATGCTGATGAAATCTGCGCTTTGCAAAAATTCGGATAGCGGAAGCCGACCTGCTGAGGGCGCTGCGTTGGGTCGTTGGCAGATAACAACCTGCATGCCGAACGCCTTAGCAACCTCGGCAACTGAAGAACCCAGATTACCGTAACCGACGATGCCTAGTGTTTTGTTTTCCAGCTCACGAATCGGATGATCAAGCAGGCAAAAAATGGGGCTTTGTGACCACTTTCCGTTTCGGACATCTTCGTGATACGCCAACAGATTTGTGCTCAGACTCAGCATTAGCGCAAAGGTATGTTGAACAACCGCGGCGTTTGAGTATTGCCTGGCATTACAAACCAATACACCTTTTTCCTTGCAGGCCGCAAGATCAACATTGTCTGTTCCTGTCGCCGCGAGCATCACCAGTTTCAGATGCTCTGCTTGCAAAATGGTTTGTCGGTCCAGTCGAACCTTGTTCGTAATTACCACCGCGGCATCAGTAATTCTCTCCGCAGCATCCCCGTGAACAGTGCTGTCATAATGATCCCAGCTATCAAGACAGCTTAGCAGAGGTGTAAGGTTCATGTCGTTTAGATCGAACGATGCTTGGTCGAGAATGCAGCCTTTCATATATTGAGCGGAGATTTTTTAATCTGGTAACTGGTTTTTGATCTCCAGCATGCGCTGGCGATTGCGTTTGTCGGGTTTTTGCCGGTCATACTGTATGCCGGCTCTTTGGTTCTTCATCAACTGGTTTTTGGCTTCTCGCTCTTCGCGGCTTTGTTCCGTTTCACAATATAGTTCTCTCGCGAGTGGTGCACCTAAACGTTTTTCGGATAAGCCCGTAACGATGACTACAAACGTCTGTGGGAAGCGGCGGATTTTAACCGCATCGTTCAGTTTTACCAGTTTCGAGGGCTTTGCTTTCTGCTGATTAACCGCAACATGCCCTCCTTTAATTGCTTCCGTAGCCAACTTTCTGGATTTATAAAAACGACTGGCCCACAACCAGGTGTCCAGTCGCTGACTCTCAGCATTTGAAGGGGAATGGACGCTCGATTTCATAAAATGATTTTACACGATAGAATGGCCGCTGTTTGATTAGGATAAGTTGATGAAAATAGTTCGCGCGGTTGTTGCTTGGTGGTTATTGATGTGGTTTCCCGGTGCCTGGGCACTCGGCCCTGTCGATGGCGAGATTATCATTTCACTTTGGAACAACCAGTTTGAATCGGATGTGCTGAATGGTGAGGTCGACGCGGGATCGCTAACGGTGAGCGGAGAGATTTGGGTTGGCGACAACTGGGGGCTTCGGGCGGCACGTTATGAAGCAGATCTTGAGGAGACAGCAATTAGCAACCAGTCACGTACACAGTTCGAACTCAGAAGACGTTTCTTTTCCCTGAGTGACAATAATTTCTTCGCAGTAGGCGTGGGTGCGGAAAGTATAGACTTATTAAACGGAGAGTCCTCCGATGGTTTACGCCTCTCTGCGGAAGCCAGATTGGCAGTAACACCGGTCACCTATATCTATGGCAGAGGGGCATATCTACCCGATATGTCGGATGCTGGTAATTTCTCGAATCTGACGGGATCTGAGTTAGAAGTAGGCTTGAGTGTGACACCGTTCCCGTTTATCTCGATCAAGGCAGGATACATGCGGCTGAATCTGGACTTTGACAATGACGAAGCAGGGATGGAGAGCAGTACGGAATCAGATGGCTTCCTGATCGGGGCTGGAATTCACTGGTAACAAGTATCATTCGATCGCAAAGGGGACTTGTGATCTCAAAATAAGATCAAAAAATAGAGGTGAACAATGAAGGAAGGAAAGAAGATCACCACCAACTCGGTGGTGTTGCAGGCGTTATCCGCAACCGATCTTAAGGAGGTGTTGTCTTTTTGTATTAGAAGAACGTTTGTGAAAGACGAACAAATCGTGCGTCAAATGGATAGAGATAACAGCATCTATTTTGTTGAAACTGGAGAGTTAGGTGTAGCACAGTTTTCCGATTCGGGCCGGGAAGTGGGTTACATCGAGTTGAAGGCGGGAGAAAACTTTGGAGAGGTTTCGGTGATTGACGGTGGTCCCCGTTCTGCTTCAGTGACTGCGCTTTGTGAAAGCGTTGTGACAGTGATGCCGTTTGCTACTTTTCAAAAACTGATGCAAACGAATACGGCGGTAAATATCTTAATTATGAAGCAGCTGACTGCCATCATTCGCCGCTTAAGCGAACGTGTCTATGAGTTTTCTACGCTAAGTGTTAACAATCGCATTCACGCCGAGCTATTGCGATGGGCCAGAAAATTTATTGATCTCGATGGTGTGGCTAGAATTTCCTCACCACCAACTCATGCGCAAATGGCCAGCCGATTAAGTTGTAATCGAGAAGCCGTTAGCAGGGAGCTCAAAAGGCTGGAAAACCAGGGTGTCATGGAGAAACAGGGTAGTCGCTGGATCATTCCAGACTGTCAGTTACTGCAAAAGATGGTTGATGAAGTCCATCGAATTTAAATTGCGTGAGATTAAGGCTGTACTACTCCAGCATTCTCCTCAACCGCTCTCTCTAGAGACAGCGAAGGAGGCAGCGGTAGCGCTAGTATTGCGTCAAGGCATCGATGATGTCGAAATGCTATTTATCCAGAGGGCGACATCAGAGCGCGATCCCTGGTCAGGGCAAATTGCTTTCCCGGGGGGTGGCAAGGAACCGTCGGACGCTGATCTCGTAGAGACGGCCATGCGAGAGACCGAGGAAGAAGTCGCGGTAATGCTCAATGATCAGCTGTTTTGTCACCATTTGATGGATCAACAAGGGAGTAATCGCGGTGGCTCAATGGATTTAATGATCCGTTGTCTGGTGTTCGAAACTAACAGGGCCGTTCGTCCGGTTCCCAACTACGAGGTTGCGGAGGTGTTCTGGGTGCCTTTGTCTCGACTAGTCAACCCAGAGCATCAGCTGACTTTTCAGCCAGCGATTACGAATAAACCAGCGAATGGAATTGATTTGGGGGAGGGTTGTGCGGGACAACCTAGAATTTTATGGGGCTTAACTTACCGATTTGTACAGTACTTCTTTACGTTGTTGAACAAGAACGTCTAAGTCTGTTCATCATATTTGACTGACTGCATTGCCCGCTCAGTCAGAGTGTTACTGTCGTGTCAAATCGAAGTGATGCGCTGAGTGAGCAATGCTACTCCTTTAGCTGAATGACGAGCTTGCCTTCGGTTACCTCGATATTTTCAACGCCGTCGGAAAACGACTTCCAGAAACCTTCACTACCGCCAAACTCCCGCACAAGGTCAACATTTTTAAGATTGCCAAGCCAGGCGTTTGGTATGGGTACGCCCATTACGCTTACGCCTTTTAAAACCACGATAGGCTTGTCATGGCGAAACGCCAGTTCCATTCCGGCGGAGAGCTTCAACGTTTTACCCCCCATGATGGGAAAATCCGGATCCAGGGGTACTAGAAGCTTGCCACTTGCCAGACTGTCTGAAAGATCGATGGCCAGTCTCTGTGCGAGATCGGTATTCTTTGCCAGCATACCGTTTAATTCTCGCTCGGTAAGTTCAATGCGCCTGTCGGCTCCAACTTCACTATACTTTTCAGGTTGGAGTTCGCCACTAGTTCCGGATTGATTGCTTAAAGATTGGGTACTCTCCAATCCCTCAAACGCTTTGAGCTTCTGCTCCAATTTTTGTTGCTCTTTTCCAGACAACTCAACGGGCTCGAACTGTTTTGGGAAAATGTACTGCGTCATGATCCAAATCGTCAGGCCGACAGAAATTGCGATGGTGCCGAGCACTATCAAGCCAATAAAAAGACAACCGCGTTTTTCTTTTTCTTCTTGCTGGATCATTTTTGAGGATTTTCCGAAGAGCGAGGGTGAGAATCAGCGAAATTATAGGGGATCAAGCTGAATACAGTCCGAATTTCAGGTCGGCTAAGTGAGTTTTCTGGGAAAGCGATGTTTGCATCCGCTTTCAACTCTTCGGAGTCACAATGTGGTCTCTAATGGGCTTTACGTTTGAGAAGAATGACTTATTTTTAGTATCTAGAAACTACTTTAACTTCTATGCCCCAATCCACATATTTTCCTTAAAAATCAATAAGATTTTACGGTCTGAATCCGTAATTTTCCTTGACAAAACTTCGTCTTCGCCAATATAGTGCACAGATGTGGGGAATTGTGGAGAATTCTCCCAAATTACTGAATTCAGAACTATGTTTCGCGGCGCTAACGCTCTCAACCTCGACAATAAAGGCCGAATGGCCATACCGTCAATGTATCGTGCAGTCATGCAGGAACGTTGTGGGGGGAGACTCGTCGTGACGGTGAATAACACACGGGAAAACTGCCTGTGGTTGTACCCGCTGGACGAATGGGAGCGAGTGGAAGCCAAAGTGGTCAGTTTGCCCAGTTTTGACCCCAACCATCAAAAGTTGAAACGATTCCTCATTGGATACGCGAGTGACGTGGAAATGGACAAAAGCGGGCGCATTCTGTTACCAGCACCACTGCGAGAGTTTGCAATGTTGGATAAGGCGGCGTATCTGGTGGGGCAGGGAAATAAATTCGAAATCTGGAGTGAGCCTTTGTGGACCGCAAAATGTGGTCAGTGGCTACAGGAAGATGTGGATCTGGAAAACATGTCCGCTGAAATGGAGCAGATTTCACTCTAACCCATGCAACCAGTGCAGTCTGACATCGCATCGCACATCCCGGTTCTTAAAGACGAAGTGCTTGCGGCGCTCTCTCTTCAACAAGATAGTCTGGTGGTGGATGCTACCTTTGGCCGGGGTGGGCATGCACGGTCTATCATGGCGGAACTGGGTGACAGGGGCAGACTGATTGTCATCGATCGGGATCCTGCCGCTATTGCCCGGGCACAGCGCGAATGGTCTGAGGATGGACGAGTCGATATCGTTCATGCGCCATTCTCGATGCTGAGTGAAATTTTGCGACAGAGAAATCTGTTCGGGCACATTACTGCAATTTTGTTCGACTTCGGCGTTTCCTCTCCGCAGTTAGATGACGCCGAGAGAGGTTTCAGTTTTTCTCATGATGGCCCTTTGGATATGCGTATGGATACGACGCGGGGAATCAGTGCCAAAGAATGGCTGCAGCAGGTGGAAGAGCATGAGTTGATTCACGTGTTGCGAAAGTTTGGCGAAGAAAGGTTTGCCAGAAAAGTGGCCGCGAGAATCAAGCAGCACGATCAGATCGAAACCACTGGTGAGCTCGCCGCCATCGTTAGTGAAGTGGTAAAGACCCGAGAGCCTGGTAAGCATCCTGCAACACGAACCTTTCAGGCCATTCGTATTGCTGTCAATGCGGAGCTCGAGGAAATCGAGTCAGTGCTTCCCCAGGCGCTCGAATGCCTGGCCACAGGAGGACGTTTGGTCATCATCAGTTTTCATTCACTTGAGGATCGTTTGGTAAAACGTTTTTTCAGGGACCAGAGCAAAGGAGACCCGTTTCCGCCAGATCTCCCTGTGACCAGCGATATGCTTTCACCAACAATGCGATTAGTTGGAAAGCCGATCAAAGCGGGTGCTGATGAGCTTGACCTCAATCGAAGAGCACGAAGCGCTGTGCTTCGTGTTGCCGAAAAAACGGACTAATTGGGATGACCAAGTTGCAATTATTTATGCTGTCACTTGTGTTGATCAGCGCCGCAGCCGTCGTGGCAGTTCGTCATCAAAACAGACTTGCCTTTGTGGCATTGCAAAAGGAAGAACAAAAGCGCGTGGATCTGCAAGCTGAATGGGGGCGCTTGATGTTGGAGAAGGCAACCTGGACCCGTCAGCATAATGTTGCTGACACCGCTAAAAAACAGCTCTCAATGTTGCCGCCCAGCCCTGACAAGATTGTGACACTGGATCTGGCTTCAGACCGAAAGGTAGAAGCTCAATGATTCTCTTTGCACAAACCACAGAGCCACTTACGGGAGATGGGAATGCGTAACCGTATCTCAAAGCCTCCTGTTTGGCGACAGTATTTGGTGATGGGCGCCATGTTTGCGGGACTAACGATCACCGGCTTGCGAGTGGTGCAGATCCAAACTGTAGAGCAAAGCCATTTGCAAGCCCAGGGTGATGCCCGCTATCTCCGCGAAATTGCAGTGCTACCGGAAAGAGGCAAGATTCTCGATCGAAACGGTCAAGTATTGGCGGTCAGTACACCGGTGGAATCCCTATGGGCTGATCCGCGCGTATTCTGCGCAGCAAAGGAGCAGTGGAAACCACTTAAGGAATTATTGTCCCTTAGGGCGAAAGATTTGGCAGCGACCTGCGAGCGCCGCGCTAACGCGAGTTTCATGTACATCAAACGCAGGTTGCCACCTGCATTAGCACAGGAAGTATTGAGTCAAAATATTCCTGGGATTGAAATTCAACGTGAATATCGCCGCTACTATCCAGGTGGCCCCGTAAGCGCACATTTAGTGGGGTTTACCGATGTCGACGATGAGGGGCAAGAGGGGCTGGAAAGAGGTTTTCAAAATGCGCTCTCTGGAGGTCAGGGTCGCAAGCGAGTTTTGAAAGATCTGGCTGGAAACTATGTCGAGAGCGTGGAAAGCATCAAGCAGGTGCAACACGGCGACGATTTACAAATTAGCATTGATCAGCGCGTGCAATCATTGGCCAGCGCATACCTGGAGAAAACGATAAAGAAACATAACGCGGCCGGCGGTAGTGTTGTTGTGCTCTCTATTCCAAGTGGGGAAATCATCGGAATGGTGAACTCGCCACAGTTCAACCCAAATGATCGCAGTACGCTGAAACGTGGCGTGTTTCGAAATCGAGCAGTGACCGATACGGTTGAACCGGGCTCCACCACGAAACCTTTTACTGTTGCCATGGCACTTGAGAGTGGTGAGGTTGGCGTGAACACATTGGTAGACACTGCGCCAGGTTACTACCGGATAGGCGGTCACACTATTCATGATGTGCATGATTACGGAGAGATTTCGGTTTTCGATGTGATCGTTCATTCCAGCAACATCGGTTCTGTCAAAATCGCTATGGCTTTTCCCTTCAAAAAGCTGTTCAGCACGCTAAAGAAGGTCGGATTCGGATCCAGAGCAGCCAATCTACCCGGCGAAATATCCGGTGTGCTGGTGGAAAGGAGTAGGCCAATCGAGCATGCCACCGTTTCTTACGGGTATGGTTTTTCTGCTACACCTTTGCAAATTGCCAAAGCCTACACCGCTCTGGCGACCGATGGCGAGCTGCTGCCAGTCACGTTGGAGCCCAAACCGGAAGGATACAAGGCAAAGGGAAAGAAAGTGTTTTCAGCGGATACCGCCCGGCAAATTCGTTTGATGCTGGAGCAGGTGGCCACACCGGAGGGTACCGCTCGTAAGGCGCGTATTCCGAGATACCGGGTTGGAGGAAAAACTGGCACAACCCACAAGCTCGTGGATGGGAATTACCAAAACAAGCGCTATGTTTCTCTGTTCGCCGGGATGGCACCTATTTCTGATCCGCGATTTGTCATGGTGGTTACGGTAGACGATCCGCGAGGCAAACTGTATTACGGCGGTGATGTCGCCGCACCTGTATTTGCCGACTTAATGCAAGATTTGATGCGGCTTTATAACGTCGCGCCGGATGGCATTCAGGAAACGCAAATTACCGCTATCAATAAGGAGCCAGGATCGGCATGAACCTGCAGCAAAGCCTTAAAACGAAACAGACGTTGGGTGCGCTCCTTCAAGGAATTGATGGAGCAGAGTCGATGTCAATGCAACTCGCTGCGAAACCAGTTTCAGATTTAACGTTGGATAGTCGGCGGGTATCTGAAGGTGCTGTGTTCGCGGCTATGCCCGGGTATGTAAACGATGGTCGAAAGTTTGCAAAACAGGCTGTATCGGCTGGCGCCAGTGCTGTCTTGTTCGAGCAAGCACGTGCCCCTGAAGATTGCAGAACATTGGAGCGAGATGGCTTCGCAGTCGCGATTGACGGTCTGTCTACGCAGTTAAGTACGATTGCGTCTAGGTTCTTTCTTCATCCATCAGAAAAACTGAAAGTGATTGGTGTTACCGGAACAAATGGTAAAACCACCTGCGCCACACTATTGCAGCAGGCACTTTCTGTTCTGAATGTACCTTGCGCTTCGATGGGAACATTGGGTGCAAGTTTCATGGGGCAAGATGTTGCATCCAGCCTCACCACTGCGGATGCGATTACGGTGCAGCGCCAGCTAGGCGAATTTAGGCTCGCAGGTGCCGAAGCGGTTTGCATGGAGGTCTCGTCTCATGGTCTAGATCAGGGAAGAGTGTCTGCGGTCAATTTTAATGTGGCTGTTCTCACCAATCTTACCCAGGATCATCTTGATTACCACCACACCATGAAGGCGTATGGTGAAGCAAAAAAGAAACTTTTTGAATTCCCGTGCCTGGATGCGGTCGTCGTGAATCGAGATGATTTGTTAGGCCAGGAAATACTGTCAGAGCAGCATTCCCACCGGGTGATCAGCTATGGCATGAGTGACGCGGATGTAATGCCCCTGAATGCCAGCTTTGACGTTAGCGGAATCAGCTTTAACCTTGAGTGGCAAGGACAATCAGTCAGTTTGAGCGCGCCGGTGCTTGGAAGAATCAACCTCCCAAATTTATTGGCAGTGGCCGCCACCTTGTTAGCGCTTGATTTTGATTTAGAAGAGCTGGAATCGGTTTTCCCCAAACTACTGCCACCACCTGGACGCATGGAGTTGTTTGCTGGAAACGCAGGAAAACCTGCTGTGGTAGTTGACTATTCCCATACTCCTGACTCCTTAGAGCGTGCGATCAATGATTTAAAAGGAATTGTCGACGGTGATCTATGGGTTGTGTTTGGATGTGGTGGAGATAGAGATCGTGGTAAGCGAGCGCAAATGGGTAAAGTGGCGGAGCGCGGCGCGGACAAAGTGATTGTCACTAATGATAATCCGCGTAATGAAGATCCTGAGTTAATTGCTGGCGAAATCCTGGACGGGATGGAGCAGACGAAGTCCAGTGTTGTAGTGATTCTCGATCGGCGACAAGCCATCACTCATGCAGTCCAGCATGCTCAGTCCCAAGATATCGTATTGGTTGCGGGAAAGGGACATGAACAAAATCAGATTGTTGGAGATGATGTCATTTCTTTTAGCGACCGCTATGAAGTGCTCGAGCTACTGCGAGGTGGGGAATGATGTCTGTTTCTGAAGTTGCAGAAGCGGTGTCCGGCACACTTATCGGTAAAGATCGAACTGTAGGTGCAGTCAGTATCGATTCGCGGGCTTTGTCCAAGAATGATTTATTTATCGCTATTCGTGGCGATCAATTTGACGGTCATGATTTCGTTGGCGGTGCATTGGAAAGTGGTGCTGCCGCCGCGATGGTAGAGCGCATCACCAATGTCGCGATCAGTCAGATCAAAGTCGTTGATTCCACTAGAGCCCTTGGAAAGTTGGCTCAGCACTGGCGTGCTCGTTTCTCTATTCCAGTAGTTGGGGTAACCGGTAGCAATGGTAAAACCACGGTCACGGCGATGATCCGTCATATTCTGGCACAACGCCATGATCCATTGTATCCGGAGCAAAGTTTCAATAATCAATGGGGTGTGCCTTTAACACTACTGAAGTTGTCACATCACTCCCACGCGGTCATTGAAATGGGAATGAATCATCCTGGTGAAATTGATTATCTTGCACAGATCGCTTCCCCAACCATTGCGGTGATTAACAATGCCGCTGCGGCGCACCTAGAAGGTCTCGGTGATGTTCAGCAGGTGGCGATGGCGAAGGGCGAGATTATTGAAGCGTTGTCGATGGATGGTATTGTGATTTTGAACAAGGATGATCCGTTTTTTGATTTCTGGAGACGACAGGCTGGTTCTCGAAAAGTCGTGACGTTCGGGTTGGATGTCGTCGCGGACTTCACCGCCGAAAACATCGAATTGCATGCTGATCGAAGTGTTTTTACTCTAAAAAAACACGATCAAACGCAGCTTATTGAGCTGCCTATTTCGGGTCGTCATAATGTAATGAATGCGCTAGCTGCTGCCGCGGCCGCGCATACCGCAGGCGCAGCGCTATCTGATATTGCGGCGGGGCTCAAGGACATGACTGGAATCGCAGGAAGACTTACGGAGAAAGTAACGTCTGAGGGAGCCCGATTAATCGACGACAGTTTCAACGCCAATCCTGCGTCAGTGGGTGCCGCTATCGACGTGTTGGCACGATGCAGTCAAAGAAAAATTCTGGTCTTGGGGGCAATGGGAGAGTTAGGTGCTGACAGTTCGCGTCTACATCGGGAAACGGCAAAAGCCGCATCAGATGCTGGTATCGATCGCCTGCTTTACTTAAACGATTCAGGTAATCCAGATTTGCAAGGCTATCAAGTTGGTTTTGACTCCAGGGGAGAGGAGTTCCAAACCGTTGAAGCGCTGGTAGCAGCCTTGCAAGGTGATAATCATTCTGGGGCGGTGATCTTGGTTAAAGGCTCGAAGTCTTCTCGTATGGGAAGAGTGGTCGAGCAGTTAGAAAATGCGAAAAACAATAACAACGAGAGTGCAATATGCTGACCTGGTTATTCAATGCGCTTGCGGAGCACTACAGCTTCTTCAATGTTTTCCGCTATCTTACATTGCGGGGCATCTGCGGGGTGTTAACGTCGATTACCATTTTCTTCATATTTGGGCCAACGATGATTCGCAAATTGAGCGAATATCAGATTGGGCAAACTGTTCGTGATGATGGCCCACCGACCCATTTCGATAAAGTCGGAACACCGACAATGGGTGGACTGTTGATTCTGCTTTCAGTTGTGATCGCAACCTTGTTGTGGGCAGACCTGAGCAATCGCTTTGTATGGATTGTTCTGTTCACTACCATCTCTTTTGGTGTGATTGGCTGGATTGATGACTACCGTAAGCTGATCGACAAAAATCCGCGGGGTATGGGGGCGAGAAATAAGTTTGTAAGTCAAACTCTGGCCGGTCTCGCCGCCGCATTAATGCTTTACTTCACCGCCCAGACACCAGCGGAAACTGAACTGTTGGTGCCTTTATTTAAGGATATTTCGATTCCCCTTGGATTCGGGTTTATTGCTTTGACATGGTTCGTCATTGTTGGAACCAGTAACGCCGTGAATCTCACAGATGGATTGGACGGGCTAGCGATTATGCCGACAGTCATGGTGGCAGGTGCGCTCGGTATATTTGCTTACGTCACAGGAAACACAATCTTTGCGCAGTATCTGGGTATTCCATTTATCAACGGCGTAGGAGAAGTTTTAATCTTTTGCGCTGCTCTTGTTGGAGCTGGACTTGGATTTCTCTGGTTTAACACCTATCCCGCTCAGGTGTTTATGGGCGACATTGGAGCACTTTCCCTTGGTGCGGCAATTGGTGTTGTCGCTGTCATCGTTCGACAGGAAATCGTGCTGGTGATTATGGGTGGAATCTTCGTCATCGAAACCGTATCCGTCATTTTGCAGGTGGCTTCTTTCAAGCTGGTGGGGCGGCGAATATTTCGAATGGCGCCGCTGCATCACCACTTTGAACTAAAGGGATGGCCCGAACCACGGGTCATCGTTCGATTTTGGATCATCAGTTTGATGTTGGTCCTGGTTGGTCTGGCAACACTCAAGATTCGCTAGCACTGCATGGTATTGATGATGAACGCAATCAAACAATCGGATCGTTACCAATCTCCTGCGCTTGTCGTGGGGTTGGGTAAGACCGGATGGTCTGTGGTGCGTTACCTGTGTGATCAGCATTTACCGGTGGTGGTTACTGATACCCGAGAAATTCCGCCATTCCTCGCCGAGATGCGAGCGCGCTATCCTCATGTCGAATTCCTGCCCGGGATGCCTGCGGAAGAATATAACCACTACGAGCAGGTTATCGTCAGCCCTGGTGTAGCGGCAGTGTCTGAACGCGCCGTGGGAGATGTTGAGCTATTTCTTCGGGAGGCAAAGGCACCCGTCATTGCGATCACTGGTTCGAACGGTAAATCGACGGTCACGATGCTGGTGTCAGAAATGTTGTCTGCTGGCGGACACCAGGTTTTAACCGGTGGCAATATCGGAACGCCAGCACTGGATCTGTTGTCTGAACCAACTCCTGATTTTTATGTGCTTGAGTTGTCGAGTTTCCAGCTGGAGACAACCTACAGTTTGCGACCCGCTTCGTCTGTTGTTCTCAACATAAGTGAAGACCATATGGATCGCTATGACGACCTACGGGATTACGTTGAGGCTAAACAACGTATCTATCATCAGGCATTAGCTGTAGTGGTGAATCGCCATGATGAACTGGCCTCTGGGCAATTTGACAGCGATACGCGAACTACGAAGATATCCTTTGGTTTAGACCAGCCCCAAGAGGGGCAATTTGGAGTGGTCGAGATCGATCAAATTAACTATCTGGCGTGTGGCACAAAGTTACTTGCACCTGCGTCTCGGATGGCAATGCGAGGAGAGCAGAACTGGCTCAACATTTTGGCTGCGTTCGCCCTGATAAAGATAGCCGGTATCGAATTGAGCGAAGAGATCATCTCTGCTGGGTTGGTATACCCGGGGCTACCGCATCGATGTGAAGTGGTTGGCGAATATAAAAATGTTGCATGGGTAAATGATTCAAAAGGCACGAATGTGGGCGCGACCCTCGCAGCAATCGAAGGTGCGAGCAAACCGCTGATTTTAATTGCCGGAGGCCAGGGAAAAGGTGCGGACTTTTCTGCTCTCGGCAACGCAATCGACAATCACTGCAAATCGGTGATTTTGATTGGTGAAGATGCAAACAAAATCGCAGCAACTGTGAATCAACAGGGCAAGGTTCGTCATGTGAGTAGTTTGGAGCAGGCTGTGGAATTGGCCGCCAGCGTCGCTCTTCAGGACGATACTGTGTTGTTTTCCCCCGCCTGTGCGAGCTTCGATATGTTCAACAGCTATGAACATCGCGGCGATCGCTTTCGGGAGCTCGTTACTCTAATGATGAGGGGTGATTCTCATGTTAGGTAGGAGCGACGAAATGCAAGCACAAAAAGGTGTGGCGAGTCCGTCGAGCCAGCTGGATATATGGCTATTGTTATCAGTGGTTGCGGTGGTCAGTCTTGGTTCAGTAATGGTGTTTTCTGCAACCATTGCGGCGGATAGTCAGACTTTAGCATTCGACACCAGTCGTATTACTAAGCATCTCATTCACATTGGTCTAGGTGCCGGTCTGTTACTGGTTGTGATGCGAATTCCACTCGACTGGCTTCAGATTTCCAGCAAGATTATTTTGATTGGTGGCTTATTGATGCTGGCATTACTTTTTGTGCCCGGTGCGGGTGTGGAGGTCAATGGAAGCCTACGCTGGTACAGCATTGGCGGCTTTCGGATGCAGCCCTCTGAGCTGATGAAAATTGCGGCACTGATCTATTTTGCTGATTATTTGGCGCGTAAGAAAGAAGACCTGCACTTGTTCAAGG
>JAHQWE010000076.1 GCA_019633985.1 Acidiferrobacterales bacterium | reverse complement strand
GCGAAGCCACAATACGTTGGTCAGAAGATAGGCAAAAAATCCCAGTCCTGCAGCAATATTGTATAGCACCTCACCATCTGCAATCATATTGACTCCTGGCCGATGTCCAAAACATGGGAGATTCGGAATTCAATGAAAAATGTTTTTACCACGAAGCTTGTCCTTCAAGTTAACTAAAATAACTGAGTGAAGAGTAAACCTTATTTAGTGCAGACACCCTAATCGAATCGTCGTATGGGCGTTTCAATATCGCATTGCCAGGGGCTCAACGAGGCTCTTCATATTTCGGCGGATGGTAGCAGTACCGACAGTCAAATTGAATGCGTCTCGTAAACCGAATCAGGGATTGTTAGGAATCTAGGAGCAGGAAATATTTTGAGGGTAGTAACCAGGTTAAACGTAACATCTTAGGATTTGTGATTCGAGAGGGCTCCCAACGTTCGACTCGATGACAACAGGCCAATGGGGTAACCCGGCAAATCGGTTACTTCGCTCACCGGCACGGATCTTGAATTTATTCTGTAAGAAGAATTGAATTGGGTTGCGCAATCAAGTAACGTGAATCATCGACACACCCATTTCCAGTCATGGCAAAAACCGCTACCCAAGACACCCTGCACTATTCGGAATTAGATAGCGCGCTCTCTGATGCTCGAGAGCGATATCAGCGTAAACGCCCACTCTCCGCGCAAGCTTTCGCTGAATCACATCGCTATATGCCCGGAGGAAATACGCGCACTGTTCTGTTTCACACTCCCTATCCACTTCGCATCGTGTCTGGTGACGGGTGCAAAGTGACGGATGCAGACGGACATCACTATATTAATTTATTGGGAGAATACACAGCTGGTCTTTTTGGCCATACGAACCCGGTAATTCGCGAGGCGATTGATCGTGCACTCGACAGAGGAATCAATCTCAGTGGTCATAACCCTGATGAGATCGCCCTTGCCAAATTAGTGTGTGAACGCTTCCCTTCTATTTCGAAAGTGCGGTTTACCAATTCGGGAACAGAAGCAAATTTGATGGCGATCTCAACCGCTAGATTTCACACCAAGAGAAACAAGGTTCTGGTTTTTAATGGCGGCTATCACGGCGGTCTCCTGTATTTTGGTAATGGGGGAATACCAATCAACGCACCATTTGATTATCTCTTGGCAACCTACAATGATGCCGCAAGCGCACGACAAATCATCCACCAACATGCGAAAGATCTGGCGTGCGTTCTGGTTGAACCAATGCAAGGCTCTGCGGGCTGCATCCCAGGGACACACGAGTTCCTGTCATCATTGAGAGCAGGTTGTGATGAGAGTGACGCGATACTTATTTTCGATGAAGTGATGACCTCCAGACTGGCGAAGGGTGGAGCACAGGAAGTAATGAACATCACTCCAGATATGACAACACTCGGAAAATACATTGGCGGTGGGATGTCATTTGGCGCATTTGGAGGCAGTGATGAGTTAATGTCTATTTATGACCCCCGTAGCTTGAATGCCATTCCCCATGCGGGCACGTTTAACAATAACACCCTGACAATGGCAGCCGGCGTTGCTGCGATGGGCACTGTATTGACAGAACAAAACCTAGCGACACTCAATCAGCTTGGAGATCGTCTGCGCTCGAAGTTAAACACTCTCTGCGCACAACATGACGCGGAAATACAAGTTACAGGTACCGGATCGTTGCTCGGAATCCACGCGACTCGCACACCAATTTCTGATGTGTCAAGTTTAAAAGATCGTGACGACCGAATACTTGAATTGCTATTTTTGGATCTGCTTGAAGCAGGATTCTATATCGCGAGGAGAGGTTTCATCGCCTTAATGCTGTCGATTTCCGGAAAGGATACAGAGAATTTTTGCGATGCTTTTGACCAGATTCTAGACAATCGGGCGCAGTTGTTTAAAAAAATCTAACACGCCGCATACATCCATACAGGCCTGCACGCGGCGCGAAGATTCAATTCTCATTGACACGAGGAGATTTACACTACTGATTCATTCCACTGCGTAAGAACTTACAAATTTTTCGCCGCCATTTCTGAGGCAATGTGGTCGGCCTGCCGTAGCGCTAGCGCTACTATGGTTAAAGTCGGATTTTCCGAGGCGCCGGTAGTAAATTGGCTGCCATCGGAAACGAACAAGTTCGACATATCGTGAGCCTGCCCCCATTTGTTCACCACCCCATCTGCGGCATTCTTACTCATCCGATTGGTGCCCAGATTGTGAGTCGACGGATATGGTGGCGTAGGTAAAGTACGTGTCGCCCCTACCAGATCGTAAAGCGCTGACCCTTGCTGATACGCGTGATTTCGCATCGCAATATCATTTGGATGATCATCAAAATGCACATTAGGAACTGGTTGTCCATATTGATCTTTTTCTGTGGCGTGTAGGCTGATCGCATTGGATTCCTGCGGCATATCTTCACCCACAATCCACATACCTGCCATGTTTTCATAACCCTCCATCGCAGATGCAAACTCTCTACCCCAGGAACCAGGGTCCAAAAATGCAGCCATAAATGGTATTCCTAAAGACAGCGTTTCCATTTCATAGCCACCGACAAATCCTCTCGAAGTATCATGCCGAGACTCGTCGGTAATAATTCCAGCCATCGTAGTTCCACGATACATGTGCACTGGCTTATCAAACAACGCATAGACTGATGCGGTCATGTGGCGCATGTAGTTTTTACCAACCTGACCGGATGAATTTGCCAACCCGTCCGGAAACATATTTGATGCAGAATTGAGCAACAGTCTTGGGCTTTCAATCGAGTTGCCTGCAACACAAACCACTCTTGCCTTCTGCTCGTGCATGTTCCCATCTTTATCCGCGTACACCACGCCGCTGGCTTTACCATCTGCATCATGATTAATTTTTATCACTTGGGAATCGGAACGCACTTCAAGATTACCCGTTTGCTCACCTTTGGGTATCTCGACATATAACGTGCTCCACTTCGCGCCAGTTTTACAACCCTGAAAGCAAAAACCAATTTGTTGACAGGATCCGCGACCATCCCGAGGTTCGGAGTTAATCGCCATTCGACCTGTGTGGCAATTTTTATACCCCATGAGGTCGGCGCCCTTTTTCATTACTTTATAGTTATTGTTACCAGGTAATCCGGGAATGCCGTTGGTTCGGGTCACACCCATACGATCTTCTGCCATGTCGTACCACGGGCTCATCTCTGCGAGATCTATCGGCCAATCGATTAGATTTGCACCTTCTACCTCGCCATAATTGGTTTTCGCTTTGAACTCGTGTTCCTGAAAGCGAAGACTTGCACCGGCCCAGTGAACGGTAGATCCACCAACACCTTTCACAATCCACGCAGGTAGCCCGGCAAAGTCTTTAGCAACACGCCAGGTACCTGAAGTTGTGCGTTTATCTAACCAGGAAATTTGGCCAAACGAACCCCACTCATCGTTTTGAAAAGAAGGGATCTCATGACGGGATCCGGCTTCCAGAATCACCGTTTTAACGCCTTTCATTGCCAGCTCAGCGCCCAGAGTTCCGCCTCCTGCACCTGAACCGATGACTACGACTACGCTATCGTCATTTTTATCAAATTTTGCTTTCATTTTTATTCTCCTTACACCTGATCCAACCAGTCAATATCATCGAAGCCGCGATTGAGGTAGCCGCCTTTTGAAGCCGACTCTCCTTCGTATCCAAAGATTTCCCAAACGTCAGGATTGTTATAGATTCCTGTGACCAGATCACCGCGGAGTTTCTGAAAAAACGGATCGCCCTCCATATCGCGAAGAATACTCACTCGCTGTATTTCCCAACCCACATTGCGATATCTCACGCCATGCGCTTCCATTGCTGCTTTATCTAGCTTTGCCACACCTTCTTCAAACATTGCTTTGTCTTCTTCAGATTCTCCGGAGGATTTGTCAAACCCTTCGACAACCTTGGCATAGTAACTATCGGCGAGGTGATCATGGGGATAAATGTCTCGACACGTTTGAACTAAAGTAGCAAACGTTTCTGCCTGCAAATTCGTAGCCGTCATTGCCCAGGCATTGTTCCCGCCCAAAATCACCCCACCAGGCGCCACAGTGAGGACAATGAGAGTAGAACTACCAGTTTTTAAAAATTTACGTCGATGAATATTCGGAGGTGTTTGATTTTTCATTTTTTGCCCTAGGTAATAATTTTAAATATGGCTCTTGCTTTGTTTATCGAGCGTTATTTGTAGCGTCCGTGGTTTTGTAATACTTCTATTTTGTAACCGTCTGGATCCTGCAGAAAGAAAAACTTTGCCATCAATTCGCCTTCTCGGTGAAATTCTTTCACCGGCGTGGGATTGAGTCCCTCGGCATCAACTCTGGCATGCTCTTTTTCAACATCGTCCACACAAACTGCAAGATGTCCATATCCATCGCCATGAGTATATGGTTCGGATTGATCATGATTGATTGTGAGCTCCACCTCGAAATCGTTCTCTGGATTTCTTAAATACACCAAAGTGAATCCGTCAAA
Source organism: Acidiferrobacterales bacterium (assembly GCA_019633985.1). Taxonomy (GTDB): domain Bacteria; phylum Pseudomonadota; class Gammaproteobacteria; order Arenicellales; family Poriferihabitantaceae; genus VYFG01. Next base: position 28,752 of record JAHQWE010000076.1, on the reverse strand, counting down.
GGGGAATCGATCCGCCACCTTCAATCCAAAGGCGTTGCCGTAGAAGTTAACTGAGCGCTCCTCGTCTAGCACTCGAATCATGGTGTGTATTGCTTTCGCCATTCAAATACTCCTTAGATTCGATTTGAATTCGGTAGACTCTAGTACCGAGTGAAAATCATTGCAGAACCGCAGACAACGTGTTGAGGCGTAGCATGTAACTCGCTTAAGCCTCATTGCCCCACATTCAAAAGAGACAGGCCCTACTGAAAGTCTGCGAAATGTCGCACTGTCAACCGAAAATCTCGCAAATTGCCCGACTGTGTTCAAACGCAAATAAGCCTCCTCATCCAGATCGTCTTACCGCTCTAAAGCGGAGTGACAAATGATATTAACTAGGCGACTATCAGAGGTGGTATTAGTATGCTACTACAAAAGGCACAATCCAAAATTAAGGAATTTCTTACTCAGGAAACATTCCCCGCATAACAGCATGCAAGATCAGGCTGCTTCGGTAGCTTCTTCCAGCAAACGTTCTCGGTCGAACTCAGGATCCAAAAAGTTCAGGCAGCAGCATCGAAGCAAGGAAGCAAAGTTACTGATTTCTCCGTGAATAGCTTCGGCTTCTTCATGTAGTTTAGAAAGGAATCTGGCCATCGTCATATCCTGCTGCACACAGATTTCTTCTAGCACGTCCCAAAATCTTGACTCAAGTCGGATGCTTGTTGAATGCCCCATTAATCGAACAGAGCGCGTCTCAAACGCATAATTTTGCGGATCTTGCCCGGCAAAAATCTGGCACATAAGTCTCTCTCCAAGTGGTGTTGAATCTCGCCAAAAGCATATCTCGCGCAAATTGGCTCTTTTTATCGTTACAAAATATACGCGCTACCAGATTAGAGATCAATGAACCTGTTGCAGTTTGCTCGTTACATACTCTTCACACAGTAAAATCACTCTTCAGGAATTCAAGCCGATATCAGACACGTTATCCATTTAGTTTCATGCAGCGCAGGCTGTCGATTTGTCTTACTAACATTTACCTATATGTCTTTCTGAGCAAGATGATTAGCGCAACGCGTCCACAACAGCCTTAGTCACATCAGCGGTGTTTGCAGAGCCGCCCAAATCCGGAGTACGACAACCTGGTTGCGCTGTCATGTGCTCAATCGCAGACATGAGTCGTTCACTGGCCTCCTGCTCTCCCAGATGTGCCAGCATCATTACGATACTCCAAAATGTGCCTGTTGGGTTCGCTACCCCTTTGCCAGTAATATCGAATGCAGAACCATGAATCGGTTCAAACATCGAGGGGAACGCACGTTGAGGGTTAATATTTGCGGTCGGCGCTATTCCGATTGATCCTGCCAATGCAGCGGCGAGATCAGACAATATATCGGCGTGCAGATTCGTGGCAACGATGGTGTCGAGGGATGCGGGATCTAAAGTCATTCTCACCGTCATTGCGTCCACCAACATCTTGTCCCAGGTCACATCGGGATATTCTTCCGCGACCTCTGCCGCTATTTCATCCCACAACACCATACCGTGGCGCTGGGCATTGGATTTAGTGACTACGGTCAATAATTTTCTTGGTCGTGATTGGGCGAGCTCAAATCCATAGCGCATAATTCTCGTTATTCCTGCTCGTGTAAATATCGACACTTCTGTCGCCAGCTCTTCTGGGAGCCCTTTGTGCGTTCTTCCGCCCTGGCCCGAATATTCCCCCTCCGAGTTTTCTCGCAAAATCACCCAGTCGAGCATATTGCCATCGACATTGCGTAACGGGCTCTGTATGCCAGGCAATATTCGCGTAGGTCGTACATTGGCGTATTGATCTAATGTTTGACAGATCGCTAATCGCAACCCCCATAGCGTAATATGATCCGCAATATCTGGAGCACCAACCGCGCCAAACAAGATCGCGTCAAAGGATCGTAACTGCTGCACCCCATCCGTGGGCATCATCTCTCCAGTTTGTCGATAAAGCTGCGAACCCCAATTAAACTTCTCTACTTCGCACTCAAAGCGTCCATCCCTCTTTTCTATGGCGTGCAGTACTTCAAGACCTGCGTCAATTACTTCTACACCGACTCCATCCGCTGGAATCGCGGCAATCTTATACTTCTTCATCATCGACTAAATAATAGAGTTAATTTTTTCAGTCGTCAATGATATATCAACACGGAGAGAAATATCGGCGCAGACCAAGTAAACCTATGAGACTCAGTGCAACACGTTGCATTCAGTTCTAATTCATCTATTCAATAGTAAGTTTCATCGTTAGCAGGCTAGTATTAACCTTGACGCTACTGCCATCTGATCATGGGCAATCCGAGATTCAGCAGCAAAACGTCTGGTTAAGAATAAAAACTAAATTTGGATATAAAAGTGACGGTGCAAAAGAAAAAGACTGCTGTATTAGTAGATTCAGCTTGCGACCTACCCCAGGAATACATTGACTCCAATGATATCCACGTCATTCCTGTGAACGTTGAATTTGAGGATACAAGATTTAAAGACGAACGAGACGAAGAACAATCCATTCGCTTCTATCGAAAATATAAAAAACACAAGACCGCAAAAATAGAATCCAGACCGTCTACGCCTGATCAGATCCGTAATTTCATATTAAAACACATCGCACCGGTTTACGAACAGGCGCTGATTTTGTGCATATCCAGCACGCGCAGCGAAACCTACAACAATGCATTGACAGCTCGTCTGGAACTTCTGGAGGTTCTTCGTGGCTCGCATGATAAAAGCTTATTCCAACTGCGTGATATCGAAGTGGTGGATACAAGAACCGTATTTACCGGCCAGGCGGTTGTTGCATATTGTGTCAACAATATTATTGAATTAAATCCCGACCTATCCACAAAAGCGTTGATTACTGGGTGCAATAAAATCGCCCCAGATGTAAAAACTTTTATTGTTTTAAAAGATCTGTTCTATGCAAATCACCGAGGGAAGTTAAGAAATGAAAGGAGCATTGGAACCCTCGCCTACGTGCTAGGCAAAGGATTGGATGTCAAACCAATATTATGCGTTCAAAATGGAGAAACTACTCGGGTTGGAAAGGCACGAGGTTTTGACAAAGCGCTATCAAATTTGTTTTCGATTGCCAAGCAGGATATCTCGATGGGGATCAAAATACCCACCATCATGCTCAGCTACGCAGGATCACTGGAACGAATTACGAAGAGGAAGGAATATAAGGAATTCGTCAAGTTCGCGGAAAATAATCAAGTCTCCCTGCTTACTTCGGTCATGAGTACCACTGCAGGAATCTATGTCGGGCCCGGTGCGATTTCGCTCTCGTACTGCTAACAATTGCTAACTCAACCAACTGGCAACAGGTTGCCCCAATAGCTCAATATCCGGCTCTACTCCTAACCCAGGCGTGTCACTTGCAATGAGCCCTTGATCTGTCCTCGAGACAGAGAGGGTACCCGTAGAAACAGAGACCATATCGCGCACATCTAGTATGCATCGAAGACTCTTCTCAGGCACGGTTTGTGCAAGATGTAGAATGCCGGCCAATGCAATTTCCGAACCCACTGTGTCCTGAACACTCATGGTCAATCCTGCTGCAAGTCCAATATCTCTCTGACGGCGGGCTTGAGTAAGACCGCCAGCTTTTGAAATTTTGAGACCAAAACCATCCAACGCATTTTGCCTGATTGCCTGCATCAGCGAGATGTCTGACGTCACCAGTTCGTCCAGCATGATTGGTACTGCGATTCGCTCGCGAAGAGACACAGTTTCTGCGATTGTCGAACATGGCGCTTCAAGCACAAAATCCAATCCGGACGGTAACAACCGAAACATACGCAACGCATTTTCCACTGTCATACTGCCATTCGCGTCTACCAGAAAGAATTCTCCGTCGACTCGATCCGCTAAACACGCTTGAATTCGCTCTGCGTCGAGACCCGGTCCACCTTCGGCATCCAGTGCACCGATTTTGACAGAGTGGCCACGATATCCTTTACTACGATGCCTGGACACATTTTGCCGCATCTTTTCCGGTGTATCTGCCGGAATGGAAGAGATTACCGGCATGGGTACACCACACCCCCCTCCCAGCAGCTCATATACTGGCATATCGACGGATTTGGCGAAAATATCCCAGCATGCTAAGTCCAAGGGCGTTTTGGCATGGGCATGACCAGCAAGAGTTTGGTCCATCAATGCATTGACACGATCAACGTGTCTTGGATCGGAGCCGAGGAGCGCCGGGGCGATTTCAGCAATGCCAGCGCGCACCCCAAGCGCATGTGCAGCGATGTAATTTGCGCCAAAAGGCGTGCTCTCGCCCCAGCCTTCTGTTCCGTCTTCAGCGGTGACCCTGACGATTGTGGCGTCAAAACTCTTGTATTCTCTGCCATTTGACAAGCGATAAGTTCCGCCGGCATATGGCAGGTCGATCTGGAAGACCTCAATCGATTGAATCCGCATCGACTCTATTGCACTTGGTTTCTAATGCACGTCACCCGGAATTTCCTTTTCTTTTCGTGCGATGTATTCGAGCAGTTCCTCGTTTATCGATGCCTCGAGAGCGGGTTGCTGATACTCCTGTAATTTTTGTTTGACTTTCGATAAAGCGCGGTCCGTAATTTCAATACCGCCTTCATTCTCCCACTGCTCAAAAGAATTGTTATCAAACAATTGCGGCATAAAAAATGCGCGTTCAAAATTATCTTGCGTGTGCTGATGTCCGAGATAGTGTCCACCCGGGCCAATATCTCGCACCGCTGCCAACGCCTCGTCGAAATCATCCCATCTTGGACCCTCTGTCATGCGATAGGCCATCGCACATTGCTCGGCATCAACCACAAACTTGGCCATACAACAGTGCATACCTGCTTCGTTCCAACCTGCTGAATGCCATATGTAATTGGCGCCGGACATCATGACCGCCATCAAGGTTGTTGCACTTTCATAACCCGCCTGGGCATCAAACGTTTTGGCACCTCCCAACGTATTCGATGTGCGCCAGGGGATGTCGTAATAGCGCGCCATCTGGCCAATCATAAAGTTCATCAGAGAAATCTCAGGTGTGCCCGCCATGGGCGCACCTGACTGCATCGATACCGTAGATAGATAGTGGCCATAGATGGCAGGGGCACCCTTTCGTACTACTTGCGAATACGCCAGCGCTGATAGTGCCTCCGCATTCAGCTGTGCAACTGCAGGTACAGTGCTCGCCGGGGTGTTGGCGCCTCCCAATACAAATGGAGAACATAAAACGGGTTGGTTGTGTCGGATAAAAGCACGCAGCGCCCCCAACATCGTCTCATCCCAAACCAACGGTGAGTTACCATTGATATTGGCGGTGACGACAGGATGGCTATCGACATACTCCTCACCAAATAATATTTTGACCATATCCATTACATCCTCGCCATTCTGACCGGATGTCGACATACCCATAAAAGTTTTGTCTGAGTGCGCCATGGAAGAGTAGGTAATCCATAAATGTCGATGATTCACGGGTTTATCCATCGGCTCGCATATCACATGCGCAGAAGAATGGATCGCCGGGGACATATGAGCCAGCTTGTGAAATATGTTGAGATCCGCATACGACCCCCAGCGACGCTTTCCTTCCAGATCACGAATAAACGGCGCCCCGGTCATTGGCACAAATATCGATTTGCCTTTTCCGATCTCAACATGGTGATCAGGGTTACGGGCATGTAACTGAATTGTGGAGGGGATAGAACGAATCAATTCCTTAATCAAGTTGCGGTCAAAGCGAACTCGATCGCCATCCACATCTGCGCCGACTCGCTTCCAGTCTTCGATCGCCACTGGATCTCGAAAATCCACGCCGACTTCTTCCAGAATTGCCATCGAAGCGTTATCAATCTGCACTATCTGTTCCTGAGACAGGGGCTCTGTATAAGGGAGATTACGTGTTAGCGAAGGTAGCATCCCTTCAACTACATTGGTTCTTAAATCTCTTCGACTTCGGCGCCCTCCACGGCGACTCATGACTTGTTCTGACATATTGATCTATTTCAGGTAGTTGGTGGGCATCGGGTTATAAATCCTTCCCGGCTCGCGATTGGCTCCACCATAGTCTGGCTTTCGCACCAATGGTGAGAAACGGGTCAGGTGGCAATCTGCTCGGCTCCTCGCTCTCTAACATGATGTTAACCATGTCACAGGGACGTTCCGCAGCTAGCCGCGCTATTAACATCCCCCCCAGGGTGCCGTGGGCAACCCCTAAACCGTTTTGGCAGCAGGAAACAAATAGATTTTTCTCCAGTTCTCCAAAAACCGGCACGGAATTTCTCGAAAGACAGAGATGTCCGCCCCATCGATAGTCCATCTTCACCCCAGAAAGCATCGGAAATCGATTGTAAAAAGATTTGTCATGACGAACTCCCAGCTTATGCACTTGCATGTCAGTGGTTTTCATATTGGGATTAAAAGTAAACGTATTGCGCACCACGATTCTGCCCTCCGCAGTTTTCCGAACCGTCGTACCCATTGGATGTGCCGGCGTTATTCCCCAACAGGGCTGGCCACCTAATTTCTTCTGTTCAGTTGCACTTAGCGGTCTGGTCATACTGGCGAAGGTGAACAGATGCATCAGCTGTTTCTGGTAAAAACCAAAAGATGCCAAATGTCCGTTTACGGTGAGAATGATTTTGCCGCCCTGAATGCGACCGTCAGCAGTCTCAATGACTGGGCCTGTCCCTGGTTGGATTTTGATAACGGGAGAGTTTTCGTAAATTTGAATTTCATTCCGCTTACTGTTTCTAAGTCCAGCAGCTAACCCTCTAATATAGGCAGCCGGTTGAATCTGCACGCATCCTGGCGTATGCAACCCACCGGCGTAATAATCAGTTCCGGTGACTTGCTGCATTGCTTCTGCAGAAAGAAAAGAATGTGCCTCATTTAAGTTGGAAAGATGGGAGGCATAAGACTCGAGCGCAGCCATACCCGCCCCATCAGTTGCCCCATTTATTTTTCCAGCCGGGTCCCACCACTTCTGGAGCTGGTACTCTTTGACCGTCTGAGCGGCAAAGGCAATCGCTGCGCGATTTAGTTTGATTTGCGTAATATCTTTTTGGGCATCCGCACCATAGTCGGCACTCTGCAAGTCATGTGGCAGATCAATCATAAAACCTGAGTTTCTGCCCGCTGCACCCCAGCCGATGCGTTGTGCATCAACCACTGCGATTTTGGTACCGGCAACAAGCTGGTCCAACTGTCTCGCTGCAGAGAGACCGGTAAAACCGCCGCCAACAATTATCCAATCTGCAGAAATATCATTGTCGAGAACCTGTGCGGACTCCGGAGCCTGCAGGATTTCGTACCAGCCGGACCCCGCCAGGTCACTCGGCGTTTGACTGGCAACATATTCTTTCATCAATCAATTAACGATCAATTGCTTCATCGTTTTCCTGATCAGACACATCGATCCAAATTGTTTTCAGTTCTGTGTATTGATCGTGGGCGTGAATAGAATTATCCCGCCCGCCAAAACCAGATTGCTTGTATCCACCAAACGGCGTTGTAACATCCCCTTCACCGTAGGTATTCACCGTGACTGTGCCAGCACGAAGCGACTTTGCGAGACGGTGCGCGCGACGCAAATTTCCGGTGAATACCGAAGCAGTCAAACCAAAGCAGGTGTCATTGGCCACTTCAATCGCTTCATCCATGCTCGAGACTGTCATGATAGAGAGAACAGGACCGAACACCTCCTCCCGCGCCAAACGCATATCTCTTGTTACATCGTCGAATATAGTGGGTTCAATATAGAAGCCGCCCTCCAGATCTATCGCCTTGCCACCGGTCAGCAGGGTTGCACCTTGTTCTTTCGCCGTAGCGATATGTGCCAAAATATTTTCATACTGCTGCTGGGAAACGATGGCTCCCAATCGACTTGATGGATCAAACGGATGTCCGGTTCTCCATTCCCGGAGTCGATGCAAGATACGTTCGATCAATGCACCCTTAATATTTTTATGAACGATCAATCTCGAGTTACTGGAGCAATTCTGCCCCATGTTCCAGAAAACCGCGTTGATCGCATGCTGCGCAACAATGTCGAGATTTTCCGCGTCATCCAGTACAACACACGGGTTCTTGCCACCACATTCCAGAACTACCCGTTTCAGGTTACTATCTGCAGCGTACTTTAGAAAATAGCGACCGACCTCTGTTGAACCGGTAAAAGACACCATATCGATATCGTTGTGCAAACCGACAGCCTTACCGGTCACCTCGCCGACACCTGGTAACACCTGTAACACTCCACGGGGCAACCCTGCCTCTTCAGCCAGCTCCGCCATGCGAAGAGCCGTCATGCTGGTCTCTTCCGCAGGTTTCACAATGACCGAATTTCCGGCAGAGAGTGCTGGGCCAATTTTCCATGCCATCATCAACATCGGAAAATTCCAGGGCAACACACAAGCCACAACACCAATGGGCTCACGCACAATCATCGCTACTGCGTCATCACCGGTTGGTGCGACCTGATCATAAATCTTATCTGCAGTTTCAGCGTGCCATTCCAAACATTGAAGGGTTTCCACAAAGTCGATGGTCTCTACTTCCGCAACCGGCTTTCCGCTCTCCAGGCTTTCCATTGTCACAAGCTCTGCCTGGTTACGTTTTAACAACTTGCAAAACTGTATCAAGATCTTCTTGCGATCTCCGGGGTGCAGTTTTGACCATCGCCCGTCCTCAAATGCCTCTCGTGCTTTTTCAACCGCGAGGTCTACATCATCGGTATCGCAACAGGCAATATTCGCTAGTTCAGCACCATCGGCAGGATTGATACTGGCAAAGGTTTTCGCGTTTTTAGCCGATTGAAACTTTCCATTGATATAGGCGCCCTCTGGCAGACGTAAACCCTCGGCGATCGCTCGGTATTCCTGTTCTGTTTTTAGCTCAGACATGCTCGTAGTTTCAGTTAGTGGATTCTTTTCGGATGGTATCCATGGTGGCTTGTAGCACGCGTAACACTGTTTCCAACTCACGACGTTGCTCTTTCACCAGTTCCCGCAGTGGAGCGCGTACTGGTCCAACCGGCAGGCCCTTCATGCGGCAAGCATGTTTGATACTCTGAACGAACTTTCCACTTTGCTCCAGAATAGTCATAAATGGCATGAGGGCAGACATTATTTTTCTTCCCTTTGCAAAATCATTTTCCAGCACGCACGCTTCATATAGCGCAACATGCTCCGCTGGCAGGCAGTTTCCCCCTGCGCACACCCATCCCCTGGCACCCCAGGCAAAGAACTCCAATGCCTGATCATCCATCCCACATAGCAACGTAATATGTGGATACTCCCTCGCAAGCATGTGCATTTGGTTGATGTCCCCGGTTGACTCTTTGATTCCTCGGAAATTCGGGCTTCTACCTACACGATCAAAAAACTCGGCTTCCATCGTGGTTCCGGTACGCCCTGGGTAGTTGTAAAGCATGACCGGCAAATTGATCGCTCGGTCAATCTCCAGCGCATGGCTCGCCAATTCTATTTGCGTGGGTAGAGAATAAGATGGTGCGTTCATGAGAATGGCATCCGCTTTAACAGCCTTTGCCATTTCACCATATTCAATACACTCTGCTGTGGTGAGTGCGCCCACGCCGACGATCAGAGGCAATCGATCTCGCAGCGTTTCCTTTGCGAGCCTGATCAACGTCTCACGCTCCTCTTTTGACTGTGCGTAATATTCCCCGGTCGTGCCTCCCACGATGACACCGTGCACACCAGATTGCACCAGGAACTCGATCATCTCTACAAAGCCGTCACGATCGATGGAACCGTCCTTGTGATGCGGTGTAATAACCGGTGGATAAATGCCCTCGAATTGCATTGGTTTCTTTACATGTGTTTTTGTATACATTTAGTATACAATATTTATCTGCAGGAACTACCCCTTTACAGGATTGATTTATGCCCGAACCTCAATCACTCTACGAGTCGCTGCGGCACCAAATTATTACGATGGAAATTCCTCCGGGCGCCGATCTGGACGAAAAATCTCTGGTAAAACGTTTCGGCGTATCGCGTACCCCGGTTCGAGAAGCAATCATTCGTTTGTCGGCGGAAGGACTGCTGGAAATTCGCAAGAACCGTGGTGCCGTTGTGACGTCGCTGGATTTGCTCACCCTCCAATCCATATTCGAGGCAGGAGATTTAATTGAAAAAGCCTATACCCGACTAGCTTGCCTCCGCAGAACTGACGGGGATCTCGCTGAAATTCGTCGTTGGATGGAACGATTTGAAAAGGACCTAAACCGCCAGGATATTTCGGCGATGGTGAAATCTAACAGTCAGTTTCACTACAGTATTGCCAAAGCCTCCGGAAACAAATACTTCTTCGAATGCTATCGCCGCATTCTTGCAGACCATGAACGTATCGCTCAGCTCTGGTACACCGACAATATGAGTCGAGAACAGGACACCGTTAGCAAAACCATCGTGAAACAACATCGAGAGCTATTCAAAGCCATCGAATCGCGAAACGCGAATCTTGCGGAGAAGATTTCTATGGAGCACGCCTCGTTGTGCAAAGAAGGCGTCCGAGAAACACTACGTTTTGGCGAGAGTGTCATCGCCAATCTAGAAGTTGAACAAAATGCATTTAACATCCAATAACAAACATGCGCTTTAAAAACAAAGTTGCATTAGTCACTGGTGCTGCGGGGGGAATTGGTCGTTCTGTTGTTGAGCACTTCGCAAGAGAAGGTGCAACGATTGCAGCAGCTGATCAATCACGAGAGCAACTTCTGAGCTTGCGTAAAATCGCTGACGAATATCAAACAGAAGTGGTTCCGTTCGACGGGAACCTGGGCGATACGGCTTATTGCGATTCCCTTCCGACACAAGTATTTGAAAAAACAGGGCAGCTCGATATCGTCGTCAATAATGCTGGCATCATCACGCGCGGCAATGTACTGGAAGCGACAGATGAAGACTGGTCCAGATCAATGACGATCAATGTGGAAGCGGTATTCCGAATTTGCCGAAACGCTATTGGTTTGATGATACAGAATAATGGCGGCACGATTGTCAATGTTGCGTCATGCTGGGGTCTCTATCCAGGCCCCGACCATGCAATCTATTGCACCAGCAAAGCCGCTGTTGCTGCACTTTCGAAGTGTATGGGACGTGATCACGCCCATCAGGGCGTGCGCGTCAACGCGGTTTGTCCTAATGAGGTTAATACGCCAATGCTACATACTGGTTTTTCCCGTCGTGGCTTCGATCCGGATTCGGCGATAACTGAATTGGGAAAAACCGTGCCGGTAGGTAGAATCGCTGAACCCGACGATATCGCAGAAGTCATCGTTTTCCTCGCATCCAATGCATCGAAATATATTACTGGCGCTACGCTGGAAGTGAACGGCGGCAAGCCGGTTTACTAGTATGTCCGCTAAATCGTTTCTCAATAAAGTCGCAATTGTTACGGGAGGTGGCAGCGGCATTGGACTCGCTATCACTCAGCAGCTCAAACAACAGGGCGCAACAGTTGTGATTGGTCAGCGCACTCCATCAGACGCCGGACACTTTGTTCAAACCGATTTAACTAACACAGAGAGTTGTATCGCCCTCGTTGACAACACGGTAGATCAATTTGGTGGACTGGATATACTGATTAACAATGCCGGGGTGATGCAAGAATCCGCAGTCGACGAACTCTCGTTACAAACCTGGAATCTCCACTTGGCTGTCAATCTGACAGCGCCCTTTATTCTAAGCCGGCATGCCATTCCCCATCTGAGAACACGCCAAGGTGTTATCGTCAATATCGGCTCCATTGAAGGTCTCGGAAGTAATCCAGGACATGCTGCCTACTGTGCCAGCAAAGGCGGTCTTCATGCGCTCACTCGCGCCGTTGCAGTTGATTGTGGAAACGACGGAATTCGATGTAACGCAGTTGCCCCAGGATGGATCGACACCGAACTCAACACTGCATTTGTGGAATCCATGCGCGACACTGAAGGATTTAAATCCGCAATCGATTTGATTCACCCTGCTGGAAGAACAGGTAAACCAGAAGACGTCGCGAATCTGGTTTGCTGGCTCGCATCGGAGCAAGCTAGCTTTGTCACTGGTCAGGTGTACACAATAGACGGCGGACGAACAGCGAAACTCAGTTTACCAAGTTAATCAATCCTGCTCGGACAGAGTATGAACCCGTCCCAGAACCAGCGTTCATCGAAAACATCTTAATTTCGCTATCCAAGGTTGGTGAAAACCTTCCTGGCTGCTGTAATTGTTGCTTCAATGTCCTCATCACTATGCGCTGCTGAACTAAAGCCGGCTTCAAATGCGGAAGGAGCCATATACACGCCTTCTTTGAGCATACCGTGGAAGAATCGATTGAAACGATCGCCGTCACAAGCGCTCACGTCGGCAAAGCCCTGCACACTATCCTGGTCTGTAAAAAACAAACCAAACATCGGGCCAACCTGGTTACTGGTCATTGCAATTCCCGCTTCGTTTGCTGCTTCGACAATACCTGTCACAAGGCGCGCTGCCTGGTGGTCAAGGGTGTCATAAAAACCAACCGCCTCAGTTCCTTTTAAGGTAGCAATTCCCGCCGCCATTGCGACAGGATTACCCGATAAGGTTCCTGCCTGATAAACCCCACCTAGGGGTGCAAGGTGACCCATAATCTCATCATTGGCACCAAATGCACCAACCGGCATTCCACCTCCAATGATTTTTCCTAATGCGGTAATGTCGCCATGCACTCCATAAAGACCTTGCGCACCTTGCGGGCCCACCCGAAACCCTGTCATTACTTCATCCATAATCAGGAGTGAACCATGGCGATCACAGATTTCCCGCAGACCCTGTAAAAAGCCTTCTGTCGGAGGAATACAGTTCATATTGCCTGCGATGGGTTCGACAATAATTGCCGCCACCTCCTTCCCGACTTCCTGAAAAATCTGGTGCACTGAATCCAGGTCGTTATACTGTGCCGTCAGCGTGTGCTTTACCGTATCGGCTGGCACTCCAGGAGAAGTGGGTACACCAAAGGTGAGCGCACCGGATCCCGCTTTCACCAACAAGCTATCGGCATGGCCGTGATAGCATCCTTCGAATTTGATAATTTTATCGCGCCCTGTATAGCCGCGCGCCAGTCGGATTGCGCTCATGGTCGCTTCGGTTCCAGAATTGACCATTCGAACCTTGTCAATCCAGGGTAATCGTTCGGTCACCAGCGTTGCCATATCGGTTTCAACCACTGTTGGCGCACCATAACTCAGACCATATTCAGCCTGCTTTTGCACTGCCGCAATCACTTCAGGATGGGCGTGACCTAAGATCATTGGCCCCCAGGAGCCCACGTAATCAATGTAGCTTGTCCCATCCTCCCCTTCTATTCGGCACCCTTTCGCGCTTTTAATGAACACGGGGTCACCCCCTACTGAGCGAAATGCGCGAACCGGTGAATTCACACCACCAGGGATGACTTTACTAGCGGCCTCAAATAGTTCTTTGTTTCCCGACATCGTATCTATAGATTTGAATGGTAAATTGAAATGAGTTCATTTGTGACGCTACTCAGCGTCATTGCGTCAAGATGAAACAACACCATCTCGTCATGCTCGGTACTGAGCCAATTAAACGGGACGACTTGATATACCTCTTCGAGCACAGGGCTCGCTGAGCCCGACTCCACGACGATCGCGCCTTCAGGATTGAGGAAAGCACCGACCTCATGCAAAAACGGCTTTAAAAAGTCCAGGCCATCTTCACCCGCTTCAAGAGCAAGCCTCGGCTCCGTCTGAAATTCTTCGGGAAGTTTACGCATCCTCTCATGAGAAACATAGGGTGGATTGCAAAGGATCAAATCAAATTTCCCGCTAACTCCCTCGAACATCGCTCCATGATTAACCGAAACCCGATCAGCTAGTGCATGTCTCTTAATATTAATCTGGGCGACTTCCAGTGCATCTTGAGAAATATCACTCAACACAACCTCTGCGCCTGGAAAATATAGTGCTGCGCTGATCCCGATACAGCCGCTTCCGCAACATAGGTCGAGGATGCGATGCGTGCGCTGCGGAGATACCCAGGGAGAGAATTGCTCAGGAAGCCACTCTGCCATAAACGATCGTGGTATCAGGGCTCTTTCATCGATATAAAAATCGATCCCCGCAAACCACGCTTCGTTTAACAGATAACCAAGCGGTTGACGTGTTTCTATCCGTTTGGAAAGTAACCGTTTAACTGACGTAACCTGGGAGGCGCTGAGCTTTTTTCCCCAGTCGTACTGCTCTTGACCAAGCGGCTCATCACAGGCTGACAGCACCAGCCAATAGGCTTCTTCTGATGCATCCTCCGTACCCTGGCCAAATGACAGTGACGCATTGGTCAAATCTTTGTCCACTACCTCCACCATTTCTTCGAGGGTGATATCGGAATCTGAAATACTGTCAATCATCACGCTGTCTTTCGTTCAAATTCATTAGGAACCGCTGGCTAGCTTACTTTATTTCCATCATCGCAGGATGACGCACTCTTAGATACGGCGTCTTCTTATTACGAGAGCCTTGAATCCAGCCCCGCGCTTCTACCGTTTTCCCAACCAAGTCTTTCGGGTCTAGTTGCCAAAATTGGTCCCATGCTTCATGGCGTACACCGATGACCAAGTGCTTCCCGAGGTGCAGGCGAACATTTTTTTTCGAAGAGCCAATTTTGGTGATTTTTCCGGTGATCAATCCGAAGCCAGTGTCGATGACCCTTTTACCGGGAACCAAAACAGGTTCATAGTCGTCCAGACTCCATACGCCGACTTTGTTTTTTCGCGCCTGATGCTCGGCTTCGAGATACACGTCGAGCCTTTCGATATTTGGCGGGAAGGCAATCGCAAAAGCGTAACCGCGCTCCACCAATACGCGTTGCACGTCGGTCCCATCCAGCAAATCAAGATAACCTAACGTGCGGTTGTACTGATCTTTTTCTTCCTTGCCTCTGGTGAGACGCACGGAGCGTCCACTTATCAACTCTTTCAACAGCAATGTCGCTTCGAGCGAAAGAGGCTGTGCAGGACGATCCTTGCGATCTTTCTCTGGAGCATTAATCCCCAACAGGCGAACCGTTTCTCCACCCCTCAGCCGAACTGTGTCACCATCAATCACAGAATCAACTACAACGGTATCTGAATCAGTCGCACATGCTGACACACTCAATACCACGCAGGTCAGCACCGCCAAACGCAGGGCAATAAAAAAGGCACCACAGGGTGATGCCTTTTGAGCGGTTCCAGCCGGTGACATGAGGGCCGTTGTGAAAAGCAACTATCCTTCGTCTACCCGGGCACTTACCACTAATTACTTGCGGTTATAACGTGCTTGGAACTTACCTACACGGCCAGCGGTATCAACCACTTTTTGCTTTCCGGTATAAAACGGATGGCAGGAAGAGCAAATTTCGATATGTAGCTCTTTGGTCAATGTCGATTTCGTCTGAAACTTGTTGCCACAAGCGCAGGTAACTTCTATCTCTTGGTAATCCGGATGGATGCCTGGTTTCATGATGAACTCCTATAAATAACGGTATTTGGTGGATTACGACCCACCTCACCAGAATGGGGGCTGGATCATATTTAAAAAGCCCCGTTGAAGCAAGAAATAAGACGAATCAAGCTCTTATTTTCACCATTAGCGATTCATCGATTTGATAAATTCCGCGTTGTTTTTCGTCGCCTTGAGCTTATCAATCAAAAATTCGATTGCCTGAAGATCATCCATCGGATGCAACAGCTTTCTCAACAACCAGATTTTTTGTAGCTCAACCGGATCGGTCAGTAGCTCCTCACGGCGGGTGCCAGAGCGATTTATATTCATCGCCGGATAAACCCGCTTTTCAGCAATCCTGCGATCCAAATGGATTTCCATGTTACCGGTACCCTTAAACTCCTCGTATATCACGTCATCCATTTTCGAGCCGGTATCGATCAGCGCAGTAGCAAGAATCGTTAAACTACCACCTTCCTCGATATTCCGCGCAGCACCGAAGAAGCGCTTGGGTCTTTGCAACGCATTGGCATCGACACCACCGGTCAGCACCTTGCCAGATGCGGGAGCAACGGTGTTGTAGGCACGAGCGAGTCGGGTAATTGAATCGAGAAGAATCACCACATCTCTTTTGTGCTCGACCAGTCGTTTGGCTTTCTCGATCACCATTTCGGCAACCTGCACATGGCGCGAAGCTGGCTCGTCAAAAGTGGAAGAAACCACTTCGCCTCGAACCGTACGCTGCATTTCAGTCACCTCCTCTGGCCGTTCGTCGATCAGCAGCACCATTAACATCACGTCAGGGTTCATCGCCGTGATAGATTGTGCGATTTGCTGCAACATCACAGTTTTTCCCGTCTTTGGCGCAGAAACAATCAATCCCCGTTGACCTTTGCCAATCGGAGCAATCAAGTCGATTACCCGACCTGTGAGTGCTTCTGTAGAACCATTTTCGCGCTCGAGTAGCATCCTCTCTTCGGGATGCAGAGGTGTCAGGTTCTCAAACAGAATTTTTTTCTTAGCTTCTTCCGGTGTTTGGAAGTTAATCTCCTCAACCTTTAATAACGCGAAGTAACGCTCAGAGTCTTTGGGAGGACGAATCTGTCCTGAAACCGTGTCACCGGTTCGCAGACCAAATCGACGTATTTGACTCGGTGACATATAAATGTCATCGGGACCAGCAAGGTAGGATGAGGATGCGGATCTTAAAAATCCAAAACCATCCTGGAGAATTTCGACGACTCCTTCTCCGAGTATGCGTTGCCCTTTACGCGCCTGGGCTTTGAGAATGGCGAAAATCTGATCCTGCTTTCTCAATCTCGCAATGTTATCGAGATTCAGTTCTCTCGCTAGCTCAGCCAGCTCAACCGGCTTTTTCTCTTTCAGCTCTGTGAGACTAATTGGAGGGAGATCAGGGTTTTCTGGAACCTGCTCATAGTTATCATTTTTATCACCACCATCCCGGTCCCGGTTATCGCGATTACCCCGGTTTCTGTTGTTGTGATTGTGATTATTGTTGTGATTATGATGATTGCGGGAGCGAGAACCCTTCGACTTATTTTCAGAACTGGCTGGCATGAGAAGACATAAGAATTATGAAATACGATTAATTGATAACGCGCGAACCTTGCGCCAAATAATTTTTAGAAAAGGTGTCAAAAAAGGATCCCTGAGCGGGTTCCTTGAGGTAGAAACTAGATCATACGGGGGTCAACCACAGATGTCCAGCTCCGTCAGGTAACATTCTATCTGCCACCTTTCCAAATGATTTTCGCAATTTGTTCAGGTTTGAGAAATGATACCTGACCTGAAACTCGCTGATCAGCTCAGCAATTGGGCGTTGCGAAGTCCCTTATTGTCTCGTATTTTTCGCCGAATGCCAAACTGATCAGTTTTGAGAGATTATACGTTGCTGTCTATAAACTCGGTAAGCTGCGACTTTGATACCGCACCCACCTTGGTAGCCTCTACGTTTCCGCCTTTGAAAAGCATCAGCGTGGGGATGCCTCGAATACCGTATTTAGGCGGAGTAGCTGGATTTTCGTCAATGTTAAGCTTAGCGATCTTCAGCTTATCACCATATTCCGCTGCCAATTCATCAAGGATAGGGGCAATCATTTTGCATGGGCCACACCATTCAGCCCAATAATCGATGAGAACCGGTCCGTCTGCATTGAGAACTTCATCAGAGAAAGAATCGTCGCTGACGTGTACAATATTGTTTGTCATGGTTTTGTTTCCAGATAAGACTCCCGCGAGTGTAAACCTCGCGATTAAACATGAGTTTTTTAGAATTATTTCGCTGAAACTCGGTAAAACCCGGCAAAACGACTAAAATACGGCCGTCGAAGGTACAATCGGCTTTTCTACATCACATCTGATCTCACTCTATACATTATGGAATGTAACGGAATGAGAATAATTACAGTAGATGAACCAGGTGTTCCGGAACTCTCAGAGTAAATAATTCAACAAAAACTGGTTGGGGAAACAACCGTAATCAATCTAGAAAACTACAGCTGCCTCTGTTCAAGAATATGCAGTCTGTTGATATGCGAATCAAGTAGTTCTAAAAATTTAATCCTGCCATCTACTCACGACCAAATAGACATGGGTCAGCAATTGGAAAATCGCTGACACCAAAGACCAATATTCATAATGACAGAAAAACATCTTACAGATCAAAGGTTTGACGCTCTCCCACTGACTGAATCACTGCAACAAGGATTGAAAGAGGCCGGCTTTGAATTCTGCACGCCCATTCAGGCCCAATCTCTGCCGGTTGCGCTTGAAGGCAGCGATGTCGCTGGTCAGGCCCAAACCGGAACCGGGAAAACCATTGCATTCTTACTGGCCTGCTGCAATCTGCTGCTCACTAAAGAGCCTTTGGAGGGTTATCCAGAAGGCGCCCCAAGAGCGTTAATTCTCGCTCCAACCAGAGAGCTGGCAATTCAAATACACAAAGATGCTGAACTGTTGAATAAGCATACTGGGCTCAAAATGGCCTTGGTTTATGGTGGTACCGGATATGATCAGCAAAAAGAAATGCTCGCGGGTAAAACAGATATCCTGATTGGCACCCCTGGTCGGCTAATCGATTTCTTCAAGCAGAATCTATTCACCCTCAAATATGCTCAAGTCGCGGTAATGGATGAAGCTGACAGGATGTTTGACCTCGGGTTTATTAAGGATATTCGCTATCTACTGCGAAAAATGCCGGAGCCGGAAAACCGTTTGAATCTCTTGTATTCGGCGACACTGTCATTTCGTGTGATGGAACTCGCTTATGAGCATATGAACGACCCCGCGCAAATCAAAATTGAATCCGATGAAGTGGTCGCAGACAAGATTGTGGAACGCAGTTTCTACCCCGCTGACGTGGAGAAGCTACCGTTATTGGTGAACATGCTGAAAACAGGCGAGCAAGAGAGAATCCTGGTTTTTGTCAATACACGTCATGCCGCTGAGACCGTCTCCAATACGCTGGAAGCCAATGGATTTAGCTGTGCCATGTTGTCTGGAGATGTGCCACAAAACAAGAGAGAGCGGCTTCTTGAGCAGTTCAAGAATGGCAATCGAAAGATTTTGGTCGCCACTGATGTTGCAGCCAGAGGGCTCCACATCCCCGCGGTTAGCCATGTATTTAATTTTGACCTTCCCCAAGATGCCGAAGACTACGTCCACCGTATTGGTCGCACCGCACGGGCGGGAGCCAGCGGAGAGGCCATTAGTTTTATTTGTGAGAAATATGCTTACTCAATAATGGAAATCGAGGAGTACATCGGCCATTCGCTCCCCAGAGCGGATATCGATTCGACCATGCTTGAGCCGATAGAGATCCCGCCAAGGCGCTCGCGATCTCGTAATGATCGTGCTGATCGCGGCAAACATGGACAAAAACGGGGACCGAAGCAAGATAAACAGAGGGGTAACCAAAAGTCAGGGAGAAAGAGCGCCGATCCATCCTCACCTGCTCAGGTTCAGGATCAGACCCCAACGCCGGCACCAAAGGTTGCCGCACAACCTGATTTCGGTGATCAGTCTGTGCCCGCCCAAACGAGAGAAGTCAATACCAACGACACCGAGCCGATGCGCAAGCAGGCAGACACCAATCCTGAGGAACCCCGACCTTCTCGGCCTATGATAATTCCAGCAGATCCTGATCTTCCTACGAGGTTCAGCCGTAAGTTTGGAGAAGTTCCAGCGGTCGGCTAGCGACGGCGTTCCGCACGCATGACCGAAGGTCTTCGTGATAGCCAAACTCCTGCCAATTAGCGATTGACTGCGCTAAACGAACAGCGTGGCATTTCGAGCTCGAATTGCCTCGGTTTCGAAGCTGTGATCTCCCAACAATAAACTGGCAACTCCCTTCTACCCTTATCCTTTGCCATAAGGGCATCAGGGTATTTGGTCACTTCTGAACACATCTAATGACCTGTACGCGAGGACGGTGAGCGAATGCGAGCGCTTAAGAAGTCGCAAATAAAAGGAAAGAGTAGCAACACGCACCGCGTATAGCGATCAGAGGAGCGCTACTGAGGATTAATCGACCGTACCGATCAGCCGGATCTCAGATCAAACAATCAAATGTTGGGGATCAACTAGAAGTCTTTACTTGCAGCGAAATTAACTTCATTGGAATTAGAAATTTCTGTGTTTCCACCTTCCACATCTTTACCAACATATTCAATGCCGAAGCGTGTGCTCGGCCAGGGTGTCCAGGTATATCCGAGATGAACGGTATCTAGAGTATCCACTCCATTGGCAGCATTACTCTCAGAAGATTGAAAACGATTCACCGAAAAGTGGATATTACCTTTGTCCGTTAGCTGATAATTAATACTGGGACTAATACTAAATGCTTCGTTGAGCTCGTAGGTTTTGCTTTGTTGGCTTGAACCTTTATCTGAAAAGCGTCCCAGAATAAAAGAATCAATACTGTTACCCAGAGTTAAACTCAGCTTTGCGAACAAATCACCAAAACGCCAGCCTCCAGCGAGATTCAAGCCCCAACCGATGTTGTCATCCTCACCAGCCACTGATTGATCGGAGTCAAGTTGGTGACCAAGTGCGGACATGCGGTACTGTCCCCGCCCTGAATCGGACGCTCCTTCCCAAGAGAGAACCAGACTGGGATTTTGCTCATCACTTTGTAACTGTTCACCGTCTGCGGATGAGAAACCACGTTCCAACGCAACACCCAAACCATTTCCATTTTTCCACTGTAGCTGGCTGGCCGTGACACTACCCAATGCAACGGTTTCTGCACCGCGCAATACAGAATCACGACTGCCGAGAAAGTCCTGAAAATTAGACCAATCATTGCCGACAGTCAGCGTTCCCGCAGAATTCTCAACTGAGGTGGAAAAACGACGAATACGAAAGCCTTCTTCGGTTTCCGAGTCAGCTAATTCGAGCCCCGTGCCCCCCGTTTGCTGAGAAAAAGCAGTGGACTCTAATTCCATCATTGAGTTCAGCTCGACGCCCGAATTATCGCTGTGGTGAAGCGACTCGGCAGCGTTAAACGTTGTGGAATTGGTTACTTTTAACCGCGTGGTAAAAAGCTGGTCATCCATTACGCCAGAAAAACCCAGATCATCGATCGTCAGCGGCTGTTGATCCGATGCAGTACCATTCGCAAAGGCAGTTCCTGAAGCAACAACCAGTAACCCGGTAGTGAGCGCAATTGTCAGCGCTTTGACCCTGATCCCACGCGATAACGGGCGACAATCGCTAGGGATTTCGCCTGTTTTACGTATTCTACTGAGATCAGCTGATCGCACTTAACACCTAATCAATTGAATTTTATGAATTAAATCGTCTTGACACATTGCGGACTAGAATTTGCGCGCCGCTTCCTTAACCGTTAATTATATTTCTTTTTTATCAAAATTGTCCAGAAAAATTGCGCTAATTCACTGATATTCCATGATTTTTATTATCAATTTCCTTAATAATGACGCCATTTAGCGACTCTGAAGCCGGTCGGGTATTGTCGCAGGGAGTATATCCAAGCAGGTTTCAGAACTACCCTGCCCACTAGACACAGATTGCCAACGCAGGATTAGCGCGTTGTTGTGCTAGCTCACCACTTTTTCGTCTACCTATTTGAGACTGCAGAGTTAGTTTAATCGGTCGATAGTTGCCAGCCGATTAATTAAAGCCAGCTCATATTTTTCTGCCGCATCCTGAATCTGTTTGATCGCTTCCATATATTGTTCTGATGTCGACACGGAACCACCAACGACAACACGATAGGCACCTACCTCTATCAGTAAGTTTTCGATGTTCTCGGTGAGAGATAGTATTTCGCTGACAATGGCCAACCAAGGGGATTCGGTGACCTCGGCAGCGTGTTTTACCTCAAATACGACTGTTCCATCGTTCGCTGTGAAGATGCTGAGATATTCCTTCAGATCATCGATCGCTTGCACTGACGCTAATTCACCATTGATCTCTATTCCACCAATTTGGTCTCGTCGTAACCGGAGATGAGAGTGTCTTAAGGGATCTATCTCCATCTGCGTAATTACTGCGCGTACGCCCTCTACTGATTTCGCAATTTGAACAGCGCGTTGCGAGGCTTCGCGACTGGATACCGTTCCTACCAAGGCAACGTCACGACCACTCACTACCACTTCCGCTCGCTCAAATCCGTACTTTTCAAGCTGTTGATCTACCTGGCTCCCAATTCTGCTTTCTATGGCAACCGCCTCGAATACCAGCATAAAGAAAAAAATCACGACCAGTCCAAGCAGGCCAAGCCATAGCAGATTCGTTGTTCGGGTTTCGAGAAAGAAAAAGCTGCCTTGCGGACGCATTAGATCAACAAATTCAA
This sequence comes from Acidiferrobacterales bacterium, assembly GCA_019633985.1. GTDB lineage: Bacteria > Pseudomonadota > Gammaproteobacteria > Arenicellales > Poriferihabitantaceae > VYFG01. Next base: position 6,427 of record JAHQWE010000076.1, on the reverse strand, counting down.
GTTTGGCACGAGGGGCAATAGTAAGTCGCTCGCTGCGCGGTGACTACCCTACGAATTTCTTCCCCACATCGTACACACGGGGCTCCCTGACGCCCATAGACCATCAACTCCTGCTCAAAATATCCAGGGGAACCATCCACTCCAGCAAAATCCTTGAGTGTGGTGCCTCCTTGCTTTATGGCTTTTTTCAAAATCTTTTTGATGGATGAGGCTAGTCGTTCATATCGAACCATTGCGATACGGTCACACCGACGATGTGGGTGAATGGCAGCGTCGAACAACGACTCCGAGGCATAGATGTTTCCAGCTCCTACTACAATTTCACCGTTCATCACCAAGCTTTTTACAGGTACCCTTCGCGTTCTGGAAGCATCAAAAAGTGTCTGACCGGTAAAATTTTCGGATAATGGCTCAGCACCAAGATTATCGAGTCTTGGGTGATTTCGAATATCTGTCTGATGCCACAACAAGCAGCCAAAGCGTCTTGGATCCCGATATCTCACAATCTTCCCCACCGTTGTTTCCAGATCAAAATGATCGTGTTTTTCAGGCCGAGTTTCCGGTGTCACCACCCGCATCGATCCCGACATACCCAGATGAATGAGTAGCCCTCCCTGGTCGAGATGTATCAAAATATACTTACCCCGACGTTCAAGAAACTGTATTCTCTGCCCCGCAACTTTTGAGCTCAAACCCCTTGGAATCGGCCAGCGGAGTCGCCCATTGCGCACTTCGAGACGTTTTAGAGTTTGACCCTCCAAATAGGGTGCAATACCTTTCATCGTTGTCTCTACCTCAGGTAGTTCGGGCATAGTAAATCAGTTGTGAATGCGTAAAATCACGGCTCCCAAGAATAACGTATCAGCGAAACCATTATGGCTTTTTCCATCACTAATCAGCGCAACGACAGCGTATTCAACGCCAACGATGAAGAGAGCATTTTGGATGCCGCACTTCGAGACAATCGAATCTATCCTTATGGCTGCCGAAACGGCGCTTGTGGCGCATGTAAATGCACCTTGGTAAGCGGTGACGTGGACTATGGTTCGTACGAAGATTTTGCCTTAACCGATGAAGAAAAAGCAGAGGGAAAGGTATTGATCTGCCAGGCCAAACCACTCAGTGACGTCGTGATTGATGTCGACGAAGTGATGGGAGGCACTAATATTCGCATCAAAATGATGCCTTGCAGAGTGGGCAAACTGGAACGTTTGGCACATGATGTTGTGAGACTTTATCTGAGCCTGCCGAAATCCCAGGAGTTTAACTACATCGCGGGTCAGTACATCGACATCATTATGAAGGACGGGCAGCGGCGAAGTTTTTCAATCGCTAACCAACCCACCGCCTCAGTGGATGAAGGTTTGGAGTTACATATCCGGCACGTGCCTGACGGGCACTTTACTCCGCGCGTTTTTGACTCCATGAAAGAACGTGACCTGCTGCGTATGGAAGGCCCGTTTGGCACCTACTTTCTGCAATCGGAAGTGGATCGCCCCATTATTATGATCGCGGGCGGCACCGGGTTTTCACCAGTAAAAGGCCTCATTGATCACGCCATGGCGACGGATCCTAACTATCAAATCCACCTTTTTTGGGGCGCACGGGACGAGCAGGATTTATACCTCAACGAACTGGTTAAGGAATGGCAGACTCAATACCCTAACTTTCGCTACACACCCGTGTTATCGGAATCCAGTGATCAGAACTGGCAGGGGGCGACCGGCTGGGTTCATCAGGAAGTGGATAAACAGTATAACGATGTCGCTGAATTTGACGTCTACGCAAGTGGACCACCGGTGATGATCGATGCAATTCGTGGCGCTCTGCTACCCAAGGGCCTGGATATTTCACGGTTCTACTTCGACTCCTTCGATTACGCACCCCAACCCTAAACCCTCCCAGAAGCATTCTCCCGAGGTTGGTGTAAGCCCTGTAATAAGGCCTGTATCAACCTGAGTTATATCTCTGCTGGTATTATTCACCTCGGCAAGGGCGAGAATCTTTGCGCCTGAGCAGGTATGATTGCGGAACGAATCGAATTGTCCAATACGAAGACAAACAGACGGTTTCATGTCACAACAGCAAGCAGGAAGGAGTTACAGAACAATGGGGAGTGCCCTGGCTAAGATCTCTCGCTCGACCTTAGATTCAGCGACAGATCCAAAACGAACAATGCTTCGGCTTATCAAATATTTTTCAGTGGTCGCAATAGCGATACTGATATCAGGTTGTGCTACCCAGGGGGATGGCACCGCCGATAATGAGACGGCACCACCAGACGACAGCGAGAGTGTCGTAGTCGAATCCGGAGCCAGGTTAGAACAATTGGCCTGTTGGTTTCCCATTCCAGAAGGGGTTCCCGAAACCACCTGTTTTCGCATGTTCGTCCCCGAAGTCTATGGAGATCAGGAAAGCAGTATTATTAACTTCCCGGTAGTGAAAATCGCTTCCAGCGGCGACAGCAATAAGAGCCCAGTGCTACATCTAGGAGGTGGTGGTCCCGGCAACCCCATTGGTCTAGGCCCCAATACCGCGGCGAATTGGCTATGGAGCTGGTATCAGGAAGTGTCTACTCGTAACGGACGCGATCTCTACATAATGGATCCCCGTGGAGTTGGTATGGCGCAGCCAGTACTGGTGTGCAAAGAATATATTCCAGCCTTCCTTGCGTCGTTGTCAAAGAACCTGACGGTGGATGACGAACTGAAATGGAATATTGAGGTGAACAAGCAGTGCGTTAGCAGATTGGAAGAGCAAGGTATCAACCTGGGTGGATACAACAGCTTGAGTGTCGCAAGAGATGTAGAGAGTTTGCGTCGCGCACTGAATATCGACTACTGGAGTTTATATGGCGTTTCCTATGGTAGCCGCTACGCGCTCACTATCGCCAGGGAGTATGGGGAAACCGTCGAATCGATGGTTCTAGATGCAGCCGTCTTCCCCAACGTCCGCTATATGGACAACTATTCAAAGAATCTTGAAAAAGCGTTTGAACGATTGATCGGCTATTGCAATGGAGATCAGACCTGCAAACAGTCGCTGGTAGACCCCGGTGGTCGTTTTTGGCAGCTGGTACGGAAGTTGAAGCAAACCCCTGTTCGCTCGACCATCAAGCATCCTGTACTGGATATTCAGATGAATATTGTGATCAACGGCGAGCGTTTTTTGAGCATATTCTTCAATTCTCTGTATGACGCGCAAAAATTCAGAGAACTGCCGGGCATCATTCAGAGCCTAGAAAACAACCAACTGGGTTCTTTCGAAGCGAACATTCACGAATGGCTGGCATTTCAGACCGACGACGATTATGGCGATGCGAGCGCGGCAGCCCATTTTTGTTACGAGGAATCTCCATTTATCGATTACAACGCGGCGCTCTTACACGCCAACAGTATGCGCCATGAGCTCAGCGAATCCTCCGTCGCTCAGCTACGCTTCAATCAAGAGCAGTGCAGTCGTTGGCCCGCGACTCCGGGAAACCCTATTGAAGGTGAACCGGTTCAAACCGCCATTCCGACACTCATGCTACATGGTGCGTTGGACCCGGTTCTACCTGTAGAGGATTTACAAAATCAGCTTTCTCACTTTGACAATGTGGATTACGAAATCTTTAGCGAGATGTCGCATAGCATTGTGGGAATGCACCCCTGTGGTGAAGCCATTGCGAGCGCGTTTTTCGACCACAAGCTCGCATTCCGATCACACCTTAACTGCCAGCCACTCAACTAAACTACGCATCTATTACGGGTAGGACCCAGCCTCAAATCAGCTGAATAAGGTTGAAATATCTGCGAGGCGCTCTACTTGATGATCCGTAAACTGCGGCCAGCTAAATCGACCGCTGCTATCGAAGTGGATGGTATGAACGCCGGCGCGCTTCCCGGCCTCAACGTCGTACCGATAATCCCCAACCATCACTGTTTCGGAAGGCTCGGAACGCCATTGTTTAACCAAGTGCAAGACGCCATCTGGCAGCGGTTTAGGGGCACAGGTCTCTCGGCCAACAATCGCATCCGGCTCGAAAAATTCGATCAAACCACTCGCAGCCAAGGTGACCTCTGCGATCTCTTCATCGTTCCGCGTTAGGATACCTAACGTAAAACCTCTACTTCGCATCGAATCCAATAACGCAGCTGCCCCGGGCTGTGGCTGACTCAAACTAGCGATTTCCATCTCGATTTCATTCAATCGTTTCTTTGTCGCTGCTGCCTGTGACTCTGGCATTTTCTGAATCGCCTCCAGTATAGGCATACCATTGTCGATGCCGAGTTGCTGGCGAATGTCTTCAAAATCATGTACTGGGATGGTCAGGGTTCCGTCCATATCAAATATCCAGTATTGGCAGTTTCGTAGGGGCATAAGTTGTTTAGAATCGGGAGTTAAGCAGGACTATGACTCACTATGTTTAGAAAAAAGAAAATCCTTCAAATTGTCGCCGTAATAGGAGTAGCCGCATTCTATGCGATTACACAACGCTTCGGTGATGGCAACGGCAATAATTCCACGCGACAAACAGCCGGAGAATCCACTATTCAGTGGGATAGTGCAAACAGCAGCGACGCAAACCAGCGCCTGCTGAATGCCATAGCAAGCCAGCGAAGCGATGTGCAAGTTGTTGGAAGTGGAGAAGTAGTCAAAGTGCTACCGGATGACACTAAAGGTAGCCAGCATCAACGCTTTCTGGTGAAAGTATCTCCCCAAAATGTCATCCTAATCGCCCATAACATAGACCTAGCGCCCCGTGTAGATGCACTCAGAGAGGGAGACACGATCAGATTTAACGGTGAATTCGAATGGAACGACAAGGGCGGTGTTGTCCACTGGACCCATAAAGATCCTCGCGGCAAGCACGTCCACGGATGGCTCGAGCACGATGGGGAGAAGTATTGGTAACCAAAGTCTGGGAGCACACCGGAGGAAGGGTAGCGGAAAAGTGTCAGTAGAAAAAATCTAACCCGTCTAGACATTAAGCAAATGTATCGAGCAACTTAATCACAATGAGCGATCTCTAATGAATTAAATTACATCTGATGCCACATCTGCATTGCACTGCGCAATTCATCACGCTACCTGTTTGAACGCGGTCTTGCGAACACCATGGTCCAGTATCGCCCCACTTTAGCAGCCCCGAAATCGATGTAGCCGCTGCCCATAATGTTGTTACAATGCCCTGCGCTCGCTAATAAAGCGTTCACTACCGACTCTACGTTTGGATACCCTCCTGCAATATTCTCTGCAACAGCGCCCCAAACATACCCTGTCCGAGTGACTCTTTGAGAGGCTGAAGAGCCGTCACTTCCAGTGTGATCAAATACCCCTGTTCGGTTCATATCACTCGAATGATTGCGGGCTGCTTGCGCAAGGCGGCTGTTCCAATTCAAGGCCGACACTGCAGATCGAAACACACCGCCGCATCTTCGCGACGAAGCTCGCGCAAAATTGTGGGCATCCAGGAGATTTCTTTCCAGTGTGGTCAGACTGTCAGTCTGTTCTGGTTCTTCAGGTTGAACGATGGGTGCTGGGATTGATTGACCACCGCTTTCATTTTTTTGCTGGGATTTCGCCGCAATCATCGGCACCATCATGAGCAAGTCGTCCGCGTCGCTTTGAGCCCATCCTGGATACGCACATACGACAGCGAATACCAGCAAGCAAAGGCGAGAAAGTTTCCAGCCAGAACTGTTATTTGTGCGCAGAAGCATAAGCCGAGAGCCGTGTTCTCGTTTTTCCCATGCATCATTCTAGACCGCAGATTCCAATAACGCGAAATGTCCGCGGATAGAGACAGGCGTTGTTCATCTTGCATCTTTAAGGCGACAGCCTGCCAATGAATATTTTTACATAGCGTTAAAAAGCGCGCTGCAATACCTCCGAGTATTGACTCGCGAATGAAACTTTAAGCCCTTTGCGAATATGCTCTGGCAATTCATCAAAGTCGCCTTTATTCGCCTTTGGAAGGATTAGGTTGCGTATTTTCAGACGCTTCGCAGCAATCACTTTTTCCTTGATACCGCCCACCGGCAAAACCTGTCCGGTGAGTGAAAGTTCGCCAGTCATGGCAAAAGACGATTTGATCTTTTTGCCCTTTGCCAAAGAGATTAGCGCTGTAGTCATCGTGATACCCGCACTCGGACCATCTTTGGGGGTCGCACCTGCTGGCACGTGCAAATGAATCATAGCGTCTTTAAAGTAATCCGCGTTGACCCCCAGACTCTCGGCATTGCCCACCACATAGCTGTAAGCAATTTCTGCAGACTCCTTCATTACGTCACCCAGCTGACCTGTGAGTTTGAACCCACGGGTAAAACCATGGGTACGCGATGCTTCAATATCCAGAGTTGCACCACCCATCGAGGTCCAGGCTAATCCGGTCACGACACCCACACCAGAGATTCTGTCTTCGTCATTGAAAACCGGCTTCCCT
>JAHQWE010000001.1 GCA_019633985.1 Acidiferrobacterales bacterium | reverse complement strand
TTCCACATCCAAATAGACGATCTTGAGTTCTGGCTGTCCCTGGCGGATTTTGTCTAATGCACTTTTACCAATGAAGTTCTCTTTGTGATCATTCACAAAACGGCCGACATCTGCCTCCACAGGAGAAATTTCATTGGTGAGCTCAGCACCCCAGCCTTTGTAGGCTTTTTCAATCCTTAATGAGTTCATCGCGTAGGTTCCAAAGTTAGCAATCCCATGGGATTCGCCCGCGGCCCAAATCGCATCGTAGATCTTCAGCATATCCTTCATTTGGCAATGCAGCTCCCACCCTAATTCGCCGACATAGTTCACTCGAAGAGCACGCACAGGGGCGCCTGCAACAGTAATCTCCTGCCCCGTCAACCATTTGAAATCTGCGTTTTCCAAGCTACTTTCGGTAAGCGTCTTCAGCACATCCCTAGATTTCGGGCCAGCAAGAACCAGCACGCCAAAATCATTGGTCACGTTGGTCACTTCGACATCTTCGCCCGCTTCAACTCCTTGCTTGAGAATAGAAAGATCCCGCTCTTCCGACGCGGCGCCAGACAACACATAATAGTGATCATCAGCGAGTCGGGTGATCGTCGACTCTCCGTTCAATCTGCCTTCCGGCGACAAGTAATGAGTCAAGGTAATTCCACCGGGACGCGTGGGCATTTTATTCGCGGTCAGACGGTTCAACAGCTGCTCGGCATCTTTGCCCTTCACGTCATACTTGGCGAAGCTGGAAAGCTCCAAAATACCGACGCGCTCCCGCACCGCCTGACACTCTGCAGCCACCACTTCGAAAGTGTTGTTATGGCGGAACCCGATATCCTCCACTCGGCCATCAAGAGAAAACCACTTTGGTCGTTCCCAGCCGTTGGCTTCGGAGTACACCGCACCCATCTCGGCGAGGCGATCATATACCGGTGTGGTGCGAAGTTTGCGTCCGCCCGGACGTTCTTCTCCCGGTAAATGCAGCTTATACATGTGCTCATAATCTTCATGAGACTTTTCTTTCGTATATTGACCGGGTGCGAAATTACTAAATCGGCGCGGATCGAAACCGGCCATATTGATTTCAGCATCTCCGTAAATCATCCATTGAGCCAAATATTTACCACAACCCGCGCCGGCGGCGATTCCGATTGAAGCGCCGTTCATATGCCAGAAATTTTTGAGACCGGCAGCGGGGCCAAGGAACGGATTGCTATCCGGGGTATGCGGAATAGCACCACACACGACTCGCTTAATCCCGAGTTCTCCCCACATCGGCACGCGCTCCATTACCCGCTCGATATAAGGCATCAGATTGTCGAAATCCGGATCGAATAATTCATTTACCGATTCCCACTCCGGCCATCCCCCTCGATGGGTCCAACATTCCTCTGAGTTCTCCATTTCATAAATACCGATCAGAGCGGACTTTTGTTCCTGTCGGTAGTAAGAGGAAGGATACGGATCGCGAATTACCGGCATTTCAGTGTCGGCACTCAGAAACTCCTCGACCGTTTCAGTCACGATATAAGTGTGTTTCATATTGATCATCGGAATATCCGTACCGACCATCTGTGACACCTGACGTGCGTAACAACCGGCAGCATTGACTACATGCTCTGCAATCACCGTTCCTTTTTCAGTGACTACATCCCAATCGCCAGATTCCCGTTGATTGATATCAAGAACACGGTTATTGGTCACAATTTTGGCACCAAAATTTCTCGCACCTTTGGCCATCGCATTACAGACTCCCGCGGGATCTACGTGACCATCATTCACCGTCCATGCACCGGCGATGACGCCATCAATATTGGCATAAGGAATCAGCTGCTTGATCTTCGCCGGGTCAATAATTTCGCAGTCGTAACCGATCAATTTGCCCACACTCGCCACCCGCTGAAACCACTCTACTTCTGCTGGATTTTGCGCAAAACGAATCCCCCCGCATCCATGCCAGCTGACGTATTGACCGGTCATTTCCTCCAGCTTTTGATAAAGATTAATACCGTAATCATGTATTTTGGCAAGGTTGTAATCGGGGACAAAATTGGGGCACTGACCCGCAGCGTGCCAGGTCGAGCCTGAGGTCAGCTCACCTTTCTCAATTAGTAAACAGTCTGTCCACCCTTGCTCGGCAAGGTGATAAAGCAGCGCGGCACCCATATTGCCACCGCCAACAATTACAACACGGGCTTGACCAGGTAACGAAGATGTACTCATTTAAAACTCTTTAATATCAATGTTTTGCTTTCATTTGCTCACGTGGAATACGAATATCAAATTTCTCTCTGATATTTGCATCCACCTCATCCGGGATATGGCTCGGAAAGTGACTCGCCAATATATCCTGTGTTTTTTGTCTTGCTCGCTGATCGATTGAAGTTGCCCCCAACTCCATCCACTCTGCGGGGGTTAAACGATCGCCCAGGTCTGGATAGACGTAATCGGTCTCCATGCGAGAAAGGGTGGCGTTGTGACCGAGAAAATGTTCCGGGCCATTCAAGCAGACGTCTTCTATGGTTTCATACGCCAGATTTTCGGTATCAATATCCACACCGCGAACGCTACGGTTAATGGCACCCAACATGTCATTATCAATCGTGCAGCCTTCGAAACTGAAACCTAGCAAGCTCGCCTGCATACCCGCAGATTCATAGATCATATTTGCGCCACTGTGACCGGCCAGTGACAGGGTATATGATTTTTCATAGCCCGATTGAGCATCTGGTATTTTTGAATCTGCCATGCCAGCGGCAATACCGGTCGGCAAATCGTAATAGCGCCCCATTTGACCGCAAGCGGCCATCAATACCGCTTGTTCTCCACTGCCCCCACTCATTGCACCGGTGCGCAGATCAGAAACAAAAGGCCATGGACCGGCGATACAGGGGTGTTGGGGAACGATTGCATTGACGTAAACCAGTGCACCGAGTACTTCCGCCCACTCCTGGACTACTGCACCGGCTAACGAGGCAGGACTGGTGGCGCCAGCCTGACCAGCGGCTAGCAGCAGCACAGGCATACCGCCCTTCACGCAAACCTCCATCACCCGACAAGCGTCTTCGGCAAAGCGCATGGGAGGCACAACAAAGCAACAGGACAAGCTGGCAAAAGGACGCGCTCGCCATTTGTCTTCGCCACCAGCGATCTCATGCAGCAGCTTTAACCCCTCCGCAGCATGGTCAGGTTCCACATAGCTGAGCCCACAGTGTTTGGTGGTTCCACTGATAGAAGCGTAGGTCGTGTTTAAGTCCATCGCCCTCGGACTCTCGATATCCCTGGCAACCATACAGCGCTGAAAGAAATGCAGATGATCTAACTTATCCACGAGTCGCGCTGCGTCGTACAAGTCCTGGACAGTAGACTCTCTGTACAAGCCTTTATCGGGGTAGGCCAAATGGCTCTTCCATTCATCCACTACATGCACCGCAGCCCCTGCAGTACCGAAATGCACCTTGTTCCCTGAGAGATGCATATCATGGGCGGAATCCTGGCCATATAAAGTGAAATCTCGCAGCGCATTTGCCAACGTATCCTCGACTAGAGCCCTGGGGAATTTCAGCCGGCCGTTTTCAAACTTGCCGCCGACTCCAGTCACATATTCGATGCAACTCTCTGTTGAACGTGTAAACCCAACCTTCTCCAGAAGATCCAGAACGGTTGCATGGACCTTGTCCATATCAGCATTTGAGAGGGGTTTAAATCGGCCCCCCTCCATTCCCGGTCTAACCGGTTTGTTCTCTTCGGCCAGGGGAGCGGCACGTAGTGCTTTTCGCGCCTCCCGACCTCCTGCTCGACGACTTGCCATGGGTATTTTCTCTGTCTAATAATAATGTTTGCGTGAATTGATTGGCCTCAGAGTGGCCGCTTTGACCGCACGCACGGAGCGAGTAGATTATTACACCTGCGTGAACCTACGGAACCTCCCACCCTGCGGATTTACGACTGCAACTTCCCTTAACGCGCCCGTTTTGTCGCAACCAGGCACATCGCTGCGTATTTTGGTCGAAAGATCCAAATCGAGCCATCCTCCATGGATCAATGCTGGTTACGTGTCTCTCTCGGTGTTTCGCCAAAGCTGGAAAAGTAGCGGCTACTAAAATGCCCCGCAGATTTAAAACCACAAGCAATGGCGACGTCGATAATTTTCATCGAGCTTTTTTCCAGCAAACCCTTCGCTGTCTCGAGTCTTAAAGTCAAATAGTAGCGCGCAGGGGTGGTGTTTAAGTAGCGGCGAAATAGTCGTTCGAGCTGCCTTTTTGAGATCCCTACCAAATTTGCCAGCTCCGCCGGCGTCAGCGGCTGCTCGACATTGGCTTCAATCAACTCAATACATTCCAGAAGATCCGGATGCGTCACCCCCGTCCGAGACTGAATATCCATTCTCTGTGGTTCCCCAGTAGAGCGAATATTGGGATGAATCATACTATCCGCTACCGAGGCAGCAAGTTCATGTCCATGATGCTGCTCGATCACATAGAGCATCATATCCATCGATGCTGCACCGCCGGAACAAGTAAGGCGATTTTGGTCAATTTCATAGACATCCGATGAAACTTTGTAGCTAGGCCATTCATCTTTGAACTGCCCCATGTTTTCCCAATGGGTAGTGCATTGCAAACCTTCAAGCAGTCCCGCAGCCGCCAATATGTGACAGCCTGTCTCAAGCCCGGCGATTAAGATTTTCTGCTCAGCCTGCTCTTGCAACCAGGACAACATCGAAGGGGAGTCGAAGTTTTCGGGATGGAACGGACCGGATACCACCAACATTGAAAAAGCTTCACTATCTTCGATGGAACAATCAATAGACTGAGTCATCCCGTTCGACGCCACGATATTTTCACCTTGCTCACTAATTAGACGCCACTGATAAAGTGGTTTTTTAGCGAGACGGTTCGCAATTCGTAATGGTTCCAGCGCCGAAATAAATGGCAGCATATTAAACGAATCAAACAGCACAAAGCCGATGCTTCTCTCAGCACCATTTTTGACGCAGCCGTAATCCAATTCGATCATGTTCTGCCGGATTGCTCGTGAGTAATAGTGTGCGGATGATATTATGGAAGTCGTGTCGAGTCATCTAGCTGTCACATAATATTTCGCCTATTCGTTCACCTGCGATCAGAACCGATAGAGATCCTACTAACCGCTGTCCACATAGATATGAAGAAAACCATTGAAACTGTCGCTATCATCGGTACCGGAAATATGGGAATGCCTATGGCGATCAATCTGGCCAAGGCGGGATTCCAGGTGCGTGCATTCGATATTGTGCTAGAAAAGCTCACCCCCTTGATCGAATACGGCGTCATCGCATGTTGCAGTCATCAGGATGCCTTGGAATCAGCTGAGCTGGTGCTGACTATGCTCCCGACAGGAACGGAGGTATCTGATGTCTATCAGAACCATGTTATTGCATCAGCCAGCCGCGATGCAGTGCTTATTGACAGCTCTACCATCGACCTAAAAACAGCCGTTGAAATACACACTTTGGCAATAGAAAATGGTTACCGTATGCTTGATGCGCCCGTATCTGGTGGTACAGCGGGGGCTCAATCTGGGAACTTGACCTTTATGGTTGGAGGTGAATCTGAATCACTCCAATCAGTTACACAGGTCTTGCAGGCGATGGCAGGAAAAATCGTTCACTGCGGCAAGAGTGGTATGGGTCAAGCGGCAAAAATGTGTAACAACCTGATGCTGGGCATTCAAATGGTGTCGGTCGCGGAAGGTTTTCGACTAGCGCAAGCTGTCGGACTATCGGAACAAACGCTCTACGATGTGGCACTCAACTCTTCAGGTAACTGCGCAGCTTTGACCGCCTTCAATCCAATCGCCGGTTTGTTGCCAGATACTCCCGCCTCCAGGGATTTTCAACCCGGTTTTTCTAATGACCTAATGCTCAAGGATATGAAGCTCGCAATCGCAGCGGCTAAGGCCAATTCAGTTCCCCTTGACCTGGCGCATAGAGCGAGCGCGCTTTATCAACAGTTCAGCGAACACGGGCATGGATCTATGGATTTCTCCGCTATATTCAACCTGTATGACATTGATAAAGATGACTGTGGGAAATAGATCTTCATATTTCTACGATCGTAGAAATGTGGTGCGAGATGCCAATAAAGTTCATTTCCCGTTACCCTATATCTCAATGAGATCGAATAAACTGATCTAGCTCAACAATATTTTTTGCCATTTTAATTGACGCAATATCGACCATCTTCCCGCCAATTCTGGTAGCACCCATGCCGTTACTTTCAGCACGATTCATCGCCTCTATCACCGCTTTGGCAGCATCAACTTCCTCTCTGGTTGGCGTCATTACCTGATTCACTAGGGGAATTTGATCCGGGTGAATTGCCCATTTCCCGCTAAATCCCAGTGCTGCTGCCCTTTTCGCTGCTAACAAAAATCCTTTCTTGTCTTTGAAGTCGCCGTAGGCACTATCGATGGGCCTCAATCCGTTCGCGCGGCAAGCTAGCACAATTGCTTGCATTACCGGATGCCAAGGGTCACCGGGGAAATCCTCATTTAATCCGCCAATATTCACTGTCCGGGCACCACAGCTAGCAGCGAAATCTCCTGCACCGAAATGCAGGGCCTGAAGCCGTTGGCTCGCCGAAGCAATAGAAGCAAGGTTTTGAACCGACTCTGCGCTTTCAATAATTGCTTCTATACCAATCGGACGAATCAGACCGCATTGAGACTCAATCTGCTGTAAAAGCTTTTCAAGCATGTAAATATCGGCACTTGTATTGGCCTTCGGCAGCATGATGCTATGAATTGCTTTGCCAGCTTGCTCAACAATACTTACGACATCTCGATACATATGATGCGTATCAATCGCATTAACACGAACGACGACACTCTTGCCTCGATCGTCCCAGTCAATCGCTGAAAGTGCATTGATTACGTTCCTGCGCGCTCGTGATTTATCTGCATCAGCTACAGAATCCTCACAGTCCAACATAATACAGTCGGACTCGCTCGCTAACGCTTTATCAAACAAAATGGGTTTTATTGCCGGTACGGATAGGAGGCATCTTTGCGCCCGAAATGGGATCAGCGGCGGGTTCACTGTATCGTGCATGATTCTCTGGATGTGGTTGAAATCGATATATCTGATGAAGCTCTGCCGAATTCAAGTCAATTGGTTCAAGCGATGCTCGCTGAAAATATGCCAAATTCGACATATTGCAACCCAAATTTACCCGCTGATCGGTTGATTATCGACGTTTATATTGAAATTTATCCCATTTAGCAGTTATTATGCGTTCTTGGGGGAGGGAACCTAGAATCCCTTGGCGAAGGACGTCAAACATTCGGCATAATTTTAACAAGTTTCATTATGCAGCCGTGTGGTGAGTACCTTCGTTGAAATCCACGCGTCACAACCTAAAAATCAGCGAAGAAACACTGTTCAGAATATTTTTATGATATCTGATGTTTATCGCTAACCGTGTTGGAATTCTAGGAGGTAATACTGAGAGGGTTCTGTACTTACTCAATTCTGTGTTTTTTACAGCTGAAGGACATAGGTATGTTGTTTGTAAAGGATACTCGGTTCCATTACCTCATTGTGCAATCAACTAGCGAGAATAATTTTAGTTCTTTTGGATTAACAATCTCGTTGAATTAACTATCGAAACGTATTTTGAAGGGGGTTTCAAATCATGGCCAAACGGTCTTACTTTAATAGTCTTCGCGGACGAATCACAAATCGTGCGCTCTTTATTGGCATTTTGCCGGTTGTATTAATTGGAGGCCTTGCTTACTACGGCCTTTCTTCACTCATATCGGAAGCGGAATCAGGACTTGAAAAAAGTCGAACTGAATTACTGGATAAAGTAGTTGGTGCCAGTCACAACGCAACCGCATCGCAGGTTGTCGAACAACTGGATAACTTTCTACTTGAGCGTATTTCCGACGTTGTCACTTGGGCGTCTGCGCCCAACGTAGTAGTCGCTGCGCGTGGCGCAGCGGAGTTTCATCGGACTCGTGAGCTTCCTGCCCTCAGCACGGATCAAATCGAAAAAGCATTTACCGATAAAAAGAGTTTGAATCTTTATCCAGCAACCGACGCATATCTCACCAAGCAGGTCGAACGATCTCCGCATTTTGCCGAGGTGTTTATCACAGATGAGTATGGTTACAACGTCGCGCTAACCAACCCGACTTCCGACTTTGTACAAAGCGATGAAGAGTGGTGGATCACAGCCATGGATAACGGCATTTCCGTTGGTGACGTGGAATATGATGATTCCGCGGGCATCTGGTCGGTCGATATTTCGGTTCGAATCGATGATGACAAAACCGGCAAGCGCCTGGGAGTCATGAAATCTGTACTAGGCGTTAGTCTGATTCAAGCGGTCGCAGATGATCGCGCGGCAGAAGTTCGAAATGGCAGTGTAACCATCGCCAACTCATCCGGCTTATTGCTCGCTGAGACTTCGACTAATCATAGCGTCGATCGCATTATGAACCCCGATAACAGTCTCTCGGCAAGCGGCGACTCCGCTATCCGTAAAGCACTCGCATCGCAAGATGAACAAGGTGGATACGATATTGGCGAAACTGACGTAACCGGTTTTGCTCGCTCTGCCGGTGAAGACTTCTACGGGGACGCTGTTCAGGGATTCCAGGGATTTAATTGGATTGCTATTGTAAGCGAGCCTACGGCATCGGCCCTCGAACCAATTCGTGATTTAACGAAGGTGCAAACCGACCTTGATACTTCGCGTAAAAATATGCTGGTTTATTCGGCAATCGCAATTGTGATCATTTCACTTGTCGCGGTAGTACTGGCGCATATGCTTTCAAGCAGAATTATCGCCCCGCTACAGCAGCTACAGGACGCTGCCGAGCGTGTTGCGAAAGGAGACACCAGCAAAACAGTGGCAATTGATTCCAATGATGAAATCGAAGATCTAGCAAAGATCTTTGACCGAATGAGAAACAGCGTAGCAATCCTGATGTCACGCTACCGCAAGGTTCAAGCTAGTAGAACCTGATCAACAAAATGTAAATAAGCGCGCCTGAACAGCAGGTCAAAACAGGCGCGCGACTTTTGTCCTGGTGATTCCAGGCATTCCTGGGATGGATAACATGACTTTCAATACATCCTGGTTCAAGAGCTACGCAATATCAGCACAAAAAAGCGAAATACGCTCACAGGAAGAAACAAGATCATCTTCAGCGGCAGCAAAGGAAAGCCGAAAATACCCATCACTACCAAATGCTGAACCTGGCACTACGGAGACACCCTGCTCTTCCATTAAGCCGAGCACCCAATCGGTATCTGTATGAATCGCTCTTCCTTTTTTAGTCTGCTTACCGAGAAACTGTTTGACTGAAACGAACAGATAGAACGCACCAGCGGGGTCAAAACAGTCTAGGCCCTGAATTTGGTTTATCGCCGCGAACATCATGGCCTTCCTTTTGGAAAACTCCGCTGCCATTTCCACCACCGCATTTTGTGGTCCAGACAAGGCTTCCACCCCGGCCCATTGAGAAATCGAACTGGGCGCTAACGAAGATTGTCCCTGTAACTTTTTCATTCCCGCAATCAGCTCTTCGGGCGCAGCACCGTACCCTAAGCGCCACCCAGTCATAGCATGGGATTTTGACAACCCGTTTACGATCAGCGTTCTCGATTTAAGAGCGGGATTGACTTGACAGAAGTTGACGAACTCGGTTGGTGAATAAATCACCTTCTCATAAATATCGTCGGTCATCACCATGATCTGAGGATAATCCAGCAACACTTCTCCCAGCGCTGCAAATTCTTCTGCAGAATAAACAGCGCCGGTGGGATTAGATGGCGAATTCAGAAATAGCCAGCGGGTTTTATCTGTGATTGCTCTGGAAAGCTGATCTGGTGAAAGTTTAAAGCTCGCTTCTTGGGTGGTATGAACGATAACCGGTTCGCCACCAAACAAAAGCGCAATATCAGGATAACTTACCCAATAGGGCGCTGGAATAATCACTTCGTCTCCCGGTTCGAGAGTTGCCATCATCGCGTTGTAGATGATTTGTTTTCCACCCGCGCCCACGATAATTTCTGAGGGGTTGTACTTCAGAAGATTATCCTTCTCGAGCTTTTCGCAAATCGCTTGCCGAAGCGGCAGGATACCCTCCACCATCGTGTAATGGGTTTCGCCAGCCTGCATTGCTTTTGTCGCTGCTTGCTGGATGTTCACCGGGGTATCAAAGTTCGGTTCTCCCGCAGCCAGTGAAATCACATCATGCCCTTCCGCGCGCAGCGCTCGAGCTCGGTTAGATATATCTACGGTGGGTGAAACACGTACTTTGGAGAGTCGGCTTGCTAATTTAATCATCTTACTGGCTACTAATTATCCGAGAGTCGGTATTCCAGATTGTAATCGCGATCAGTTTGTAATTCTCTTCACATCCTGCACATTTTGTATTCTCGACAGCTGCATCAAAGTCTTACTCAATTTCTTGAGCCCGCTCACTTCCAAACGCAGCTGTACCCAAACATTATTCTCCTCATCAGATGACATATTCACTTTTAATACATCAACCTTGGCATCCTTCAGTACCTGCGTGATATCGTGCAATATGCCGCTACGATTGTAGGCGACTACCCGAACTTCTACTGGGTAAGAAGAGACGCCCTCACTTCCCCATTCGACGTCGATTAATCGATTCTGCAGATCGCTATCCAAATCCAGAATATTTCTGCAGTCCTGATTATGAATCGTCACACCTCGCCCGGTTGTAATATAGCCAACGATTAAATCCCCCGGCATGGGCTGACAACATTTCGCCATGGTGGTCATCAAATTGCCAACGCCATTTACCTTGAAGCTACTGGTCGCTTTTTTCGGTTTTTCCCTCTTGGTTTCCTGAAGTGGCCGGTGATGTTCCAGCTCTCGCCGAAAAGGTAATAAAGCACGCGACAGCTTATAGTCACCAGCTCCCAACGCGGCAAGCATATCGTCCGTCTTACCGAAAGGTGTTTTCTCCGCAATGCGTTCATAACTCAGATCATCAAGACCAAGACGTCCCAGCTCCTTTTCGAGCATTGATCGTCCTTCTGTCATATTGTGATGGTAATCCTGATGCTTGAACCATTGTTGAATACGCGCACGTGCCCTGTGAGTTTTAACGTATTCCAGCTCTGGACGTAACCAGTCTCGACTGGGAGAGCCATTTTTCATTGTCTGTATATGAACTTGCTCACCAGTCTTGAGTTGATAACCCAGCGGCACCATTTTGCCGTTTACTCGTGCGCCCCTGGTTCGATGACCCACTTCAGAATGCACAGCGTAGGCAAAATCAATCGGGGTCGCCCCCTCTGGCAAATCCATCACGGTCCCCTTCGGGGTAAATACGTAGACTCTCCGATTATCGACATTTTGCCTAAACGCATCGGCGATACTTTGGCTGTCTTTTAAATCGTCCTTCCACTCTAACAGCTGTCGCAACCACAGAATCTTACCGTCGATGCTATCCTCACTGCGTCGGCGCTCTTTGTATCGCCAGTGCGCCGCAACCCCTAGCTCATTCTCCTCATGCATCTCCCGAGTGCGTATCTGTACCTCGACACTTTTGTCTTCGGGACCGATAACCACCGTATGGATAGATCGATATCCGTTGGGTTTTGGCGTTGCGACGTAGTCGTCAAATTCCCCGGGCAGATGCCTCCAGTTAGTGTGAACAACACCGAGGGCAGAATAACATTCTGCAATCGTATCAACCACGATACGCACCGCACGGATGTCCCACAAGTTTTCAAAAGAGAGCCCCTTTAGCTCCATCTTCTTCCATATACTATAGAGGTGCTTGGGTCGGCCGTAGACCTCCGCCTCAATATCCGCCTGTTCCATCGCCAACTGAATGGTTTTGAGCAAGGATTTAATATATTGCTCCCTATGCAGTCTTTTCCCGTCTAATTTTCTGGCCAGATCCTTATACACTTCCGGGTTTTTAAAACGCAAAGCCAAATCCTCCAGCTCCCACTTAACCTGCCACACACCAAGCCGGTTCGCCAATGGTGCGTAGACATCTAGGGTAAGCTGACTTAAACGTTTTTGTGTTTCTCTGTCCTGAGTACGCGCATTCTTTAATTGTCTGAGTTGATCGGCAAGTTTAATCAAAACCACACGTACGTCATCGACCATCGTGATTAACATTTTTCTTAGATTATCTTCATTCGCTTCCACATCATGGACGATTCCAGCATTTCGCGAAAAAGACGAAAGCCGGTTCAGACTACCCACACCACTGTAAAGATCAAAAACCTCCTCGCCAAATTCTTCCCTGATATCAAGGTGCTTTTCCTGGCACTCAGAAAAGGCGCTAACCAACATCCCGGCAACACAGCCGGTTGCGTCCATTCCTAACGTTTGCAAAATCTCCACCATTTGCGAAACCTGAGCCAAAATACTTTGATCCCCCTCAACGCAGCGCATAATTTTGGAAGCACATTCGTGAAGCTCTGGGTTTTGAAAATTCCTTTCCATTGATCGTGATAGACGGGTGATTATTGCTGCGAGTCAGGATATATTTTAATCCTTTGTGTCATGTTGCACAGTGAAATTGATTTAAGGATTCAGTGATAACTCACCACCCTGTTTAATACAAACAAGACCAAAATGACTAACCCGACTCCTATTCCAAACGCGGAATTTTCATTGGAAGAAATGGACGGCGAAATATTGCTCTATTCAACCGCAAACACTCGAACAATCTACTTGAATCAAAGTGCCGCCATCATCTGGCAGCTATGCGATGGTGACAGGACGATGACAGATATCATTGAAATTCTCTCTGAAGCCTTTCCCGATATTGAGAATATGCACCAAGATGTTGCAAACTGTCTGAACCAGCTGTCTTCTGATGGTGCGATTTCCATCAATGCGTAGCATGTGTCTTTATCTAGTGAATCGCCGTTGATGATAGATCAGCTCTTCGTCGCCTTTGGTGGTCAGGTTTGCCAATTTGACTACGAGGGAGCTGAGTTGGAGAGTCTACTGACCTTTCTTTTTTCCAAAATGGTTGTTCCAGATGTAGGAGACAATCAACTTTGTGCACGCTATCGCATACGATCAGAAGAAAACAGTTGGTGCCTCTTCGGAGAGGGAATGTCTAAACAGACTTTTGATCACATCAACACACTAGGTAGCTTTTTATCTGGCGATGTTTTATTTCGTTTGATCGAACAAAACGAAGGCCATCTGGCAATTCATGCGGGATTAGTCTCCCGGAGGGGCAAAAGTCTGCTGATTCCCGCTGAGAGTGGCAGCGGAAAAACGTCAGTTACCGCGTGGCTAACTTCAATGGGATGGTGTTACCACACGGATGAACTCGTGCTTATCGATCTCCAGCACGGTGACCATCACGCCTTTTCCCGTCCTTTAAATGTTAAAGCTAAGGGACTGATCGCAATACAAGAACTTGTGGACAACCAGATCGTCAGCGCTGATTCCAGAAGGGTCGCACGGCAGGCAGCGGGAATCTCCATGATTCTTCCCTCCATATTCTCCCGCAATAAACCGGTGGAAGAACAGCAATCTATTCCGCCTATTGGAACGATCATATTTCCTAAATATTCGACAGCTGAACCTCCGCATCTATCACGGCTATCAGCGGCGGCAGCGGGGTTGGAGTTGATGCGCTCAAACGTCATAGCGAGAAACCTACCTGGTCATGGATTTCGCGACGTTGCCAACTTGGTCAAGAAAACACCTGCATATTCTCTGAGATATAGTCACTTTAAAGATCTAGCGCCGCTTTTTTCGGAAATTTTTTGCGAATGGTAACCAGAGAAACGCAGCTTCTCCGCCGCTTATGCCGACCCAGATTCTTGGTCAGCGAACTCAGCCAAGTCAAAACGGA
This sequence comes from Acidiferrobacterales bacterium, assembly GCA_019633985.1. Taxonomy (GTDB): domain Bacteria; phylum Pseudomonadota; class Gammaproteobacteria; order Arenicellales; family Poriferihabitantaceae; genus VYFG01. The sequence continues at coordinate 52,010 of JAHQWE010000001.1, read as the reverse complement.
GATTGAAGCGCTTTGGCTTCAGATGGTGGATCAGGAAAAGTTGATCGCATTAGCGGAACAACATGGTATGGCTCCTTTGGTATACCAGCATTTACTTGAACTAGAGCTGCCCTTATCACAACCTATCAGACATCAATTCATTGCTTTAAAACTCCGCCATCAAACGTCTAATGCGGCGCGTACTCTGGCGCTAAAAGAAATATTGTCATTTTTCTCGGCCCGTCAAATAGATGCCATCTTGTTGAAGGGGGCAGCATTGATGCATGCGCTGTATGCGAACATTTCGCTAAGGCCAATGAGCGATTTAGACATACTAGTTCCCCCTGCCAAGGCTGAATTGGCACAACAATGTTTGAGAGAACTAGGATATAAAATTCACGAGAATAAAAATCCATACCTGGGTGATCACCACCACCTTCCAATGGCGTCAAACACGGTGAATGGCGTCTCAATCCATGTTGAAATTCATACAGATGCCTTATCACGGGATGCTCCTGGTTCTATCCAGTTCAATAATCTGACCAGCTCCCCTATTGCATTTTACATCGAGAACCAGCTTGCCTATCGTCTAGGTCATATCGACACGTTGCGACATTTATGTCACCACACTCTGGAGCCAGTGATCGATATCAAGCTCATCGCTGTTGCCGATATTTATGGATATGTTGTGCAACACATTGACAAAATTGATGCTGAAATCACTCACAAGAAGTACCCTTTTGTCACCAATACCATCGCCCATTTCCACTATCTATCGCCACTACCAGAAATCATTACAAGCTGGATAAAACCACCAGTCGCGAAGCAACCATCCGCGGTGGGAAAGGGATTAGTGCCATTATCAGAGAGGAAACTCTCAAACGAACATAGAATATTCTTGAGGCTACGGTCACTTATCGATGCACCCGACTGGTGGCTGCACTGCTTTTATATGGTGCCGCCAGGAAAGACACTATTATTTACTCGATACTTTAGACACCCGTTACAGGTTTTTATTTGGTTACTACGTAGAGTAATTGTCCGATACTGGCCACCCAAATGAATACTTGTCGACTTAGCATTCTCCTGATCCGCCTAGATCGTCTACTCGCATTGGTGCTTCTTTTGTCGCTACAGGCGTGCCAGTCAATAAGCTACCAACCGATCATAAGCAGAGAATTATTTTTGGACAAAGTAGTTGATAAGCCTCTGAGTTGGCCAGGTGGATACAACGTTCGGTTTAATTCTGATGGGACAATAATCGGGGCGTTTCCCGGCGGTAAGGTTGAAGGAGAATGGGATTGGATCGAGGGGATGTTCTGCCGCAGTATTAGAATTGGCAACCAGCCACGGCCAGATGAATGTTTACAGATAGAATACGGCGGCGACCAAATACGGTTCAAACGCGCGTCCGGCGATTACTTTTTACCCTATCGAATTGACAAAGACACGTAAATCTATGGACGACACTAATCGTTGAGAAGGTGCAGTGTGATGTGTCGATGTTGTGGCTGGTCTCTGTGCTCCCAAAGAAAGATTCCTTGCCAGGTGCCCAAACCTAGCTTTCCATCCAGTACGGGGATCGATAACGTCGTTTGGGTTAGCATCGACTTTATATGTGCCGGCATATCATCAGGACCTTCCAAAGTATGGGTGTAGAGAGGATCATTCTCAGGCACCAAGCGGTCAAGCCAATTTTCCAAATCCTTTCTTGCACTCGGATCCGCATTTTCCTGTATTAATAAACTCGCAGATGTGTGCTGAATAGCAAGCGTACAAAGTCCAGTGCCCGAGCAATATTGTCTGACAAGCACCTCGATTTCTCTGGTAATTTCAATCAAACCTCTGCCTCTTGGTGGCAGGTTTATGGTCTTAATCATGCTCTTATTAGTTTAGAAGATTCCCATTAAATCAACCTCTTGGGTGATGTTTTTGATGTAGTGTTTGTAGACGTGCATTGGCCACATGTGTATAGATTTGGGTCGTAGACAAACTCGAATGACCCAACAACATTTGAACACTTCGTAAATCTGCACCGTGATTGAGAAGATGGGTAGCAAATGCGTGACGTAGGGTATGCGGGGAGAGAGACTGGGAAATTCCAGCCATGAGCGCGTATCGTTTTATATTTTGCCAAAACCCCTGTCGACTCATTGCACTTGCACGTCTCGTCAAAAACAGGGCATCACTGTGACGATTGGCGAGGAGCGAGGCTCTGGCTTCGTCCAGGTAACGATCCACCCAGTCTATCGCCTGTTCACCCAAGGGTACCAGTCTCTCTTTACTGCCTTTACCAAACACACGGCAATAGCCAGCGACCAGATCAATTTCACTCATTGTTAGCCCAACCAATTCACTCACCCTTAATCCAGTGGCGTATAAGGTTTCCAGCATGGCACGATCTCGCAATCCGAGATCTTCAGAAATATCGGGAGCTGAAATCAGCCGTTCAACCTCTTGCTCAGACAGTGTTTTGGGTAACGACTTGGCAACTTGAGGAGCGGTCATATCTGCTGAGGGATCGAGTTCAAGCGCGCCTTCGGCAACCCAAAATCGATAAAAACGCTTTAGTGTGGAGAGACTACGAGACACCGTTCTGCGGCTTCCGTCCTGCCCTCTGAATTCTAGATAATCCCTCAGGTCTGCCCTCTGAATCGACATAAGATTGAGCTCTTGAAGATGGAGATATTGAGAGAAATGCTTCAGATCCTGCCGATAAGATGCCAGCGTGTTGTCGCTGAGCCCTGCCTGCAGCCAGATGGCGTCGAGAAATTCATCCAGTTTTTCTTGGTCTTCCCGAGCTATTTCCAATGGCGGATTCACTTTTTTCCGAATCGATTAACCTGCATGACCGAAGTTTGATCTGCGTAACCAGATTTGTTGAATCTTTTGCTGCAGCGCCTGCTTTTGCGGCTCATCCTCAGCACGCTCTAACAAGCCTTCAAATAACTTCAATGCATCATCAAAAAAGTTGCCTTCAAGCAATGCCTCTGCAGCACGAAATCGTGCAGATTCTCCCCACTGATCAAATCCATTGTCTTTTTGCATTGCAGAATACAGAAAGTGATCGGCTGCTTTGATGTGTTGTCGCGTAGCACCATATGATTCTGCAATCCAAAACGCTATTTCTCTCGTGTATTTCCCGCCCGGAGATTTCTCGTTCACCTTTTCCAGCAGCGGTATCGCAAGCTGATGTTGTTCTACCGTTTGCAAATCAAAGATCGGTTGCAACACTTTGTCAGTTTGATCAGGAGTGAGCGAGTCAGTGCTCTCAATCCATTTATCGAGCTGAGAAGCTCCCTGCTGGTGTCTTCCAGCAATAATAGAAATTCGGCCGGTATAGATCAACCAATCGGCATAGTCCATGCCAGGGGGCGGATTGGAGACATTCGCATTTGCCTCCGCAGCCAGTTCCACCTTACCCGCTTCAATAGCCAGATTAGACAAGCGCAAAGCCGTTGCTGGAGAAAGTGTAAGCTGTCCCAGTGGCTTGTCATCACCAAAGAGAAAAGGCACCAGATCCATTCGCTCAGAATCGACGATGGCGTTAACCAGATTATCCGCCGCAGCTTGACGCGTTCCACCGTCTGTCTTGCTAGCAATATATGCCCAAACTGACCTGCGAATTGTTTCCTGTTCATTAGGAAGTGCGACTGCGAATGGCCCCCAATTGTTTTCTTCCCCTACCAGTAAACCCGCTTTGTTGGCCTGCTCTCTTGCTATCCATTGATAGACATCAAATAAACTCGTCGCAGAAAGCTGGGGCAACACGTTTTCAAACTGTTTGTGCTGATCAAATTGAGACCCGCTAGCAGATTCCAGCAGATACTGTTCAATTAAGTCAACCTGAAGAATTCGATTACCTGCTCTCGCTGCGGCATCCGACATCAACGCCAGTAACGGCGTATTCAACGATTTGAACTCTTTCAGCTCTAATAGACGCGCGCCCGTTGAAAGTATTTGCTCAGCAGACATCGATTGATTTTTCGCTCTTGCCCACAGCCGTAACAACCGCGCATCAGGTTCAGTCAGCGGCGCTAACAAATTAACTGCTGCATCGGGTGATCCAGACTGAAGCGCTATTCGACTACCCAGCATTAGCCAGTCCTTGTCTTGTGGTCGAAAATCTTGCTGGAAAGCGACCGCACTGCGATTGGCCTCCTGCAATTTGTTATCTGCTAGATAACTCTCAATCACCTGCCTCCGCAGTGAACGCTTTTGTCTCTCTGACAGCGTCGTTGATAGCAACTGACTTCGAAGTATTCGTCTCGCTGTCTGTCCATTGCCTAGAGCAATCAGCGCAGCAATTGATTCCGCTTCAGCTTCTGCCCTCACAGACGCAGGAAACGCTGGTGGAATCGATTGAATACGGTCGTATAACGCCTGCCAATTGCCCGAGGCTCGATATAATGCCCAAAGCTGACGCTCCCAATTGAGCCATTCACCATTGGGCAACAACGCTGGGCCCTCTTGCTCAAGTATTCTCTCGGCCAATCCCAGCACATTCGCCCTGATCAATGTTCTAACCCGCTGCAATGCTGGAGTGGCAGGTGTATCCAGAATCAGATGATCGTTAGCAGCTATCGATCGGGAAGTAAAACACAAGCTGCCAAGCATGCAGCTTGCCATAAAAAAACGGACCCACCTGGGGCCCGTTTTCTTCTTCGTAACGCGGATGTCTGTCACTGATAAATACTGGAGAGACAATCGCAGATTAGTCTAGCGACGAATCTTTTCCTTGATTCGTGCAGCTCTACCTGTGAGATCTCGCAAGTAGTAGAGCTTTGCGCGGCGAACGTCGCCACGGCGGACAACCTCGATACTAGCAATCAACGGGCTATGTGTCTGAAATACCCGCTCAACCCCTTCACCACCCGACGTCTTTCGAACTGTGAAAGAGGAGTTCAACCCTCGGTTTTTTCGCGCAATAACGACGCCTTCATAGGTTTGCAGTCTCTCACGCTCACCTTCCTTTACACGAACCTGTACCTTAACGGTGTCACCAGGGCCGAAATCCGGGATATCGGATTTCAACTGCTCTGCTTCAAGTTGTTGGATAATGTTACTCATTACTTTACTCCGGCAAAATCTTTACGTTTATTCGTTACTTTTCAATCTTTAGCAAGCGTGCTCTTATTTTATCAGCTCACTCTCGCCGCGTTTATATCAATCTCTAAGACGACTCAGGTCAACATTCAATCTGGTTCAAACCAGAAAGGTTACACCCTCATTTCGCCCTACTCATCGCTCAGCAAATCCGGCCGTTTGCGTTTCGTTACCGATAACGCCTGTTCGTGCCGCCATTCCTCAATTTTCCGATGATTTCCAGACAGCAATACTGTCGGGACCTCTAGACCTTCAAACACTTCAGGTCTCGTATAATGCGGAAAATCCAGAATTCCGTTACTAAACGAATCTTCAATCGCAGATGAGGCATTTCCCAAAACTTCGGGTAACAATCGACTCACTGCGTCAATCAACAACATTGCGGGAAGTTCACCGCCCGCAACCACAAAATCACCAATAGAAACTTCTCGGTCAACCCGCGTTTCTATCACACGTTGGTCGATACCCTCATATCGACCACACAACAAAATCAAGTCGGCTTTTCCGGCGAATTCGCTCACCAGGCTGTGACTCAACTTTTCGCCCTGGGGAGAAAGATAAACAACCTCCCCCGCATTACTTTGTTTCACCCGATCGATGCACCTCGTTAGTGGACCGGGCATCATCACCATACCTGGACCACCACCATACGGCCGGTCATCCACGCGCCGATAACTATCATCGGTTTCGTCGCGTGGATTGTAACATTGCAGCGTCATGGCCCCCTTTTCCAGGGCGACCCTGCTCATGCCGTTTTCGATAATCGCATCGAACATTTCCGGGAACAGAGTAACAATGTCAATCCGCATCCCAATCCACCAATATCAACCCAGCTTCCAGGTTTACCGAACGCACGTAGACATCCGCCCACGGTACCAGGGTTTCATTCGGCTTACCGCCAGCAGCCTCCGAGTCTTTGTGAACGACCATTACATCGTTCGCACCGGTTTCCACTAGATGATCTACCTTTCCGAGGGATTTGCCCTCGGTATTCTCGACTTGAAGACCAATTAGGTCTGTCCAGTAATACTCGCCCTCATCTAACTGGGCAAAGTGCTCGCGATCTATCAAAACGCTCGCACCGATCAGTCGTTCAGCTTGCTCACGACTAGTGACGGACGCAAGCCGGACAATTAAACCTTTACCTTGCCACTTGCCCTCGAGCAACTCGAGAGATTCGTCACAGTTTTCAACCTGATCAGAAAGCGCCCGTCGGTCGGGTTGCTTCCTGTCTCTCACAGACTCACGGTTTAAAAGAAAAGACCACTCTTTGTACTCGAGAATCTCAAGCGGAGGCCGGGTAAATGATAATACCTTCAGCCATCCCTTGACTCCAAAATGGCCCTGCACTTTTCCGACGACGACGTATTCCTGGGTTCGGAATCGTTCTTCGCTGGTTAATTGGGCAGTCAATGAGTTAGTTTTCTATCAAAATCTGTTTAGATCAGATAGGAAGTCACGCTCAAATTACAGATTAAGCTGCTGCCTTAGCCTGCTTGTACAGTTGTGCCGCTCGTTCGCTCGGCTGGGCTCCCAATCCGACCCAATGATCATAACGCGCAGTGTCCAGGTTTAAATTTTGATCTTGACCTGACGCGACCGGATTAAAATAACCAACACGCTCGATAAACCGCCCTCGACTGGAGCGTCTCTGATCTGCTACGACGATGGCATAAAAAGGGCGCTTCTTGGAGCCGCCACGTGCCAAACGAATTGTTACCATATAATTATCTCCGAAGAGCTTTGTTGCCTGATTTCAAGGGCGCGGAGTCTACCACGTAAATGTCGCGATAAAAACCGCCAAAATGCTGATTTGACAGGGTTTTGCCACCCCTAAACCGCGTATTTGCCTTTAGAATTCACCAGCCTAATCAAAGTGAGGGTCCGGGATGTCATTCCACCTTAAAATTTCGTTGTTGAGCTTGCTGATCCTGCTACTAACTGGTTGCGTTTCTGCACCTAAAGAGGAAATAGCTGAACCGGAACCTATCCCAGAAAACCCCGCGATTTTGCAAGCGGAAATAGATCTGGCGCAAGCCAAGACGCTGAACGCAGAATGGCGAGTCAGGCTCAATCCTGGAGATGCACAAACGCAGAATCTGAGCACCATCCTCGAGCTCGCTAAACAGGCACACGAAACTGGTGAAGCGGATCTTGCGACCGAATTGGCTCAAAAAGTCACTCAATTTGCTCGTCTTGGAATCGCTCAGGCGACCGGACAGCAAAATGTCTCCCCCTATTACCCGCAATAGCCTTTTCGACTTCCGGATTGAATCTGACTCAATGTGCCCTCCACCTTCAGCAGCCAACAATATATTTACGGTTAAATCGCTCGTAGGAGAACTGAAGAATTTATTGGAGTCGAATTATCGTCACATTGTTGTGGAAGGCGAGATATCCGGTTTAGCCCGGCCAGCGTCCGGTCATCTGTATTTTTCTCTTAAGGAAGGCAATGCGTTGATTCGTTGCGCATTTTTTCGTAATCGAAGAATGGGTTCCAGTGATCCTGAAGAAGGAATGCAGGCTTTGATTCGAGGTCAAATTTCGGTTTACGAAAGTCGCGGAGATCTCCAACTTATCGTTACCCGGCTGGAACCAGCCGGTCAAGGCGCACTGCAACGCGCTTTCGAACTTCTAAAGAAAAAACTTCATGTAGAGGGCTTGTTTGACTTGGTCCACAAACAGCCAATTCCGGAGATTCCCTCAAGTATTGGAATTGTAACGTCTACAAGTGGTGCCGCTCTGCAAGATATCCGCGTCACGCTCAAACGACGTTTCCCTGTCGCCAATGTCATCGTTTACCCCACCCTCGTTCAGGGAGATCAAGCGGTCAGCTCAATTTGTCACGCAATCAAGATCGCTAATCTACGAAATGAAACAGAGGTGTTGATCATCGCGCGAGGGGGAGGCTCTTTGGAAGATCTTCATGCTTTCAACGACGAAAAAGTCGCCAGAGCCATTTTTCAATCTGCACTTCCAGTAGTATGCGGGGTCGGGCATGAAACAGATTTTACGATTGCCGATATGGTCTCGGACGATCGCGCAGCAACCCCTACTGCAGCTGCTGAAAGAGTCACTCCTGACGGCACTAAAATTCTCCGAGACTGTATCCATCAGCAGAGGAGACTAGTCGATCTTATACTAAGGCTGTTAGATCAGCGCCGTCAGACAATTGACTATGCGAACGCTCGACTGGTTCATCCTACGCAGAGGCTGGCTCGCTACCGGTCGGATCAAATAAACCTAAAAAAGAATCTAGTCGCGTCGATGAGACTTCTGCTCCTGCAACTTTCCAGTCAAATCCAGGCCAGGACTTTGAGCGTTTCTGCGCGAAACCCATTGCAATTACTTAAGCAACACCGGCACAAAATCTTAATGAATCGGAAATCGATTATGCGACAAATGGGGTTCGCAGTTAAAAGCTGTGGTATGGAGTTGGCACGACGCCGAAGTCAGCTGATTTTGGTCAGTCCTATGCAAACCTTGGAACGAGGGTATGTGATTTTGCAGGATAAAAACGGACATGTGCTGTCACATGCACAGCAGATTCCAAAGCAAAAGCGAATCACTGCAACGCTCCAAGATGGCAAAGTAGAAATGGATCTAGGGGCCATTTCCTTCGTTGAACCATCTTTTGATAAAAATCAAGATCATTGAACCAGCTATCTTTCGATTCCAGATACACGCTTTCTCAAGCTGCAACACGACCCTTCCTCTATTTCCGCGCGTTTTTTAAAGACGGCGCGCAATGGCTAGTATTCTGGCTTTTTACGTTCCAAATGGTCTCGGCCACCCACGCGGAAACCGTGAAACCAGCAGAAATCAATGCAGTGGAACACGCTGAGCAATCACACAATCCGCCTTTCATCAATTCCAGCCTTAAGTTGCCAGAAAACTTACCGGTTCCCGGCGGAATTGCCGTTGTTCCACTAAATATCCAACATCCCCAAAGGCCGACTGTGAGGTTCGGCAGTCGAGAAGTGTTCGTCGTTCCCTACCAGAACCAATGGCATGCTGTAGTGGGGTTACCTATCGATATCCTGCCGGGTAATTACATCTTAGGAACGCTGGATCATGAGGAAGAGACCGGAAAAGTGGATATGCAGGTGATCTCTTTACCACCTCCTACAGCTGACGCTGAAGAACGCACATCAGACAATCAAAGTCGACAAATCATCCACAGAGGCGCCATCCCCATTCAACTCGAGGCCGCTCTCGCTTCCAGCGATATCAATAGGGTCATGCGTGTTCCCGATGAACTGCTTGAAGATGATCGAGGGCTCACCGGTTCGTTTGTATTTACCCCAGTGGTGGAATCTGAACAGATGATTCCGTTCGGCAAAATTCTGCAACAAAAGAAAATTATTTCTCACAATTACGTTAGCTACATTGCCGCATCAGGTGCACAAGTCTACGCCCCGGCTCCGGGTATCGTCGTAAGGGTGATAGAAAATGCGGGAGAGAGCACCGAACTCTATATCCACCATGGAGGGGGAATAGTGTCGGTACTGGGGAATCTGGAAAAAATCCTGGTACAGGAAGGACAACGCCTTGACCGCGGAGAACAAGTTGGCAAAGCTGATGTTGATGGCTCGCTGAATCGAAGTCGGGTCGACCTGGGAATAAGCCTAAACGGATTTCTCGTCGACCCCTTACAATTTCCTTCTTCTCCCTGATCGCTTTTTAAAGGCTGTTTTCTTCGGTTTGAGCTGCTTGAATGGATTGGATCCATTGCGCGGAATCACCCTCACCCTGGTTCCTTTCAACTTATAGCGAGTCGCAAAAAACTTGGAAAGATACCGCAAATAAGTTTCGGGCAGTTTCTCTGCCTGGTTGCCATGCACGATCACTACAGGTGGATTTTTTCCAGCCTGGTGTGCAAATTTCAATCTTACGGGACGCTCATTCTGCATTGGTGGTGCTGTTTGGCTTACCGCAGCTTCTAGCGCCCGATTCAAACTAGCAGTATTCAACTCTGCCATCGATGAATGATAAGCACGCTTCGCCGCGGGTAAAACCTCAGCCAGGTTTGACCCATGTAGAGCCGAAATAAACAAAATCTCAGGATCAGGTAAAAATGGTAGCTTGATTTCCAGCTCGTTTTTAATTTTCTTGCGCTGATGACCCGCTAAACTGTCCCATTTGTTTACTACAACTACCAGGGATCGACCCAAGTCCTGAACCATTCCGGCAATCGTTGCATCCTGCGCACCGATTTCTCCACTTGCATCTAGCACTAGCAATACCACATGGGCATCTTGTATTGCCTGTAAAGTTTTGATCACTGAAAACTTCTCCAGCACCTCATCTACACGTGATTTTCGTCTCACTCCGGCTGTATCGACCAGGAGATAGTCTGTGCCGTCGTATTCTAGTGGTACTCTTACACTGTCCCGGGTAGTGCCAGGAATGTCACTCACAATCACTCGATAGTCACCAACGAGTTTATTAGTCAGTGTCGATTTCCCAACGTTTGGCCTGCCAACCAGCGCGATTCTCGGCGTCGCATCCGCCTCTTCTTCTGGGGGAGGATTATAGTTTGTAAGGGCATCTTCAAGCAGGTCGACAACTCCATCACCACGCCTAGCTGAAATCGCTGTGGGATCTCCTAGCCCAAGCTCCTGGAATTCCGACGCCGCTAGTGCCGGATCCTCTCCCTCTGTTTTATTGACCGCAATCAAAATTTGACGCCCACTCTGACGCAATTGCTCTGCGATATCTCTATCTTGCGTGACTAGACCATCTTCGCCGTCAACAACAAAAATCACGACCTGCGCTTCTTCAAGCACCTGCTCCACCTGCATCCGAATCAGCTTTGCAAAATAATCCTCTTCTGACTCGAGGCCACCTGTATCAACAACCAAAAAAGGCTTTTCTCCCAGCTGACCTTTCCCATACAACCGGTCTCGGGTTACACCTGGCTGGTCATCTACTATCGCGTCACGACTTTTTGTGAGCTTGTTAAACAGCGTCGATTTCCCGACGTTGGGCCTGCCTACCAGCGCGACAACCGGCGTTAATAAGGAATCTGCAACCTCGTTGCCTGCAAGATCACCGGCAGTTTTTTCCGAGTCTGTATGCTCGCGACCGGTCATTAAAATTTGAGTCGTTGCTCTCAGTTGAAAGAGAGTAAAGTGATTGTTCCATCGGCAGATAGTGCAAGCACTCCACCTGACAACTGTTGTATTGCAATGATTGCTGAGCGGCTGACTTTTTTGGACTGCAATAGATCACCTTGCAATCCGTTTAAAGCATGAATGCTGCCCTCTGCATCACCGATCACAACATAGTCGCCTATGAGAAGTGGATTGCTCACTCCACGTCCCCGAAAGCCATCCTGCTCCCAGTTAAGAAAACCTTCCTGCGCGTCTAGGTGAATGACCGCACCAGAGTCATCGGTTAGCACCAACTGATTTCCAGATACTGACAGTGGAAGACGAGAAGACGCATCGAATTGCCATTGTATTGAAGAATCTTGAAGGTTCAGAGAAACAATCTCCCCCTGGTAAGTTCCAGTGTATAAGCTGAGCCCGTCGATCGTTGGGGTGGCATCGACATCAGTAATTTGCTCCAGTTCGTTCGCCCCTACCCCAATAGAAAGATCTTTCTCCCAGAATTCTCGACCGCTGAGAACAGAGCTCACCAGAATTCTTCCATTTGAAAGACCAGTGATTACGGTATCCCCAGAAATGAGAGGTTGAGAGTCACCGTGCAAACTAAGTCCCGGCACCGAACGTGTCAGTTCCCACACGTTTTCACCATTGCTTGCATTGAGCCCTATTAGCAGACCATCAGCGGTTCGAATTATCACCCGTCCAGCACCCACCGCAGGTATTGCCGAAATCTGGCGATTTACGGCATTTCTCCATCGTTCGGTACCGTCTGTTGCATCCAAAGCAACCACCGTTCCATTGTCAAAAGCAACTACTGCCAGTCCAGCGCCCGCCCCAACACCGGAATAGGTCGGTTTACCTAGTGCCTTGCTCCACTGGACTTTGCCGCTCTCAGAATCCAACAAACGAACGAGTCCTTTGCGATTAACCACCAACACGCCTTCGTTAGAAATCCCTGGCCTAAGAATGGCATAACCATCTTCTCCAGCATCTCCTATTTTCTGCTTCCACAACGTTGAGAACTCCACTTCGCCGGAAGCCTCGGGCATGGGTTGGCTGGGGACCGGCTCATTGAAGGTTCCCCACTTAGTCTCTTTGTTTTTATTGCATCCAGTCAGCACCAGCGCTACTAGCAAGCTTAAGAAAACTATTTTCAGATTCATTGGATTAGTCAATGGTTTGCCGGATCAAAGTCCACAATTTAAACAAGTATCTATTCGAGCTACTGTTAGAGGTTGTCAATTTTCAATTGCAACAGGGTTCGGTTAGATGCGCCTGGTGCCAGAGCCTCTATGCTTTGCTCGTAGGCCTGTCGCGCTGCCTGCAGATCTCCTTTCATCACATAGGCGTCACCCCGTAGCTCTGCATATCTTGATCCAAACTGCAATCCGCCAACTTCTTTTGTCCTAGTTTCCGATGCCAAATCCAACACCGCATCAGCGTCCCCTTTTGCAAGATGAACCATTGCCAAGCGTATCCTCGCGATATGCTTCAATCCCGGATCTGCTGCATTACTAGTGGCCCATTTTAATCGGCCTGCTGCTTCATCAAGATCGTCTGCTTCAACCGCACGTTTAGCCATCAGCAAAGCAGCGTGTATGGCATACGGTGTCTTACCGTAGTCACTAACGAGATCATCGGCGAGACCTTTCGCTGCTTCAAAACTGACACTTTCATCTTGCATATTTTCAAATAAGGTGGACGCGTTTTCACCTTGATCTTTTTGCCAATATTGCCAGCCGTTATACCCACCAATTGCGCCAACACCCAGCACGATACCAGCGATAATTGATCGACCATTCTCATTCCAGAACGCTTTTGCGCGTTCAAGATCTTCATCTTCGGCGAATTGTGGTTTTGGTTCTTCTGCCATGCTTACGTTTCTGATAGATAATTAATTTTCAAGGAAGACGGGATACCAGCACTTCCACAAGCTGTTCTCGTTTTATTTGCTCTTGCCCACCCTCTCCTCTTAGGATTTTGAGTTGCACCGACTGGGTTGCGACCTCGTCCTCTCCAACAATAACAGCGAAGGAAGCGCCACTCTGATCTGCTTTTTTCATTTGGCTTTTTAGCTTACCGCCGCCACAATGCTCACAAGCTCGGATTCCTGCGTCTCGTAACCGCTCCGTAATATCAACCGCATGCTGCTGGCCACAAAGAGAAATAACATAGGCGTCCAAAAACTCGTCAGTTGAACTCTTCTGCTCAACAGCAATCAGTTCTACCAGCCTCTCTACGCCCATTGCAAACCCAACCGCCGGTGTTGCTCGACCACCGCGATGCTCAACCAGTTGGTCGTAGCGACCACCAGCACATACCGCACTTTGCGCACCTAGCTGATCTGTTACCCATTCGAATACGGTGCTCGTATAGTAATCTAAACCACGAACAAGACGATTATCTACGTCAATGCTGATTCCAGATTGAGTCAGAGATTCACATAAAGATTCGAAGCTGCGTTTTGAGTCTTCATCTAGGTATTCCAGTATGGAAGGTGCAGCTTCCACTAGTGCCACGGTGCTCTCCACCTTGCTGTCCAGGATACGTAACGGATTACGTTCCAGTCGTCGCAAGCTATCCGAATCCAGTTGATCTCTGCAGTTGCTGAAGTATTGATGCAATGCGTGACGATATCGCTCTCGCGCCTCTGGAGAACCCAACGTGTTAAGTTTTAAACGAATGTTCTCGACCCCCAGATTTTTCCAGATCCGCGCCCCCACTCGTATCACCTCGGCATCGATATCTGGGCCGGTCCATCCGAAAGCCTCGATACCAAATTGATGGAACTGCCGATAACGTCCCTTTTGCGGGCGCTCTCGGCGGAACATTGGCCCCATGTACCACAACCTCTGCTGCTGATTGTGAAACAAACCATGCTGATTTCCCGCCCGCACGGTTGCCGCGGTTGCTTCCGGCCGAAGCGCAAGACTGGTGTCAGAGGCATCTTCGAATACATACATTTCTTTTTCGACAATATCAGTCTGATCACCGATAGATTGTTTAAAAAGCTCTGTTTTTTCCAATATTGGCGTACGAATCTCCTGATAGCCATAGGACCATGCCGCCTCGCGAAGTACCTGCTCAACCTGATGCCATAGCTCTACTTTGCCGGGCAATAGATCATTCATCCCCTTCACTGCTTGAATTTTATTACTCATTCTTTACCTAAAAGGGGAGAAATTACTGCCCTACTTCAAAGCGAGCAAATAGACCGCTTTCATGCGCTTTAAAAGGAACTGGCGCGCCCTGATACTGCACTGATACACCCTCAGCACTTCCAATAAAGACTGAATAAGGGGGGGTTCCCTTTAGACTGATTGCTTCACCACGATTGACAGTGCGATAAATCAATCTCTCGCCCGTACTATCGCGAACATCGATCCAGGATTCTTTAGCAACATTGAAAACGATTCGTTTCTCACCCGCGGAGCCACTACTAGCTGCGGCAACCTTTGGCTGTGTCGCTGGTTTCTTCGCGGTATTGGAATTTGATACGGGCTTGGGAGGTGATTTTTTCGCCTGGGATTGCGCAAGCTTTTTCGCCTCCGCCGCTAACTTCACCTCAGATTCGACGTCTTCCTCGGCAGGCTGATAGACCAGATCTCGACGAGACAGAGGCAGTTCTGCAATCAAAACGGTATATCCCAGGGTATTGATCTCTACTGAATTCTGATCGCCTGAGAAGTTGGGAACCGGTAAAGCCAGCACTGAATCGACACCCGATGGTGCTGGAAGTACTAACTCACCCGCTGTACCAGCACCTGCCCCACTATCAGCATCGACCCCAGCGATATCATTCTGATTTTCTACTGATTCAGAGAATTCTGCGTCAGGAATCGGTTCAGGTTTAGCAATTTCTCCCAATGGTTCAGGCGAAGGAGTGGTTGCAGTGCGGAAGGTTTCCATTTTTTGTTCGACCCAATTGGCAAACGAAATGTTCGGATTCTGCCAATACCAGATAGCCCCCAATACAACAACCAATAACACCGCAAACAGTAATGCTGTACGTTTTCGCGAGGACTCGTCGTTATTGTTCGCTTCCCCCTGTGGCCCATCGAATGAAAAATCCTTTGAGAGCGCTCCCAGTTCTGCTCGATGAATTTGTATCGATTCGTCGATCGAAATTTTGAGTAACTGCGAGTAGCTTCGCCAGTAACCCATGACATAGGTTTTACCAGGCAAACTGGCGTAATCATCCCTTTCAATGGCGTGCACCTGCACCTCAGAAAGACGCAGCGCACGGGCCACATCTGCCGCACCCCAACCGTATTCCTCTCGCTTCGCTCTCAGTAGTTCCCCGGGTGAAGGCGTTTTCCCAACCTCAGGGATTGAAAATGCCGGGCTATTCATCCGTTCGTCAGCAAGTCGCGAAATGCCGTCAGTTCTTGAGATGTTGGATAGAGGCGTCTGAGCTCTGTCGCGTATTGCTTGGCTTTTTGACCGTCGCCAAGTTGTAACTCCGTATTTGCACCAATGACTAATGCCTGCTCAGAGATGGCTCCGACAGCAATATAACGTTCGATGAATGCACGCGCATTCAAAAACTTGCTCTCCCGATAAGACATGTCAGCCAGGGGTAAAAGCGCCTGAGGCAACCTGGGAGACACATTTAAAACAGTTCGTAAATACGGCTTGGCTTCTTCAAATTTATTTTGCCGGTAGTGGCAAATTCCCAACCCCAATAAGGTGTTCGTTCTTAGAGGATTATCCTGACGGTTTTCGATAGAGCTAAGTAGGTCAATACCTTCGCGAAAGCTTCCGTTTTGACACTGGTAAATGCCATAGTCATTCACCGCGATAAAATTGGAAGAATTTAGCCGCACTGCCTTGGCAAAACTTCTTTTTGCATCTTCAACAAACCCGCGTTGTGCGGAAAGCAACCCTTTCGCATGATGGGCTCGGTCAGAATTAGGGTTAATCGAAATTGCGAGATCAAATTCTTCTAATGCAACTTCGTAAGAACCTCGTTTAAGGTAATCGAGCCCTAAACTGACATGGGCATCCGCTCTCTTCGTGGGCACCCACTTTTCAACCTTCTCAGCACCACTCGTTGCGCACCCCGCTAAGACAGCCATGCAGACCATCAAGATACAGTAACGTCCAACAGCTACACTGCCCAATAAGCTAGCAAAACAAGATTTGGATATCATACAACTGCTACCTTGACTGAGTCTCGCCGCATCCGCTCGGAGCGCCGGGTGCGATCTGTAAAGTCACCTGCTAACTGACCGCAAGCAGCGTCGATGTCATCACCCCGTGTTTTCCGTGTCACAGTGAAAATATTTTTGGAAAGCAATATATCTCTGAATCGATCAATTCTGGACTTTGAACTCCTTTGATATTGAATCCCTTCAAACGGGTTAAATGGAATCAAATTAACTTTAGCAGGCATATCCGCAAGCAATGCCGCTAATTCTCTTGCCAGGGAGGGTGTGTCGTTGACTTCCTGCAACATTACGTACTCAAATGTAATCCGCTGTCGTTGACTCTCGCCGATAAATCGTTGACAGGCACCCAGCAAACTCTCAATCGGATACTTCTTATTCAATGGCACTAGCTGGTCACGTAACGCATCATTAGGTGCATGTAGCGACACCGCAAGACTGACAGGACAAGCTTCCGCCAAGCGATCAATAGCAGGAACCATTCCTGCAGTACTGAGCGTGACACGGCGTCGAGAAAGTCCAAAGGTGAAGTCGTCCATCATCAAATTCATCGCCGCAACGACATTGTCAAAGTTTGCCAGGGGTTCACCCATCCCCATCATAACGACATTAGTGACAGGCCTTCGATGGTCTGATGGGACGTCCGGGCGAGCAGTTCGCACCCCCATCTCCTCCAAAGCGTGATTCGCCACCCAAAGCTGGCCGATAATTTCGTCCACTGTCAGGTGCCTGCTAAATCCCTGGCGAGCGGTTGCACAGAAGGTACAGTTGAGACTACAGCCGACCTGGGAGGAAACACACAAGGTACCCCGATCATCTTCAGGGATGAAAACAGCTTCGATCGAATTTCCGTCCTGCAATTGCATGAGCCATTTGCAGGTGCCATCACTGGAAACCTGTTGATTGACAATACGGGGCAACGTCAGACACGTGGATTCCTTCAGACGCAATCTGAGCGCTTTGCTCAGATCTGTCATCTCTTCGTAATCCATCACTTTTCGCTGGTAAATCCACTGCAACAGTTGCTGGCTGCGGAACGGCTTTTCGCCTAAACCAGCGAAATACTGATTCATAGCAGCGCGGTCCATCGACAGCAAGTTGGTTGTAGTGTTCACAGCTAAAATTTCGTCAAAAAAATAGAAGTTCTTTGGAGCTATCGGGTCCGCTTACAAAGCTGATCATCGCTAAAAAAGAACGCTATTTCTTCTGCTGCAGTTTCTGGCGCATCAGAGCCGTGAACCGCGTTTTCGTCAACTGTTTCAGCGAAATCTGCACGAATCGTGCCAGGCGCTGCCTCCGCAGGATTAGTGGCGCCCATAATCTCGCGATTCCGGGCGATGGCGTTCTCACCTTCCAGTACCTGTACCACAACAGGTCCAGAAATCATGAAGCTGACCAAATCATTGTAAAAAGGCCGCTCTTTGTGCACCGCATAAAACGCTCCTGCCTGCTCTTCGCTCAGGTGCACCATTCTTGAAGCGACGATTCGCAGCCCTGCTTCCTCAAAACGTTGCGTAATCTTGCCGATCAGATTTTTACCCACTGCGTCTGGCTTGATAATAGAAAATGTGCGCTCGATGGCCATTCGGTACTCCGGAAATATATATAGAAAAATGAAAAATCAGTCAGAATAATCGAAAAACTAATGACCATTCTTGATTAGATATTACGGCAGCGTATGGGCTGTAAAACCCCCACAGAATTTCTTGCTTAAAAACAATAATATAGAAGAAATTCCTGAATCAAACAATTACGTTTGAGATTTCAGCGCGCTAGCCGCTAAAACGGGCTGGATTCTACCCTCCAGTGCGCGTTCGAGCAATCAGGCAATCCCGGCCAACGTCAATAATTTCAACCTCTTGCCAGCTATTTTCTAATACATGCTCTGAATCGAGACGGACCTGAAAATAGTTCGCCGCTCTGCCGATCGCAAACCCACCCGGTTTGGCCATTTGCGGACGCTCAGTTAACACCGTTTGACTGCTGCCCACCAGTTTTTCAGCAGTGGAACGCCAAACCCTGGCTCCTGCTTGCCGAACTAGTTTTGCTCTTTCCTTTCTCACCGCCATTGGCACCTGTTTTGGAATCCGGGCAGCAGGCGTTCCCGGTCGTGCAGAATACGGAAAGACATGTGGAAACGGGATCTCCAAGTCCTCCACCGCCGCGAGCGTTGCTTCAAAATGCGCTTCGCTTTCGGTAGGGAATCCAACGAGTATATCCGCGCTTAGCACCAGATCAGGCACTTCCTCTCGAAGGTTTTGAATGCGCTCATAGAGAAGCTCTCTGGTGGCCCTCCGCTTCATACGCTTGAGTATGAGCGTATCCGCACTTTGCATCGATAAATGGAGCTGTGGGCAGATCTTCCGGGAGCGCCCCATCAGCGAAGCAAGTTCCGGAGTAATATGAATCGGGTCAATAGAACTCAATCGCAACCGAAAATCCCCTTCAATCTGGATCAGATCGTGCAGCAGCTGAACCAATCCGCACTCCTCGCCCTTGTCGCTACCGTAAGAACCGATATCGACACCACAAATGACGATTTCTTTGTAGCCGTTCATAATCAGGCGCTGAATCTGCCTTTTGATTAATGCCCCATCAAACGAACGGTTGGGGCCTCTGGCGGTGTGAATAATACAAAATGTGCAGCCTTGATCACATCCTTGTTGAATCTGCACAAAGGCACGCGTTCGGCCATCGAAATTGGTGACCAGTTGGTCAGGTAAACTGATTTCCTGGTCGATATCCCGCAACATAACCGGTGGCAGCGCCCCCTTCATCATCGGCGCCAGTAAATTGGGAATATCGAGTTTCTGACTATTACCTACTACCAGGTCAACGCCAGGAATACCGGCGCATGCATCAGGGTCCATTTGCGCGTAACACCCCGTGACGACGACCCATGCCTCGGGATTGGCTCTGATCGCTCTTCGGACAAGCTGCCTGGCCTGACGATCTGCTTCAACGGTGACCGTGCAGGTATTAATGATAAAGATATCAGCATCCGCTATTTCCTGGACCCGCTCGAAATCGGAACCCAGTTTTTCACTGATTAACTCGGATTCAAAGCTGTTGACCTTACAACCCATCGTATCCATCACCAGTTTTTTACGCCCAGAGGGTACTGGTTTAAGCGCTGTTTCGGGGCGATGGGGTGTGACAGAAACGCGGATTGAGGACATACTTACTTTGGTGCTTTATTCGGGCGCAGTTAGCACTAGACGTTTGGTGAAAGCGGGTATTGCCCAACAACGAGAATTATTGCCGGCAAACTAAAAATGAGCGAGAAATCTAACAACGCGATTAGGCGCGATCGTTCCTAAACCGCCGATAACGCAGGAAAGCCTGAATCAATTCACAGTAAAGCTCTCACCGCAGCCGCATTGCTCGGTGACGTTCGGATTGCTGAAGTGGAAAGCAGCAGAAAGACCATCTTCAACATAGTCGATTTGCGTTCCTTTGAGAAATTCCAAATGTTCTTCGCTCACCATGACTTTCACCCCTTTGCTTTCGAAGATATGCTCGCCCTCTTCAGTGCCCTTTGCGTAGTCGATAATGTAAGCCAAACCGGAGCAACCTGATGTTTTTACACCCAGTTTCAACCCGGTACAGTCGTCTTTCGTTTCGAGATGTGACAAGACCCGATTTGCAGCAGATTCAGTCAATGTTATGGACATATCTTTGATTTTCACGATCATTTAGGTGGTATT
Source organism: Acidiferrobacterales bacterium (assembly GCA_019633985.1). Lineage (GTDB taxonomy): Bacteria > Pseudomonadota > Gammaproteobacteria > Arenicellales > Poriferihabitantaceae > VYFG01. The sequence continues at coordinate 31,937 of JAHQWE010000001.1, read as the reverse complement.
CTAAACCACATTTGGGGGCAAATACGGCGATTTCACCCCGAAAATTCGCGGCGATCCTCAAGCAGGGTATCTACATACCCCTCAGACGCGACGCCGACTTCCCTTCGAGTGACCCGACGAGGTCATCGCGAATCCATCATCATAAAAAATCTGAGATACCCCTGATTAATTAGGGGGCAAATCGGCTAAACTACGCCGCTTCGTTTTAACCGGCAATGACGCAATCGCGCTGCCGTCTATTTCCCCAAAATTTATGAATTCAAAAGCGTTTGGCGTCTTTAGTATCGCTCTAGCTTCGTTGCTGCTCGAGCTGGTGTTAATCCGGGTTTTCGATGTGCTGTGGTACCCCAACATGGCCTACATGATCATTACCCTGGCAGTCTTCTCGTTCGGTCTAGCCGGCGTATTCCTCTCATTATGGCCGATCAAACTGACTGATCGAACCTGGGTATGGTTGTCTGGAGCAACATTTCTAATGGCGGTGGCTGCCTTGCTCTTGTTACCAACTGTTAATCGCCTACCATTCGACTATCAGCAACTGGCGAGTAATGAAACCGTAAAAACGGCGAGGAATTTTTTCCTTATCTACGTCGCTATCTGCGCGCCATTCTTTCTCGCTGGATTTACCCTCTCGTTGGTGTTTTCTCATTATGCGGCTCAAATCCGTAAACTTTATTTTTACGATCTGATTGGCGCTGCACTAGGTAGCGTCCTCCTCATCCCGTTGCTACCCAAGCTCGGCACAGTCGGCATTCTGTGGGTAGTCGCGGGTGGCGCGCTTGTATCTTCAGCGCTATTTTCAAATTCGAAAATCTGGAAAGGAATTACTTTGGTCGTTGCTGCGGCGGTCACGATTGTTCCCTTCAACTGGTCTGAAATCAAAACTTTCGTACCGCATATGGACAAGCGCCAGTTTGCTACGCTTAGTGGCGCACTGGAGGGTACCTACTGGGATCCAATTTCTAAAATCGACATCATCGACTATGAGCTCGTAGGACAGCAAATAAACCGTGACTACACCTTTAAGTGGATTGCATATGACGGTGGTACGCAAACCAGTTACTTTTATCGATTCGATGGTGACTACGAAAAAATTCGATCCACCATGCCAGAAGACGCACGACGTCATTTCTGGGATAGTTATCTGGCGATTTCACATTATCTGAAAGCAGACAGTGACTCTCAGGTCCTGGTGATCGGCAGTGCCGGCGGTCAGGAAACCAAGGCGGCACTCACCTACAACGCGGGGCATGTTGACGGCATTGAGCTGGTCAGCAAGGTGGTTGAACTCGGGAAAACCACCTACAACGAATATATTGGCGGGGTAATGAATGATCCCAGAGCCACTATTCAGGCAGGAGAGGGACGAAGTTTCCTGCGGTCCCAAAACAAGCAATACGACATTATTCAAATCAATAGTAACCACACCAGCTCGAGCATTGCTGCGGGCAGTGGTGCTATGCAGTCCAACTATCTACAAACCGTCGGAGCGTACAAAGACTTTTTTAGCCATCTAGGAACGGACGGCATCCTGCATATTAATCATCATATTTTCCCTAAGATGGTGGCCACAGCCGCGCAGGCCTGGGCGGATTTAGGTCGGACCAACTTCCGGGATCATGTTGTGGTGTTTGAGGCATCGGGCAAGTGGGACAACCTTCCTACCATGCTAATAAAAATGAATCCCTGGACTCAGGAAGAAGTGACCAAAGCGTCTGAATTTCTTGCCAAATTCGATCTTGTAGTCAACCCGTTTGAGCCAGAAAAGTCATTCTTGACGCAACCGTTTTTTGAACCAGATTTCCCCTCTGAGCTGGCTGCTACCATTCCGTATCGAGTGACGCCACCTACTGATAATCAGCCATTCTTTAACACCCTTCGAAAACAATTGGGTCCGCTTCCTGATCATGACGCCAGCAGATTCGTAAATGAATCGGTGTCAGGCTTGCTGAATTCTCAACGGTCCAGCGGCTTTCCAATAGACATCGTGCATCTTGTTGTTACCGCAGGCGCGGCGCTGGTGTTTGCCTTAATTTTCACTTGCGTTCCGCTTCTGTTTTCCAGTGCGGGAAGAAGCAAATGGCAGGGTAAAGGTAGCGTCTTGCTTTACTTCTCCTGCCTGGGTTCGGGATACATTATTCTACAGTTAATATTCATACAAATATTTATGAAATTAATTGGCTACCCGCTTTACGCCTATACCACCGTCGTATTCACTTTCTTATTTGCGGCTGGCGTGGGCAGTTTGATGTCTGAAAAGATGCAGCTACTCGAGCTGAAACGTTGGGGTGTTCCTTTTATTGGCATTGTTATCTCCACGCTATTGCTAGTGTTTTACCAGCAAATATTATTTGACCAGTTTCTTCAATATCCAACCATAGGCAGGATTATTATTTCTATATTGATGATCTTTCCTCTCGCTTTTTTTCTCGGCATGCCCTTTCCTTTGGGAATTCTTGCCGTGCAGAGAAAACCAGAAGGCACCGTCGCCTGGGCGTGGGCATTTAATGGCCTATTCACCGTGATTGGTGGCATTTTTTGCGCCATCTTCTCTGTCTACTTCGGTTTTCAGCTGACGATGGGGGTCGCAATCTTGATCTATATTGTTGCGTTTTTTGCTTACCGTAACTTGTTCCGTGGCTATACCCTGGACAAGATGTCTGCAGAAAAAGGGGTATGACACAGTACCCCCACATCACGAGCGTATTGTTTGATGTAGACGGTTTGCTTCTGGATACTGAAAGTATCTATACCGAGGTAACGCAATCCATCGTCAGCGAGTTTGGCAAAACATTTGATTGGTCTATCAAAGCCAATATGATTGGTCGAGCTGAGATGGAATCCTCGCGCTACCTCGTGGAAGCCCTCGAGTTGCCGATTTCCGCTGAGGAGTATCTGGAACGTAGGAACGATATGCTGAAGGCAGGCTTCGCTACCTGCAGGGCAATGCCTGGTGCGGAAGCATTAATCAGACACCTGGATTCTCGGTCTGTGCCTATCGCAGTAGCCACTAGCTCAACCAGGGAGCTCTTCAATATCAAGAAGTCCGGCCATACTAGCTGGTTTGATTTATTCGAGCACACCGTGACTGGGGACGATCCACAGGTTAAACAGGCCAAACCCGCACCTGACATATTTCTTACTGCAGGAATGAAAATCGACGCAGTTCCAGAAAACACACTTATCTTTGAGGACGCCCCATCTGGCCTGGCGGCTGGAGAGGCTGCTGGAATGCATGTAGTTGCAGTTCCAGATCCAAATATGGATAAGGCGCGTTACGATAGCGCCGTTATGATTCTTGATTCACTGGAGTCTTTTGATCCCGGCTTGTTCGGATTACCCAGTTTCTAACCGTCTCGTTTCCATGCCTCACATCCATCTGGAGTATTCGGAAAACTGTCGGCCGGATGGATCGTTTGCCGATTTGTTTCAACAGATTCATTCCACACTCTCTAAAGTCGGTGGAATCAAACTAAGCAATTGTAAAAGCCGGGCGAGCTGCCAAAAGGACTATTTTATTGCTGATGGCGATCCCTCTCATGCATTTGCGCATCTCTCGATTCGCTTCGTCACTGGCAGGTCGGATTCCATAAAGACACAAATCGGCGCCAATTGCATGGAACATCTGAAGCTATTCTTTCGAAAACAGATCAATGAGTCGAACTTGCAAATCACCGTGGAGGTGAGGGACATTCAGCTGAAGAATTATCACAAACACCCGGAAGGTACTCTTACCTCCCAACAATAATCTCCGCGGCGCTTCGGCGATGTCAAACACTTGCAAAACGCAATAGTGTTAGCCTCTCATCCGCTCTGATTTTGGATCGAATAGTGCTTGCGAAATCATCACTGCTTTGCGCCGTTCCCCGAGGATTTCTATTTCTACCTCCCTGTCTTGCGTAATCAACTCTACAGGCAAAAAACCAATGGCGACACTCTTCTGTGAGTAGTGCGCATAACCTCCTGAGGTCACAAATCCCACCACTTCTTTGCCTACCCAAATTGGTTCGTCGGCGACAACATCAGCAGTATTTGCCTCTACTACAAAAGTGCAGAGTTTTCGCTTCACGCCCTTCTCTTTTTCAGCAATAGCCGCTTTTTTACCGATGAAGTCTGCGTGCTTTTTGTAAGCAATGAACCGATCCAAACCCGTCTCCATTGGGGTGTAATCCGGTTTGTATTCTGATAACCAGGAACCAAACGACTTTTCCAACCGCAGACTCATCATCGCCCTCATCCCAAACGGCCTCATCCCGTATTTTTCACCCGCAGCGCTGAGTACCTGGTATAGAGCAACCTGGTGCTTTAGCGGAACATAAATCTCATAACCCAAATCTCCGGTGTATGACACTCGTTGAACCAACGCCTCACACTGTCCAATTTGCATTTCCTTCACAGACAGAAATGGAAACGCCGAGCTGGATACATCCCCGCGCGCAACTTCATCCAACACATCGCGGGCCCGGGGGCCCGCAATCTGAAAACCTACACGTTCGTCAGAGATATTTCGAATCGAGACTCCTGATTCTGGAAGGTTTTGCTCAAACCACCTCAGATGGTAGTTCTGGGATCCGTAGGAAGCATTGAGCTGAAAACGTCTATCGGATAGTTTGGTAACCGTAAAATCCCCGATCAATCTCCCTTTGTGACTGAGCATCGGGCAAAGCGTTAATCTTCCAGGTTCGGGAATCCGACCCGCCATTACCATATCCAGCCACTCTTCAGCCTGATTGCCAGTGACTTCGAATTTACTGAAATTATGTACTTCGTTGATACCGACCGCGGTTCTCACCGCGCGACATTCCTCGGCGACAGTCCGGAAAGCATTCGATCGTCTAAAGGAGGGAATTTCCCAGGGCTCTTCCCCTTCTGGCGCAAAGTAATTCACATGCTCCATACCGTAACCCACACCAAACACAGCATTTTGCTGCTGCCAAACCCCGTACATTGGCGTGGTATTGTAGGGTCGTGCTGCGGGAAGTTCTTCATTCGGATAAGAAACAGAAAACCGTCGTTGATAGTTCTCCCGCACCTTTATGCGCGTAAACGCACGAGTTGGAAAGTCACCAAAACGAGAAACGTCCATCGCAAATACATCACGACTCGGCTCTCCTTCGACCATCCACTCTGCGAGGATTAATCCAACCCCGCCTCCCTGGCTAAAACCTGCCATGACGCCGCAAGCCGACCAGTAGTTTCTCAATCCCTGCACCGGGCCCACCAACGGATTGCCGTCAGGCGCAAAAGTAAATGGGCCGTTAATGATCGTTTTGATGCCCGCTTTTTCCAGAACAGGGTAGCGCCGATAAGCTTGCGCCAGCGAATCTCCGATGCGTTCCAGATTATCGGGTAACAACTCATGGCCAAATTCCCAGCTTGTTCCATCGACGGCCCAGGGATCGCAATTCTGCTCGTAAAAACCAATCACAAGACCATCACGCTCCTGGCGTAAATAGCTTTCCCCTTCCGGGTCCATCACATGGGGTAGCTCCTTTCCATGATTTACCACCTCTTCGATGGTATCGGTCGCGAGATATTGATGTTCCATCGGATGAAGTGGCAAGTAAACACCCGCCATCTCACCGACTTCTCGCGCCCACAGTCCCGCTGCATTCACCACGTGTTCCGCCACCATACTTCCCTGCTCAGTCTCGATCTCCCAAGTACCATCTGACTGTGCATTTAACGCGAGTACTCGATTACGCAGAATAATCTCAGCCCCGTTATTCTTTGCAGCTCGCGCGTATGCATGGGTAGTACCGGACGGATCAAGGTGTCCATCCAAAGGATCGTAAAGGCCTCCAATAACGCCCTCCGTGTTAGTAATTGGAGAAAGTTCGCGAATTTCGTTCGGCCCGACAATGTGTGTGTCCAATCCCATATATCGATGTTTCGCTCGCTCCGCGACCAGGAAATCCATACGATCTTGCGTGGTAGCCAGCGTAATACCACCAACATGGTGCAAGCCACAGCTTTGGCCTGATTGTTTCTCCAGTTCCTTATACAACTCGATGGTGTATCCCTGAAGCGCCGCCATATTGGTATCTGCGTTCAAGGTGTGGAAACCGCCCGCAGCATGCCAGGTCGACCCAGAGGTCAATTCCGAGCGTTCAATCAACGTGATATCAGTCCATCCCAGTCGAGTCAGATGATATAGAACGCTGCAACCAACAACGCCACCGCCAATAATTGCGACACGAGTATGCGATTTCATATTTTTATGTATTGTTAAATTGGATGTTTACTCAAATTCGTAATTAGATTTTCTTTTTCAGATTATTTAGATAATTGGCGATTTCATTCGGTTGTATCACCGCATTACGAATGAGTTCATCAAATCGTCTTGAAAAGAATCGTATATGCTCGGTCCCATTCAACACCAGATAGGACTGTCCAACAAAAATCACAGCGCGCATCGGACCAAACAACGTGAAGGCTGCGCTGTAAATTTTCCGACTATCAAACAGGAACCATCGAAATCGGGGATACAACTCTTCGACAAGATGTCGCATATGCTCTAACTGTTCGAGACGTGATTCACGAGAAAGATCAGACCAAATACCTTCACCTAGGGCGAAACCTTCGATGTCCTGTATCGACTGACAAACCTCCATTTCAGATTCTTCGCGTCGCTGCTGTATCAACAAAACATGGGTATCACGAATACTTTGATCGGTCTTGCCGAGACCATAGCGTTTGAACTCATAGGTAGAGACACTTTCCGTTTTACAAAGATCGGGGAGCGTAGCCGGGATATATCTAATTTTGTAGTTGCTTGCTTCTTGATGCCATTGCAACAACTTTTGGTTCGCAGAAGATTCAGAGAAATCTTCAAATTCAAGTGGTTCTGTCAATACATCGGCTGCAAGTATTCCATGTGCTGTTAAACCCAATAGCCAGTCCACACTAACCTGATACTTTTCGGCAATTGATGCGATGGTATCGGCTCGCGGGAGTCGGAGATTGCTATCCGAAAGCAGCTGAGACAATGTAGACCGATCGACACCAATCGAGGCGGCAAACTTTGAATGGTTAAGCCCACTCCCGGCGATCACTTCGCCAATTCGCTCTCGAAAAACTTCAACACGCTCCCGGTATCTCACCAGCCCACCTTTATCTCAGGTCGACGTCGATCCACATAGGCATGAAGTGCTTCCTCCACTGCTGGATCAATGTTGGGTTTTTCATATTGATCAAGAACAGACTTAAACAGGGTATTCGCACGTTGTGCGGCAGTTTTCTCTCCTGTTTCCTGCCAGGTTTCAAAGTTACTCCAATCAGAAACAATGGGTTTATAAAACGCATCCTTATATCGCGACATCGTATGACTGGTACCAAAGTGGTGACCACCCGCGCCCACCTCTTTGATCGCATCCAGTGCCAGATCTTCTTCAGTGACCTCAATCGGTTTCAAAGTCTCTGTCATCATCTGCACCATCTCCATATCCAAAATGAATTTCTCAAACGAAGCGCACAGACCACCCTCTAACCAGCCACCGCTGTGTTTCACCAGATTGCCATGCGCCATCACAGCACTCCACAGAGACATCTCCGACTCCCAAGCAGACTGAGCGTCGGGTGCATTGGATGCGTTGACGTTAGATGTGCGATACGGAATGCCGTACTTTCGCGCTAATTGTCCACCTGCCAATACTGCTCGGGCATATTCCGGTGTGCCAAATGCCGGTGCCCCGGTTTTCATATCAACGTTGGAAGTAAAACCACCATACATCGCGGGCGAACCGGGGTTCACCATTTGTGTAATCGCAATCACCCCGAGGGCTTCTGCATTTTGTTGCGCCAATGCGCCACCCAATGTCACCGGACACATCGCACCAGCAAGGGTGAAAGGTGTGACCACTACTGGCTGACGATACTCTGCCATCAGCATCAGCCCATCGAGCATGGGTTGGTCCACTTTCAGCGGAGAGTTCGTGTTGACGACAGTGGTGATACTCGGCTCTGACTTTAATTGTTCATCATCGATTTGCCGCGCGATTTTAATCATCTCCAGAGCGTCCTCGACCTTGCCATTTCCGAGGCTATAGCAATGCCAGGGTTTTTCTGTGAGTGTGGCAAACGCCAGGTAGGCATCCAGGTGCCTGGTATGGGCCGGAAGGTCTGTCGGTTCTACCGGATATCCCGAAAAAAGACTGATGACGTTGAACGTCTGACCCAGCTTTAAAAAGCGGCAATAATCTTCGAAATTTCCACTCCGTCGTCCGTAATCCAAATCAGATGCATTCGGTGGGCTGGCAACGGTCGCGAAGTTGATGTGATTGCCGCCGTAAACGCTGTTATAAACAGCATTACGTGCGTGAAGTGTGAACTCCGAAGGAACCTTGGAAATCAGCTCCATGACCATACCTCTTTCCATACAGACGTAGCCAGAACTCTTATCTATCGTGGCTCCCTTTGCCACCATTAACTCTCTTGCACGATCATTGACGATCTGCAGACCGGTTTGCTCCAACAAACGCATGGAACCATCGTGCACTGCCTCCAACGCTTCCGGGGTCATTACCTCAATCGGGGGGAATGGATTCTTAAGTTGTCTGACAGGTAGTTGCTCCAATGCACTGGAAGCTGGCTCCTTCATACGCCGATTTCTTCTACCCATTGTTATCTCTGTGCTTAAAATGAAGAACTTAATACATTTTGATTTTCAAAAACACAATTGTTTATATATATAAACAATAATTGCATTTTGTTCACAATTCTCGAACCAGTGTGATAAATCCCGCCTTGCCGATTTACTGTCGCTGATTGCAGACTCTTTGTTAAGGTTCAGTAATAAGAGCGTCTGGTGAAGATACGTAAAAAGATAGATGAATTCCAAATTGAATGGCCAACGATTGGTCTGCTAATTGTCAGCTACGCAATGTGGCTTGTTTGCCTTATGGGATTCACAGCATTTCCTGTGTTATCCGTTATCGGCATGTCTTTGACTCTGGCTCTTCATAGTTCGATCACCCACGAGTTAATTCACGGTCACCCAACCCGCTCTGATCGTATTAATATGGCGTTAGGCCTGATTCCGCTCACGATGTTCTATCCGATTCACCTGTTCAAGGAAACGCATCTTAAACATCATAACGATGAAAACCTGACCATTCCCGGCGTCGATCCTGAAAGCTTCTTTTGCTGTCCGCAAAAATGGCAGGGGAAATGCCGTGTTGCCAGAGCTTATGCCTGGATAAATATGACGTTGACGGGTCGGATGTTGCTTTCATTACCCAACACACTGGTGCAGGTATCCCGCTTTTTTGCGAGAGATCTGGTAAAAGGCAACCAAACCCAACGTAGTTTATGGTTACTGCACTTTTCGCTGCTAAGCCTCCTGTGCTCTGCAATCGTTGTGTTGGACAAAATGCCGCTGGAGTGGTATTTGCTTTGTACCTGGGTTGCTCACCTCATCATCGCCTTCAGAGCGTTTTTCGAACATCGTCCTGCCCGGCACCCTGAACATCGAATTGTGGTGGTAAAAAGCAACTGGTTTTTTCGACTCATGTATCTGGGTAATAACTATCATGCGCTTCACCACCAGTGTCCCCGGCTCCCCTGGTATCAGATCCCGAAAGCATTTGAAGTGAATCAGCTAGATATCCTCAGAAAAAACGATCACTTTTATTTCTCAGGATATTTTAGCTGGCTAACGTATCTTTTCAGACCGATACACTCTCCTGTTCATCCGGGTGCGCCCGACCGCGGTAGTTCATGAGCAAATCCATTAACCAAGGTCCAAAGTCTGATTCGATAATCGGCTGCGGTATGTATGCCTTTACACCTTTCTTGCGGAAAGCGTGGACAAAATTCTTTCAGCACGCCGGACAGTGTCATCGAGTTTCACAGCATTCGGTAGACAACACTTTTTGTGAAATCGAACTGAATTTTTCACCATCGAACGCGCTCTACTTTTCAGAGAAAGCCCTGCTCAGTCATACCTGCGGATATCCCTACTTGAAAAAATGGAGAGATAGTCATCTTCCTGTATGTATACCGTTGTTTGATATAGACGGCTGCGACGACATCAGCTATCGAAGCTGGTTCATTCGGCACAAACGGTCTCCCAATCGGCACTTGGAACATTTCTACCAAAGCCGGGTGGCCATCAACGGATGGGAATCAAATAGTGGAATGAATGTACTGCGGTATGCGATCAGCCAATTGGCGGGGAACTCGAAATTTTTTAGGGAAGTTACGGTTACTGGTTCCCATTTCCAGAGTATCTGCGATGTTGCAGAGGGCAGAGCCGATATCGCGGCGATTGATGCCGTGAGTTTCTATTTTGCGAGTGTGAAATCACCAAAGCTACTAGATCACATTGAAATTTTCGATCAGTCTGCAGTGACAGTGGGGCTGCCATTTGTTCAGCACAGAAACTCAACTATAGATCCCGCGGAAGTGACTCAGTTTTTGAACCATGCCGCGAAATCGTTTTCCGACCAGCATGGCGCTGCATTCAAACTGACAGGGTTCAAGATCGTAGATGAGCAAGCTTACCTGCCAATGCTTGAACTGGAGAATAAGGCTGTCACGGCTGGGTATCCTGAGTTGAGATAGTTCTCCTCAGGATTCCTGCCGATCCAAAAAAAGCTCAGTCAGTCTGCAACGGCCAAGCCCTAGCCAGTAGTGGCGGCCTTTGCAAAATTAGCAAGAGCCCCAGACACTTTTTCGAGCAACCCATCACAACCTTTCATGCCATGGCGTTTTGCCAGATAGTCAGGTGCGTTGTAGCCTAGCCATACTTTGCCATCTTCGGCCTCCCAGATGAGCGCTTTCATTGGTAAATCGATACCTACCGATTGTGCGCATTTCATCATTCCGGTACCTACTTTGGGATTACCAAATATTACAACAGTGGTTGGTCGCAGTTCAGCATCAACCGATTGTGCTCCAGCAGCGTGGTCAACAACGGCAAATACTTTCATTCCTTTTGCTTCTAGTGCTGTGGTTAATCTCTCCACCGTCGTCGCAACATCCGCATTGCTCTCTTGAGCGGTGATACCGTCAGGTGATTGCTCGGCGGCAGAACTTGCAGAAAAAACCGCTAGAAATGAAGAAATAAGAATGGAAACGAGGGTGTTTTTGTTATTCATATTGAGTCTCTTTGTTGCATGGGTATAAAGGTATTTGTGGTCGCCAAACTGCCTGATTAAAATGCGTTTTCAGTCAATCTGATATGCAAGAATCGACAGCGTTTACGGCCAAAAGTTGCAATGATCAGCGGAATCCAAATGAGCAATTCCACAAGGGTGCTTTACCTCCTATTTTGACACAATTTGATAGACGGTGTTCATTTGCAGATAAGCGGTAATATGCTGTTTCTAAAAGAAAAAAAAGTGTAAGCCCGTGTAAAAAATGTGAATTTTCACGCTTTATTTGCTTGTTGAAACACCCTCGTTTGGATAATATTGATGGGACATAAGTGGTTCCGTATATGGAAAAAATATTTACTACGGGAAATCTGTTTTGGGATCGCTTAGCAGGTAATTATTAATACGAATATCGTTTTTTGATAGGGTAAAGAGGTCATCAAAATGGGCGTGAAAGACAGAGCTTTTACTTGGTCCGAAGTTACAAACAAAGCCGTATATGGTGTGAATTCACATCACACAGCCGGGTACCCGGTGAAATCGAAAGATCTCGAAACGCTTAATGCGTCGATTGAGAAATGGAGTCAGTTTTTACGTCACGTTTTCCTCGGATCATCTCTTGGCTATGTGAGCGAAGAAGATCTGGAACATCTATCCCTGGAAGATACCGAGCTTTACCTCGATGTAAAAATCCAACTGTCGCGTTGTTTGTCTTCTGTTCAGGATGACATTTTAGCAAATCGACTAGAAATGATTTGTAATGATATTCGCAAGAACAGTTACAAGTTTATTACCACCACTCTGCCTGTGCTCAATGAAAACAGCCGCCACTTGGTGGAGATGAAACAAAACGCTGGCATGATGAACAATGCGGTACAACAAGCAATGGTCCCTGGAGCAGCAAACCGCGCGATGGACGCCACTGGCGAATATCAACAAAACCTCGCTATGCAGCGCAAGAAAGTCATGGCGACAATTAACCGGCAACACCGGGATGTGATTCATAGCCTTGCACAACTGAACACGAAGATCAGTAATAACCTTTACTCAGAGCAGTTTGAACTCTAGGTGATAGTCACAATAGCTAGTTTCTAAAGAACCCGCCTGCTGGCGGGTTTTTTAATGGTCCCGTTAATTGGCACCGTCTATACCGCTACACCAATCAGTTAGGCTGCGCCCATTTTTCCGACAAAATCATTTCGAGTTTGTCCGTGAGGATATCAGCGTCTTGACCAGTAAAAACCATAGGAGGCTTGATTTTGAGCACATTATTGTGTGGCCCGTCGGTGCTGATTAACACCCTTTCCTGCTTCATTCTTTCTGCTATGTAGCTTGCCTGCCTGGCAGCTGGTTCAGAGGTATGCAAATTCTGAACCAGCTCAACTCCGACAAATAAGCCGCTCCCACGAACTTCGCCGACTAACGAATAAGTTTTCGCCAGACTCTCTAAGTTCGACATGAGATGATTTCCAGTGCACAGGGCATGCTGTTGAAGATTTTCCAACTCCAACACATCCAGTACGGCGTTTCCGATAGCGCATGAAACCGGATTGCCTCCGAACGTATTAAAGTACTCCATGCCATTGGTAAAACTCTCTGCGATGGCGTTAGTGGTAATCACACCGCCGAGGGGGTGGCCATTTCCAGCAGGTTTACCAAAAGTGATGATATCTGGCTCTACTCCTTGGAGTTCGAAAGCCCAAAAATGGCTGCCGACACGACCAAAGCCGGTTTGTACCTCGTCGGCAATACAGATACCACCAGAGGCCCGAACATAAGAATACACTAATTCCAGATAGCCATCTGGCAACACAAGCTGCCCTCCACACCCAGGTATTGCCTCGCAAATAAACCCAGCAAGCCTACCCAGCAATGGATCTTCCTCAAATAACGAATGCACGGTGTGTGCATTTGAGCTTGCCCCATAGACCCCGGGCGCTTCCAAAGTATGAACCCAATCGGGTGGACCATTACCACCCGGTCCATCGTGCTTATAACTGCTGACATCAATCAATGAGCTCAGGTTTCCGTGATATCCATGCTCAAGAACTACCATGTCTGAGCGGCGGGTATGGCACCGTGCCATTCTCAAAGCCAGGTCGTTCGCTTCACTGCCACTATTCACCAAAAACACTTTTCCCATATTCTTTGGGCTATTTTTGAGAAGCCGTTCCGCGTAATCCCCAAGTCCACGATACAAATAACGCGTATTGGTGTTCAATACGCCGGCAGCGGCCTTCTCTGCTTTCACGACATAGGGGTGGCAATGTCCTACATGGGGTACATTGTTCACTGCATCCAAAAATTGCGTACCGGCAAAATCGTAAAGATATTGCCCTACTCCTCTGGACACAGAAATAGGTTGCCGGTAAGACAGGCTCAATGTGTCAGGAATACAACGTATCCTATTTTCATGAAGCGCTTTGGGTTCCGTCGCTTGATCAGATAACGGCTGATTTAAGAACCTGTCTGGAAGACGAAGAATGAGGTTCGGGTTGAGACAGAGTGCTCGCCAAAGATCTCGGTGCGCGTGACTGCCTACCCCAACGAACGTGTTTGCTTCATCCAACATATCTGTCACGATCTGAAAGTGAACATGTGGTGGCCAGTTACCGTTTTCTTCTGGCGTACCCATCTGCCCGAGAATCTCGCCAGCATAGACCTTCTGTCCAATCTTAAGGTGGCGTGTAGATTGAAAGGACAAATGCCCATACAACGTATAAAACTCGAACTCTTGATGATCGCCGGTGTAGAACGAATGCTTGAGGATAACCGTACCGCCATAATCAAAGGCCGCACCATGATCTGCGATAGAGAACACCTCCGCCCCTAGCGGGCAATACACAGGAGAACCCGCAGGTTGGAAAATATCTATTCCAAGATGCAGCGTCCGCCGATGGCCAGTAGCGTCATTAAAATCTTCCGATTGATAGATCAATCGATATTCGTTATATCTTCCTATACCGACCAAGGCCCCAGTGTCTTCTAACGCTCGTTCAAGACTCCGCTGCATCTTCAAAACATCGTACTCTCCTTCACGGTAGTTCTCCAAATACGGGCTGGAGACACTGGTATCCAGTAACAGCATTTCATCCACTGAGTCAGGCAGACTGCAGACAGGACTATAGTGCGATTGCCCCTTAAGCCATGACGCAACATGATTCGAATGTGGAACGGGCGACAAGCCGCACCCACCCCGAAACAGGTAGTGTGCATATCTTGGTGATAACAAGCTCAACCGTTCAAGCATTTCCCACGCAGGTCGTTCACTAATGGAAAGATACTGGTTATCTGGCTCAACTCGTTTTTGCCTTGCGCTATTGCAGACGCTCATCGCAAGACGCATTAATATGAGCGGGAAAAGTGCAGCCAACTCCTCCTCATGCAAAGGAGATACTTCATGGTAGCCCTTGATGATTTGAACAGCGACATCAAGCGGTTGTGACTCTTTCAACATTGCATACGCGCAGGCGACAGCGAGATCGGTCACCTTCCAACCGTAGACCATATCGCCAAAATCAATCAGTCCTTTGACTGTCTGCAACCAGGGCGCAGCATCTTTTACGACGATATTGTTATCGTTGGCATCGTTGTGAATGATTCCACGAGGTAAGTGATCAACAAGTGGAAGAACATCTTGGACAAACAGGGCTCGGGTTCTTGAAACGAGGTCTTTGTGGTTCTTCGTTGCGATGAGAGACCCCATCCCGTCGGTCACCAACAACGCCTGTTCCATTCGCCAAAGTAGCGGGCGTTCTAGTGGCGTTGCATCCAGATCGGCAACACATAAGCCAAATTTAGCGACGGTAGAACCAAGACTCCCCAGCAATTCTGTTGACCTGGGAGAGATCGAAGAAAACAGATCCCCCTCCAGATACGTGGTCATTCTGCAGAAGTGTAGCGAATCATTTTTGGAGGTAATGCACTCTAAAGATCGCCCTCGGTTGGAGAGATGTGGTCGAATACTCTCAATTCCATCGCTCGCGGCAAGCCGCTCCATCACTTTGCCTTGGAACTCCAGCAATGCGCTACTTTCTTCTTGATTGCTGATTTTTAAAACATAACGATTCGTATCTCCCGAAACATTGTCAACCAGAAAATTTAAATCTCGCTCTCCGTTTAGCCGCATTAGAGAAGCGTTAATGTCATATTTTTGTCGAAGAATTTCATGTACTTCCTGCAATTCGAACTCAGGGAGCACACATTGCGGCGTCTCAAGAAGATCAGAGTAACCCGAGGGTGCGCGATCTGACTTATTTCGGGACACCTGTGTCAGATTAGCGTGGTGGTCGTTGAGAATGCTGCCACTGATCAGCGAGCAGCACTTCTGCTTCAGAGGGTGCAAGCATTCCTTTACCCTTAATTAAATCAGCAGCACGCTCCGCGGTCATGATAGTGGGAGAATTGAGATTCCCATTGGTGATGACCGGGAAAATAGAAGAATCTACCACGCGCAATTTTTCTATGCCGTGAACTCGAGTCTGCGGATCGACCACCGCCATGTCATCGGTTCCCATGCGACAACTACAGGAGGGGTGGTATGCGCTCTCGACTCCTTGTCTGATCCAGGCGTCGATTTCTTCATCACTCCTCACATCGATACCAGGTTGTATCTCCTCGCCTCTGTATTCGTCCATAGCAGGTTGTGCGATTATTTCTCGCGACAGGTGAACGGTCTTGCGGAAGCCTGCCACATCATCCGGTGATGCCAGGTAGTTGAACAATATGGAGGGTTTATCTAAGGGGTTGGAGGATAACGCACGAACACGACCACGACTTTTCGGTTTATTGTGACCTACGTGTAATTGAAAACCATGCCCCTTAAACGCAGAGCGCCCATCGTAGCGTACTGCGGCGGGAAGAAAGTGGTACTGGATATCAGGAGCAGCAATTCCCTTTTTCGAGCGAATAAATCCGCAGGATTCAAAATGATTGGTTGCGCCTAAGCCACTCTTAAAAAACTGCCATCGCGCGCCAATTAAAAACTTGTTCCATAGGTCAAGCTTACCATTTAGGGTAATCGGTTTCTTACATCGATATTGAAAGTAGTATTCCAGATGGTCCTGCAGGTTCTCTCCCACACCGGGAAGATCATGCAAGACGCCAATCCCAGCCTCCTGCAACACATTGCCCGGTCCTATGCCAGATAGCTGAAGTAAGTGAGGAGAGCCAATGGATCCAGCACTTAGGATGACCTCCCGCTGCACCGATGCTCTCTTAATGACCCCGTTGCAGGAGTACTCAACCCCCGTGGCAATCCTGTTTTCTAAAATCACTTTGTGTGTCAACGCCCGAGTAACCACTTTCAGGTTTGGCCGCGATTTAGCCGGTTTCAAATACGCATTCGCAGCTGACCAACGCACACCGTCCTTCACCGTCATATGCATCGGTCCGAAACCTTCCTGCCTGGCGCCATTGTAATCCGGCGTGACATCGTAACCCGCTTGCTCCCCTGACTGAATAAACGCCTTATAAAGCGGGTTTCGCATTTCATTGCCATTGTTGACACTCAGTGGGCCATCTTGTGACCGATATGCATCGCTGCCAAACTTCCAGTTATCTGCTTTGCGGAAGTACGGCAAACAGTGACGATATCCCCAATCAGTAGCCCCAGACTGCTCCCACTCTTCAAAATCCATCGCATGTCCACGTACATAGACCATGCCATTAATCGAAGAGGAGCCGCCCAACACCTTTCCTCTTGGGCAATGCATTTGCCGTTGATCGAGAAAAGGTTCTTTCTCCGAGTGAAACTGCCAGGCAAACTTCTCGGTATTCATCGGAATCGAAAGCGCCGTAGGCATCTGTATAAACAGGCTTTGATCAGAACCGCCATACTCTAGAAGCAGAACTGAAACAGTTGCGTCCTCCGTGAGTCTGTTTGCTAGAACACATCCCGCAGAACCAGCACCAACAATAATGTAATCAAATTGTTCTGACATTCAGTGCTCCTGGATTTACGCAAGCAACGCTTAAATCAATGAGAGCGCATGATCCAACTCCGCAATCAGATCATCGGTTTCCTCAACGCCAACCGACAAGCGAACCAAAGAGTCACCTATACCCAATTGCTCGCGAACTTCCGGCGCCAGAGAAGCGTGGGTCATTATGGCAGGATGCTCAATCAGACTCTCTACCCCACCCAAACTTTCTGCGAGAGCAAATAGATGACAGTTTTCTAGGAATGTCGTTGACTCTTTTAAACCACCTTTCAGCACGGCGGTCACCATCCCACCTCCAGCCCGCATTTGTTCGGAGGCGAGCGCAAACTGAGGGTGCGACTCCAATCCAGGGTAGTACACCCTTTCAACTTTGTCATGCGCTTCCAAAAATTGCGCGACTTGGAGTGCGCCCGCACAATGCTGCCGCATTCGTATTGCCAGAGTCTTGAGTCCTCTTAGCGCCAGAAAGCAATCAAATGGGCTCGGAACACTACCAATCGAGTTCTGCAAGAAACCCATCTGTTCAATCAATTCGTCATTGTCGCCCACCACCGCAACACCACCTACCATATCCGAGTGCCCGTTCAGATACTTAGTTACCGAATGCATCACTATATCGAAACCAAAATCCAGCGGATTTTGTACGAACGGAGAAGCGAACGTATTGTCACATACCGCAATCAAGTTGTTCGCTTTGGCAATTTCTATGATCGCCTTGAAATCGACCAACTTCAGCAGTGGATTCGTAGGTGACTCCACCCAAACCATCTTCGTATTCGATTGTATGGCAGCTTCTAATTTGCTTGCGTCAGACAGATCTTCGAAGCTGAACTCCATTCCTGCAGAGCGCTGACGCACTCGATTGAACAATCGATTACTGCCGCCATACAGATCGTCCATTGCGACAATGTGTGAACCGCTGTCTAGTAACTCCAAGATTGTGCTGCTCGCGGCAAGCCCTGAAGCGAATGCAAAACCTGCCTTGCCATTTTCAAGGTCAGCAACACAGGCTTCAAAGGCGGTTCTGGTTGGATTTCCTGAACGGCTATAGTCATAGCCTTTATGTACGCCAGGGGAAGACTGCACGTAGGTTGACGTTGCAAAAATTGGGGTCATAATTGCGCCGGTGGTTGGCTCAGGTTCTTGTCCGGCATGAATGACACGGGTGGCAAAACTATTGCGTTTGGCTTGACTCATTGGTCGCGATTCAGGATTGTAAACAGGCCCAGAGTGTACCAACTCTCGAATTCACAAACCAAGCATACTGCGACTGGAAAATACCCCTATAACGTGCTGGAATCAGCCAATTCTAACCGCTGTGCTGAGAAATCACCCAATGCAAATACAGGTTCGACAGGCAACTAGTAGCGATGCATCTGCCATCGCACAATTCAATATTAATATGGCCATGGAAACAGAAGGCTTGCAATTGGAAAAGAAAAAGATTGCCGCTGGTGTACTTGGGATGATCGAACACCCAGAGAGAGGTTTTTATCTCGTGGTTGAAGCCGAAAAGGAAATCGTAGCCTCTCTCATGATTACGATGGAGTGGAGTGATTGGCGTAATGCGATGTTTTGGTGGATTCAGAGCGTGTACGTAGTACCGGATTGGCGTCGTCAAGGGCTGTATCGCCAGATGTATCAGGAAGTTAAGCGCCTGTCAGAGAACGCCGGGGGTGTTTGTGGATACCGACTCTATGTGGAGAAAGAGAATGGCGCAGCCCAGTCGACTTACGCTTCTCTTGGCATGCATCAAACGCATTATTTGATGTTCGAGGAAACCACAAATTAATAATCGCTCAATCAGCATTCCCACCCTTGTTTGCAAACTACACAACTCAGACGCTTGTCCCCTACTCTCACGTATAACGTTGTCCCTGGAATAGAGTCAGATACCGCCACGCTTGCGAAGGATAGATTCGATTCGTATTTGGGCGACCAGGCCAAACTGGTGACATAGCCCACGGTCTGTCCACTTTCATTTTCTACTTGGTAGGTCGATCTCGGTGCTCGAACAGGTTGCCCCGAGATTTTTAAATTCACTATTTTCTGACTCACGCCATTCGTAGCAATTGCATCCAGAGCATCACGGGACATATATTCCGCCGACTTACCCAGGACAAAAAAACGATCAAGGCCACATTCAAACGGATTATTTTCGAGGGTCATGTCACTGCCATAGGAAAGCAACCCCGTTTCCAGACGTTCGATCAGATTTGGACAACCAGCACGGATATGGAAAGGTTGTCCCGCCTCCCAAATGGTGTCCCAAAGTGCGAGTCCTTTCGATGAATCCTGAAGGTAAATTTCAAACCCACCCTGGCCGCTCCATCCTGATCGGGCGAGTACAACTTCAGTATCCGCAATCGTCGTAGTGATAAATTTAAAAAAGCCAATGTCTTTAACTTCAGGCCCCACCACCGTTGCCATCAGTGCATCTGATTTTGGTCCCTGCACCGCAAGAGGACTGACATCGGGCTCGAACACGGTGACATCCATGCCCCTTCCGAATGCAATGCCTTTCATCCATAGCAGTACATCAGAGTCGGCAATAGACACCCAGAACCGATCATCAGCTAGTCGAAGTATAATTGGGTCATTCACAACGCCTCCGAATTCATCGACTAATGGAGCGTACATGCATTGACCCACCTTACATTTGCTCATATCTCTAGGAGTCACCAGTTCGACCAAAGTCAGAGCATCTGGGCCAATCACCTCAACCTGTCTTTCTACCGAGACATCCCAGAGCTGAACGTGCTCGCATAAATGACGATAGTCAGCCTCTGGAGATTCGTAAACCGACGACAATGGCATGTGATTGTATATCGTGAACGCTTTAGCTCCTTGTGCGATCGCGCGTTCTTCAAATGGGGTTTGACGCAAGCGGCGGGAGAAAACTATCTGGGAGGCAGTCATAGTCGTATACAAGTTGTTCAGTCTGAGAAATTTGTGCCATTCTGGCTATCAATTTGAACGCGCGATCATAGCGAAACATGCTTGGAAAACCAGACGAAAATGCGACATTTCGCCGGGATTATTGCCGCTGCTGAGAATGTGGTACCCTCCCTCAAACATAGAAATTACGCCAGAATCTCGCAAAGGCTTCAATGAAAAAACACTACGAATCTCTCGCGCCTCAAAGTGGTCTAAACCATGTCGAATTAACTCCGATTTCTATCCTTGCGCGCACCAGCGAGGCATACCCGGAACACCTCGCGGTGGTTTATGGCGAGCGTAAATACACCTGGTCGCAGTTCGCCAATCGCGCCAAACGATTGGCAACAGGCCTCAAACAGCTGGGAGTAGAGAGAGGAACGACAGTTTCTTTTATGGCTGCAAACACACCAGAGCTGATGGAGGCCCACTATGGTGTTCCCATGTCAGGGGGCGTCCTCAACGCAATTAATACACGGCTCGATGCGGATACGGTTGCTTACATTCTGCAACATAGTGACTGTAAGGTGCTTGTCTGTGACACATTTTTCTCTCCGGTGGTGTCCGAGGCACTTTCTCAACTTGAGAACCCTCCGGTTGTTGTGGACATTGAAGACAAGCAAATCCAAGCACCAGATAAAGCCGGAAAGAGACTCGGGGAAATTACCTATGAGGAACTCATAGATTCGGGCGAAGTTAACGAAGACTGGGGCTATCCCCTTTCAGAATGGGACGCCTTAACATTGAACTATACCTCTGGCACCAGCGGTCGGCCTAAGGGCGTTGTCTACCATCATAGAGGTTCCTATTTAATGTCAATGGGCACCATCGCCGCCTGGCAAATCCCCAAACACCCGGTATATCTGTATACCGTGCCGCTATTTCATTGCAATGGATGGGGGCACATTTGGACTATGGGGCTAATGGGTGGTACGTTCGTTTGTAATCGAGTAATCAGTGCTGAAGTGATTTTTCAGGCGATTCGAGAAAATGGCGTTACCCATTTTGGTGCTGCGCCTATCATCCTCTCCATGTTAACAACGGCCCCGGAAGATCAAAAGTACCGTCCGGACTATACTGTCGAAGTGATGACCGCCGGCGCCCCTCCACCTAGCAAAGTACTTGAACAAACCGCAGCCTTGGGCCTCAATGTCATACACGTTTATGGTTTGACAGAAACTTATGGGCATGTGATTTACTGTGACTGGAATCCGGACTGGGATGCCTTGCCCTTGGATCAACAGGCCGAGATTAAATCCAGACAAGGTATTCGTTTCCCGATGACAGAATCCGCCAGGGTCGTGAACGTCAGCTCTGGAAAAGAGGTGGCGGCCGATGGTAAAACAATGGGTGAGGTTGTCATTCGCGGCAACATCATTATGAAGGGATATTATAAAAACCCCGAGGCAACAACAGAGGCTTTTCAAAATGGATGGTTTCATAGCGGTGACCTTGGTGTAGTGCACCCCGATGGTTATATACAAATAAAGGACAGACTGAAGGACATCATTATTTCGGGGGGAGAAAACATCTCCTCGATTGAGGTGGAGTCGGTCATTTACAAGTTCCCCGGCGTCGCGGCCGCAGCGGTCGTAGCCAAGCCGGATGAAAAATGGGGCGAAACGCCTTGCGCTTTTGTCGAACTCAAGCCGGGAGAATCTGCCACGGAAGACGAGATAATCGGTTTTTGTAAAGAAAATATGGCTGGGTATAAACGACCGAGCAAAGTCGTTTTTATGGAGTTACCCAAAACTTCTACGGGCAAGATCCAAAAATTCGAGCTTAGAAAACTTGTAATTTAGCGATCAATATAGGCTAAATCGAATTAGCTCGTGTTACCTAAAAACAGATAGACTGATTCGTATTTGGAAACGATGTTCCTGAAATTCAATATCAAGACCTGTGTACATTACTCCTGATCTTCTCTGTACTCAGGTTGTTTAAAGTTTGTCGGTGTTCTCTAAGTATGTTTGCATGAATACATAATCTGATTTCACCTCCAGTTACCATTTAAATCATATTCACTAACTATCAAAAATGACTGAAATCAAAAAAGTAGCCGTGCTGGGAGCCGGCACAATGGGGTTTGGTATCGCCGGCGTATGTGCAAACGCGGGTTGCCAAGTATTGCTGCTGGATCTGGAAAAATCAGCTAGCGAGAAAGCCAAAGAAAAACTTGTCGCCGGCCGCTCCCCCGTGATCAGCGACGAGACCGTTTTAGAACGTATTTCCACTGGCTCGTTTGACGCCGATCTTCAGAAAATAAAAGACTGTGACTGGATTTGTGAAGTCGTTGTCGAAAACGTCGAAATCAAAAGAGAACTCTTCAAGAAAGTTGAAGCTGTCCGCGGCGAAGGCTCTATCATCTCCACGAATACATCTGGAATTCCTTTGCGTGACATCTATCAGGGTATGCCTGAACGGCTCCAACAGGACATTGCGGTCACCCACTTTTTTAATCCGGTTCACATTATGAAACTGGTGGAACTAGTGCCGGGTGAGAAAACGCGCCCAGAGGTCATATCCACCTTGGCGGATTTTCTGGGTCAAACGCTGAACAAGGGCGTGGTGTATGCCAAGGACACTGTCAATTTTATTGGCAATCGAATTGGCTGTATGTGGATGCTTTCTGGGCTGCATATTGCAGAGGAGTCAATGGCGAAAGATGATCTGACAATAGAGTCCATTGATGCGCTGATGTCGGAGCCGGTGGGACTACCTGCAACCGGGCTGTATGGACTCGTCGACTTAATCGGTCTGGATGTCATGTTCAATGTTGGTAAAAATCTGGAGACCAATCTTCCTGATAATGATGCTGGGCGCGCTTACACAAACTTTACAAAGAGCGTACAAACTATTTTTGATCGCGGCCAGCTCGGACGCAAAACTGGCGGTGGTTTTTATAAACTCACTAGACATGATGACGGAAGTAAAACAATGGAGGTGTTTGATTTACAAAATGATCAGTGGAGAGCAGCTGAAAAACCAATGCTCTCCGAAAAGGATTCATCACTGGAAAGCCTCTATGGAGGTGAGAGTGCGAATGCTCGATTCGTGACAGACATCATGACCATGACTCTCAGTTACAGTGCGGAACTGGTTCCAGAAATTGCCGATGATATAGTGAACGTAGACCGTGCAATGCGCTGGGGTTTTGGGTGGAAAAAAGGCCCTTTTGAGCTAATTGATCAAATCGGCGCTGATCGGGTCATGGAAACTATTGCATCAAAAGGTTTACCAATACCCAGAATGCTCAACCTACTGAAACAAAGCGATAGCACTAGTTTTTACCGGGATGAGGGCAAAGAGTATTTTGGTACTGATGGAGAGTGGCATCCAGTCGCATAAGCGACAATCCAAACCGATAGCAGACAGGGCTGGTGAACTCACCAGCCCTTTTTGGTTATAACATCTATTTCTCCGAGATCATACTCCTAAGAATCTCAACAGCTTTTTGCTTCTGTTTGTCTCCCAGCACCACAACCTGATCGACCTTTTCCCTCCCGTGAACCGAAGCCAGTTTTTCTGCACGCAGTTTCTTAAGATATTCGCGTCCTTCTGAGGGATAGTTTTGAGCACCGTCATCTACAAACAGTTCTGGCATATCTAATTCAACAAGATAATCTGGTTCGACTCCATTTCCCTGAATAATGCGGCCATCTGGCGTGCAGTTTGTGGCTGTAGTAATCCGCATTGCACCACCAATTTTGCCTTCAATCGGAAACACCTGTTGCATACTTCCCTTTCCACCCGAGCGCACTCCGACAACCTTCGCTCGACCATAGTCTTGCAATGCCCCAGCGAGCACCTCACCGGCAGAGAAAGTCGCGCTATTAATAATGATGACGATTGGCAGGTCAAACCTATGTTCGCCTAGCACCCGATCTTTAATATTTTCGTCAGACACTTTACGACAGTAGTACATCACCTCCTGGTCGCAGAGAGCGCTAAATATGTTGCGTGTCGAAATGATTGACCCGCCCGAGTTTGCCCTAAGATCCAGGACGATTCCTTTAATGCCGTCATTGACATGCGATGTTAACTGATCAATAAATTCCCGGTAGCAAGTGCCACTAAACCAGGCGATCCGAATAAACAACAAATCATCTGCTATTGTGTGAAATCGGATATGCTCAATAGTGACTGGCTTTCGTTCTACCCGAATTTTACGAACACTACCCGTATCCGCAATCAGTTCCAGTTCCGCCACACTCCCCTCTGGCCCATTGAGGCAATTATTTAACAATCGCATATTCGCCTTACGCATACCTCTGCCATTCACGCGATAAACTTCTGAGCCAACTGAAATATCAGCAATGTCAGAAGGAGACCCTCGCAGCGCACCAATCACTCTGGCCTTTCCTTCGCGGTCAAAATCTACGATCAAACCGATACCGACTACGGTCTGGACTTTCTTCGACTGATAGTTGGTAAGTTGATCCGGAGGAATATAGTTTGTAAAAGCATCCCCTAACGTAGACATCATCGCGGCCAACCCTTGGCGCACCATTTCTTCTTCCGAGATATTCACGGAATTTGTCGAAAGGTAATTTTCTCTCAGTATTTCTATGGCGTTTTGTAATTCAAGAAAAATATTTTGGGAGTTTTCTTTCAAGTGGCATTTCCGCGTTGGTCGTCGTCTATCGGTTAGAGTTTCAGATATACTATTTATCTGGCCTTGCAACTATTCAGTCTTAATTCATGAACAAAGTTTTCAGCGATTTTATCAACTACCCGGGCAAGCCGGGACTAAAAGACTTTTATGAAAAACAGAATTTTCTGACACCAGAAGAGCTGACGACAATTGAAAGCTATTTCGACAAACTGGAAATGGAGGCCGGCGCCACAAGAAGCGAGCAAGGGAAGAAAAATGTGGCTAACAATAGTTACCGTACCAGTCGCGTTGGCTGGATTCCCAAACAGGACGCGTATCGTTGGTTGTACCAAAGAATGGGAGAACTGGTTAATGAGGCAAATAGTACGTTATGGAATTTCGACCTGTTTGGAATGGCGGAACCTATTCAATTGACTGAATACCATGCTGAGGAAGAAGGTCACTATGATTGGCATACTGATGTAGGTGCTGGACGAACCTCCCTGCGCAAGCTTTCGATCACCATACAAATCTCACCTCCTACGGATTATCAGGGCGGAGAATTGCAGTTCATGTCCCGCAGGTTACCGCAAACAGCGGAAAAGATAGCCGGTGCAGCGTATGTCTTTCCCAGTTACCTCTTACATCGTGTAAAACCAGTTTCACAGGGAATGCGGCGATCTATTGTCGTCTGGGTATCAGGTCCACCCTTCCGGTAACACAATGAAATACTGAATTCATACGATACATAATTGAACCAACCACAGCCGGTTTTTCACAACGGCGGCCATCCATTAGAATCCAAACAGCTGTCTCGTAGATGAGATTGGTTTTCGAAATAAATAGTAAAACAAAGAGACTCGATCATTACTATAAACTTTCACTGTACCCTGCCATCCCAATCGACTAAAGTCAGATTCATCCTCAATTTGCGCTTTGAGGTTGTATGACAAAGACCCTCCATTGTCAGTTGGTTCATAGCTTGTTTGGGTCAATCTACCTTTTAGAGGACGAGTTGGGTCCGCGTTCAAAAACAACCGTACCTCTGCCCCAGGATCCAGATAGAGGGCGTCATCTATTGGCATAAAAATATCTAGTTGCTTCTCTTCTGGGTCCGCTAGTGTCATCATCCTTTCTCCAACAGACACAGGTCGACCCAACCAGTCGTTTTCATCGGTAAACACAGCGACACCATCTCGACCCGCGTAAACTCTGGTTTGACTTAAACGGGCTTCTGCAAAATCTTTTTGTAAGGCTCGTTGCGCTACCCTCGTTTTTTGCAACTCGATCTCAGACTTGCTGTCTGCGTCTGAAAACGACTTTTGAGCCGCGCGTAAATACTCCGCTTTGGCCGTCTCCAATTCCTGTGCCGCGATCGCTACTTCGTTTCGAATTTCCCGATCGTCAATTGAGATGAGTAAATCGCCCTCTTTCACCAGTTGATTGGGTTCAACATGAAACCTATCTACAACGCCTCCGATAGGTGAACCCACAATGACCGGCTTTCTCGGAACAACAGTCGCAGGCGCCAATACTGATTCACGGACAGGCAAAAACATCACTGCTATTAGACTTCCCAAAATCAGATACTTAAAAAATCGGCTCCTCGTGAACCCTCCGAGCAAGCTTCTGTTTTCTTTTCTGACTTTTTCGAGACGATACCAGGTATACCGATACGCATCTAAGAGAGGCGTGACAGCAGCAAGGTCACTATTGGTAAATGGTTCTTCACGAAAAAACAACAGCCCTGCTGAGAGCTTTCTTACAGTTTTCGCATCTGTGAATTCACACCACAATGTATTTGGCGGCAACATTTCGACCCATTCGTCATAGAATGGCACATTGTCAACAGATGCATCAAATGGAGTGAGACTTTTATCCTTGAACTTTTCAGCCAAAAATTTGACGATCTTTACAATTGATCGAACGGAGGGAGAGTCACTATCTACTTGAGAGGCACCAGATACTGCCTGAATAGAAAGTCGGCCAAACTTACTCCTTCGCCACATAAAGCATTGGAAGTACGGCACTACTTTATGAGTCTCATTGACCGCAAGTACCGCAAACTCATTAATCGTCGTGACTTTTCGGATGTCACCTTCAAGAATAATGATCTTGGATAGCAGTCCGGCAACCGATTTATCCTCCTTCGGTTGCGGTTGGACTTGCTCAACCAGCTTTGGCGTTTTTGTTGCAGCCCCTTCCATTTTATTTTAGAAGTTAAACTTCGCGCTCCCACTCATTCCGGCACGCAACTCTTTATGCTGTTCGGTGAGTTGGGCGATAATTTCGACAGTTTTACTTCCAGCGTCAACCCTTGGATTGACGCGTATTACTCTCGCTGGATAAGATTTTTTCACCTCATCGATATATACCGTGAACTCGGTTTTAGTGCTTAGTTTGGTGACCCAGGTAGAAGGCACGTACAGCTGCATATCAAGAACGGAATCCTCGATTATTTCGACTACAGGCGTTCCTTTGTTGACGTATTCATATCGGCTCGCCAGTGTCGCTACCACTTTTCCGCTGTAGGGAGCAGTTAAAACACAACCCGATGCCAATCCTTGGTACTTTTTTAATATAGCTTCTCTTTCTTCAACACCCGCGCCAGAAATATCTAGATCAAATTTACTCACACCACCTTGTGCCAGCAAGCTTTTATTCGATTCATATTCAAGTCGACTTTGCGCTACCCGAGACTTCGCAATGGCTATTTCTGAGTAAGTATCACTGCAGCCTATTTTGACAAGGGCAGCGCCCTTCTTGAATCGATCGCCAATATCGTTAGGGAATGACTTTATTTGGCCTGTCGCCTCAGCGGATAACAACGTCGTCCTTTGTGGTTTCAACAGTACTCTTATTTCGTTGCTGACGGAATTCACAGCCGCAGATCCACTACTTTCAGTAGACAACTTTGTAGCTCCACCCTCTACCGAAATTTCGGGCTGCTGGATATTCAAACCCAGTTCTTCGATCTGTTTGTCCAATGTCGATTGCGCGTATGCGATCCCTTGAAAAGACAACACCACAACACCAGAGAATATCCAGCGCTTGATAAATGTAGTTTTGTGCATCAATTGCTCCCGTTACCCATCATCTCCGATAAAGAATAGTCCGCCTCATCTTTGGGTTCAATGAGAACAGGTTCGAGATTTAAGGGTCAGTATTTCGACTAGTTCGGATTATAGGACATTCTATTGCCAAAACATTGAACCTACGATGAAATCCGACTTCCAAAAACAAAAAACCCGGCATCGGCCGGGTTTCTCAGTCAACTCAGATGATCACATCATACTGTCTTTTATGCCTGACCAATGTTTTTCCATTTCAATTCCTCGACCCGCTGCATCTGC
Source organism: Acidiferrobacterales bacterium (assembly GCA_019633985.1). Taxonomy (GTDB): domain Bacteria; phylum Pseudomonadota; class Gammaproteobacteria; order Arenicellales; family Poriferihabitantaceae; genus VYFG01. The sequence goes on along the minus strand of JAHQWE010000001.1, from coordinate 4,015 downwards.
CGCCTGAAAAGAATCAGGCACAAGGTCAATTCCAATAGAGTTGACAACACGTGCAAATGAGGATTGTGCCTCAGCATACGAGAAATTGGTTCGCAGCTGAGACACAAGCGCATCACTTCGTGCCTTGATTTTGTCAAGTTCACTTTCGTTACCAGCTCCATCTATTACTGCTGCATAATCGGTTGTCGCCTCTGTCAGTTGCTGAGAAGATTGGTAGCGCAACAGCGCGAGCTTGTAACGCTCCATCGACAGTTTAACCTGTGTCATTACCGCCATCGATAGAGCCAGCCGTCGTGCATCCGCAAGATCGACTTGGGCTTCACGAAACTTGCGCTCGGCGTTTATGCCAAACAGGCCGAGAATGTTCCATGAAATATCGTACGATACATCGGTCCAGTCGTCATTGATAAGAAATTCGTTTTCATCTGCGTGATAGCCTGTTCCAATACGAATAGAAGGAAACAATCGCAATATCGACTTTTTGATTTCACGCTGAGAAATTCGCTTTCGATAATCTTCCTCACGTAATTCAGGTCGCATGGTTAAAGCGTTGTCAGCTAACGAAGCGAAATCACGGGTTATCTGACCAGGTTCTAAATTTGCACTGGGGTTTTTCAGTGTGTATTGTGAATCAGGAGCAATATTAATCAACGCCGCCAGTCGAATCTTGGCCAACCCCATTCGCTCTTGCATTTCATACAAAGAGTTTCGGATACTCAAAAGACTAGTTTGATACCGCAGTGCTTCTTTCTTACTTTGTGACTGTTGAGACACCAATGTTGCCGATTGCGCAATGGCGTCTTCGGTAGTCGTCAGAAGCTGCTCCATGTCAGCTTCCATCTCTTGCGCTACCCAGGCCTTCCAAAATGCATCAACTACGTCTTGCGCAATATTCTGGATCGTCTTTCTTTGTCTTTGTTTGGCGATTGAAACTTCATGTGCTTTCTGGTGAGCAGTGTGATAACTAATTCCGAAATCAAGAATATTCCACATAAACTCAAGATCACGAGTTTCCCTGACTCTCTCCTGAGAACGCGAAGGTGGCAGACTTTCCTCACCGGTCTCAGTATTGATGCTACGGGCACCAGGATCATTCGATCGCTTGTTATAACCAGCACTAGCTACCAAATCGGGCAGCATACCAAACTCACTGAAATCCAAGTCTCGAGAGGCAACAGCCAATTCCATTCTCTTTACCCGACTGTCCAAGTTATATTGAATAGCGCGAACAAGCGCCTCTCCCATGCCTATCGGTCCAGATATCGGCTCTTGCCCAGCGAACAAGTTGCTTTTGTCTTCCGCAATACGACCCAAAACATCATCGTCTGTAACAACTTTGGGGTTAATTGCGCAACCGGTAACAAATATGGAAGAAGCTAGTCCAAGACTAACTAGTAACTGCCTTCCTTTACCGATAGCATTTTGTTGCTCTGCCATTTTGATACGCCTCATATGGGTAGTTTTTAAATGCATTGTAGCCATAGTTAAATTATAAGTTGTTCGTGTGTCACTCACCACGTGGAATCTTTAATACCTGCCCTGGATATATAAGGTCAGCATTGTCTATTATGTTTTTATTGGCTTCATAGATTAGAGGCCATTTAGTTGCATCATTATAGACTTCGGCATGAGATGCAATGTGCCACAACGAATCTCCCGTTACGACTGTTACCTCAGAAACCAATCCATCTACCTGTTCTTCGGTAACGTCTTGCACACCAAAACCGGAATCATCGTCGAAACTCCAGGCGGTGTTTTTAAACACGTTGAATTCGTCTAGGAAGATGGAATACGGACCGCTGTAAACCATCGGTGTTAGCTGATCAATTGTGCATGCAAAGATATTTCTGTCAGTCGCGGCATCCCAGATGGGATCGAGTGTCGCGAGGTATTTTATGATCAGCGATTCCGGAGAGTTTCCATACCCATAGTCAATAACATGCCATTGATCATTTACCGTGAGATGAATAAATTCTGTCACATCCAATTCGTTAGGTGGGATGTCGTCTTCACAATCATTGAAACGAATATATCGATCAAGATAGCTCATACCAAACTCAGGATCATATGGGACAAATTCCGTTTCCGGATCTTGTCCAAGCGATACCAAAAATGCGATATCAGCGAAGTTCAGTGCCGCGGGCTCTGGCTGTGGGGCCGGCGCTGGTGGCGCGGAAGAAGGCGTCGGTTGTGGCACAACTGGTGGATCTTCCGGCTCTGATGGAACATCTTCAACCGTATCACGGAAGTCTGGAGTACCATCACTATCGCTATCTGGGCCTCCCGTGCTGTCTCCTTCATCACTGTCAGGCAATCCGTCGTTGTCAGTATCAGTGTCTCTATAGTCCGGAGTACCATCGCTATCCGTATCAGGACCACCTGTGCTGTCCCCTTCAATACTGTCAGGTATGCCGTCGTTGTCAGAATCGGTTTCACGGAAATCCAGATCACCACCAGGGTTCATCGCATCATTATCAGTATCGATTAGCGCGGTAAGTGGGTCAGTAATGCCGTTAGATGGATCAAATATCTGTGACGTCACGTTGTCCTGAGTATCGTAAAGATCCGCAAGACCATCACTGTCGCTGTCACCAAACCCCGCCCCTGGCTCTAAGGCTCCGCTCTCAACACTGTCAGGTATTCCGTCTGCATCAGCGTCGGTATCAACGTAATCAGGTTGACCATCACTATCCGTATCCACAGGAGTCAGTCCTGCTGAAGCTATTGGGTCTGAAGACATTGGATCAGCGTCATAAGCGTCGTCCAAGCCATCACTGTCTGCATCGACAAATCCTGCCCCGTTTGGCCCAGTGGTTCCCGTCGTTGGGTCGTAACCCAAGGTGCTTTGTGCTTCAACATTGTCGACAACACCATCACCATCTGCATCGATGTCCATTGAATCAATAAGACCATCGCCGTCAGTATCACCACTACCTTCGATCACATCCAGAATACCGTCATTGTCATCGTCTATATCAAGTTGATCTACGATGCCATCGGAATCGAAGTCAAGTCGATCTTCTACAGTATCTCTGAAATCTGGTGTGCCATCACTGTCTGTATCTGGACCACCTGTTGAATCACCTTCGTCAGAATCTGGCAAACCATCATTATCTGTATCGGTATCACGGAAATCTGGCGTGCCGTCACTATCGGTATCCGGACCTCCAGAGCTGTCTCCCTCTGTGCTATCCGGAATGCCATCATTATCTGTGTCAGTGTCCTGATAATCAGGTGTCCCATCACTGTCTGTATCCGGGCCACCGGTGCTATCACCTTCAGTGGAATCTGGAATGCCGTCGTTATCCGTGTCTGTATCTTGGAAATCTGGTGTGCCATCACTATCGGTATCTGGACCTCCAGTGCTGTCACCTTCTTGACTGTCTGGAATACCATCGTTATCCGCATCCGTATCTTGGAAGTCAGGGGTTCCATCACTGTCGGTATCAGGGCCACCTGTGCTATCGCCCTCCGTGCTGTCCGGGATACCGTCGTTGTCACTATCTGTCTCACGGAAATCTGGTGTGCCATCACTGTCCGTATCAGGTCCACCCGTGCTATCTCCCTCTACGGAATCTGGTATTCCATCATTATCGGTGTCGGTGTCCTGATAATCAGGTGTGCCATCGCTATCGGTATCAGGGCCTCCCGTTGAATCACTTTCAGTGGAGTCTGGAATACCGTCATTATCGGCATCCGTATCCTGGAAGTCGGGGGTGCCATCACTATCGCTATCCGGACCACCGGTGCTATCGCCTTCAGTGGAGTCTGGAATACCGTCATTGTCTGCATCCGTATCCTGAAAGTCCGGCGTACCATCACTATCACTATCTGGACCACCAGAGGAATCTCCTTCGGTACTGTCTGGAATGCCGTCATTGTCGCTATCGGTCTCACGGAAGTCCGGCGTGCCGTCACTGTCCGTATCCGGACCACCCGTACTATCACCTTCAGTGCTATCCGGAATACCGTCGTTGTCCGCATCCGTATCCTGGAAGTCCGGCGTGCCATCACT
>JAHQWE010000075.1 GCA_019633985.1 Acidiferrobacterales bacterium | reverse complement strand
CCAGAATATGCCGACGATTTTCTGTAGCCGTTTAAGTCTCAGGGCGTTCTGGAACTGGAAGATTTGGGAATCGTAGTGAGAGGGAAGTTTATGGCGAAACCTGGCAAGCAACATACGCTGAGAAAAGAAATTTATCAGCGCGTACAGACGCATTTTGAAGGAAGTGGATTGCAGTTCGCACGCAAGGAAGTCAGAGTGAAGCTTGACGACAATCAATTCAACGATTTATCTCTACAGCAAAAAAGTCTGTCACCACAGCGGCTTCAGATGCAGCGAACGCGAAACCGGTCACCCAGAAAATTGGTTTGGACTGTCTGCAACGGTCCAGCTCAACCTTTACTGACTAAGCCCTAAAATACGGTGCCCCTGATGTCTAGCTGAAGAGGAGGCAGTCCTCCTCTGCGTTCTGCTGCGAGCTTGCGACCGCAGCTCCATGTACCTCCCTGCAGTACGCTGGCAAGCGGTAAAGACTGAGTTGATTTTCCCAGCGTTTTTCTCACGCCTTGTGCGATTTCGTCCAATAACCAAATTGTTAACGCTCGCCATTCCACTACTGTTTCTGAGTTGACGCGCAGTAGACTGTTCCTGACGGTTTCATCTTTCAGTGATAAAACGCCGGTATCAAGCAACAGCCCTCCATTTCTATACTCTGGCAACCCGGTTAGCTGATCGAGATCGGTGATTTCAATGCCAGACCATTGCAAGGGCTCGAGCAAAGAATAAGTGAGCCATTGCGATAGCTTGTGAAACGGCACGATTCCATCCTGATTGCCTTTGCATGCCACCAACGTATGCTCGCCACAATCACCCAGGTGCACGCCATGTTTGACCATGCCATCGGGCCACATGGTGTTGAACAGCTTAAGTACCAGTTGCAATAGCTCACCAGCTTGCAGGCGACGTTGCGGAAACTGCTCACAAATAAGATCATATAAACTACCCGGTCGAGTGAGGGTGTCATCGCCAGGCTGTTCCAGTGTGTTTGCCAGGCCCGAAAGTAGCGCTACTCTTCCTGACAAACCCACTAACCTGTTTCCCGATCTGTGCTGGAAAACTGTCCCCAGCATTTCACCTCCGCATCGCCTTAAAGATTGCGCAGAAATGCCAAATTCTCCAGAGGGGTTGGTTTCGCCAAGTTCGTTGAAAAATAGATCGAGGGACGCTGCAGCAAGACCCTCAGAACGAGACAGCATTCCCCCACTCACCGGGTCGAGATACTTCCATTCGTCACCGGCGCCTGCATCCAACAATACGCTGATAAATATCAGATCGATTGCTGAGCGCGTCATCGATTCTGGTGAAAGATCAGACAAATATCTGTCGCGGTAGTGTTGCCATAGATCCGAATCATTCACAACAAAGTGCCGCCATCGACTGTGGTAGGGGATATCCAGATCAGGGTAATTACTCAGACACTCTGCGGAGACGAGTTCGATACACTCTGAAAGTGCTGTTCGATGAAATTGGAACCAGTGGGTATTTCCTCGTTCTGCCGCTTCACCGATGCGTGCGCATTGTTCTCTTACCGCTCGTGCACTGAGCAAGCTCGTGAGTTGGTTTGACATGGATTGTGTCAATAGTCCTTCAAATCTCTGCCCTGGGTCTGGGTAAGCTCTTCTGCAGAGGGTACATGACCTTCTGTAAAATACCCGGCTGCTTTTTTGGCATCCATTTCCACTTGAGCGTCCTCGGGAATTAAATGATCGGGTATAGGGATACGTTCTCCGATTTCGATATGTTGTCCGACAATAGCGTCATATTTCATATTGCTCATCGAAATAAATCGATCAATGCGGGTAATGCCCAGCCAGTTGAGTACATCTGGCATCAGTTCCTGAAACCGCATGTCTTGCACACCTGCGACACATTCGGTTCGTTCAAAATAGTGTTCAGCAGTGTCTCCACCTTTCTGCCGCTTACGCGCATTGTAGACAAGGAATTTGGTGACCTCGCCGAGAGCTCTTCCCTCCTTGCGGTTATAAACAATGAGTCCGGCGCCGCCCTCCTGAGCGGTTTCGATGGCATCTTCAATACCGTGGATCAGATAGGGGCGACAGGTGCAGATATCGGAGCCAAAAACGTCGGAGCCGTTGCATTCATCGTGGACCCTGCAGGACAGTGTTTTAGTTGGGTCGGTGATCGCTGAAATCTCTCCGAAAATATAGGCCGTAATACCGCCGATGGGTGGCAAGAATAGGTGAAGATCAGGGCGAGTCACCAATTCTGAAAACATGCCTCCAGTTTGTTCAAATAACGTTCGACGTAGCTGGTGTTCGTCAGTATGAAACCGCTCGGCGATACCAGGCAAGTGCCACACTGGTTCAATGGCGATTTTGGTTACGTTGGCTTCACCAGTTTCCAGCAGCACGGAGCCATCTGGACGAAGCCTTTTTTCGGCGGTATGAATGAGCTCGGGAACAGTAAGACGTGCGCGTGTGATGGCAATGGTTGGCCGCACATCAATGCCGCTTTCAATTTGTTGAGAAAATGCTTCACCCACCATGTGTCCCCAAGGATCAATGGACACTATGCGTGCGGGATTAGCCCATTGGGCAAACGGACCAATTTGTATCGCTGGCGCTGTGTTGGTCAAGTCTGGTTTGTGCAGGGGATCTAGGCTCCCTGCAGCAACGGCAAGGGCTCGATAAACGGAATAGGAGCCTGAGTAAGAGCCGATTGTATTTCTCTCACCTGCACCAGCCGGTGTGGCCACCACTGGTCCTCTTTGAGCAGCGGTTTTCGCACCCCACTCAACTTCGACAGGTTTTTGACCGCCGCTCGGGTGGGAAGTTAAAACAATGTGCTTGGATCGGTTGTTCGGATTACTCATCGAATGTCACCTGTGCTCTCGCAAACAACAAGTATATAGGTATTTATTGACACGGCGACAGTTTAGGAGTCCCGTTCTTTCGCACAGAGAGGTCAGTCTTGTACTTCAGGGTCATTACAAGATTGGCTTTACATCCACTTTTCGAAAGACCCGGAGTGCGTTACAGTGAAGGTCGACAAAATCATAACCAAGAAACTTCGAATGAACATTACAGTCGTAGATCATCCATTGATACAACACAAGCTTACTTTGATGCGTCGAACAGACACGTCGATAAGAACGTTTAGAGAATTGGTCAATGAAATTGCGATGCTCCTCGGTTATGAAGTCACAAGGGATTTGGCGCTAACAACGAAAGAGATACAGACGCCACTGGAAAAGATGGACGCTCCCATTATTGCCGGCAAGAAGCTGTGTTTTGTCTCTATCCTGCGCGCGGGTAACGGGTTGCTGGATGGTTTGTTACGACTCATGCCTTCTGCTCGGGTGGGCCATGTTGGCCTCTACCGTGATCCGGAAACGCTGATCGCTGTCGAGTATTACTACAAAGTACCGTCCGATATTGGTGAACGTTTGACGATAGTGGTTGATCCCATGTTGGCAACCGCTAACTCTGCTATCGCTGCAGTAGATCGCTTAAAAGACGGCGGCGCAAAGAAGATGAAGTTTGTTTGCCTGCTTGCTGCCCCTGAGGGCGTCGCAGCGTTTAATGAAGCACATCCTGACGTTGACTTATATACCGCCGCGGTAGACCGGCAGTTGAATGATCACGGATATATTCTCCCGGGTCTTGGCGATGCTGGCGATCGAATATACGGCACCAGATAAAATAACCTAAATTCACTACTCAAAATGAGACGAATCCTGATTTGTCATTGCAATACGTCGAGTATCTTTGACGGTTTCCATCACCGCGAAAGAATGTGTTTGCAGGAGATTTGGCAGCTTACTGATACGGTCTCCCAGTAAGTCTCTAAAGTGCCCCATATTGCGGCATCGCACAATCAACATGTAATCGAACTGACCGGCCAACATTTGGCAGACCTCTATCTCAGGAATCCGTTTCACTTCCTCATTGAAATCTACAAGTGCAGTGTCGCTTGTTTGGGTCAAACTGACATGGACAATCGTGAGATGGCTGAGACCGATTCTTGCAGCGTCTAAATTCGCGCTATAACCGCTGATTATTCCCAGCTTCTCTAGCCTTTTCACGCGCTCGGTACATGGCGTTTTTGTCAGGTGAACACGTTTGGCGAGCTCGACGATGGGTAAGCGACCGTTCGCCTGCAGTTCGTCCAGAATACGCCTGTCTGTTATATCTAAGTTCCTTTTCATAAAGGAATTATACCTATTTAATCCTAATATATAGCCAATAAGAATGAATAATGTCTATATTTAGATCCATAAACTAGACATTTTACCTAATAATCTATCTGGGGCCTGTACCAATGCTGTACCCTAGGCAGAGGGAATGGATTGGTCGGAGGTTCCCGAGCAGGCGGTTGAGATAGGTATTTGACCGACTGCTTTAAGAATAAACAACGAAACCTCTTAAACAGACAAAGGTAGGAATATGAGCGAAATAATAGTGATAGGACTCGATGGTCATGAGTCCGGTGGGCGCGCCTTACAACATGGGGCGAAACTGGCAAAACTGATAGGAGACTGTGAGCTTCTGGTGGCATATGTGATCGAATGGTCTCCATACTCATTCCAAACTGCGGAAGAAAATGAAAAACGGCATCAACGCCGTGAAGAAGAAATTTCTGTAGCGCAAGAACGCGTAATTGATCCTGCACTCGCAGAAATGAAAAAATCCGGTATTTCGGCGAGTGGTGTGGTTCGACATGGTGATGTAGCAGATACATTGAACGCAATCGCCGGCGAGAGAAACGCCCAGCAGATCGTAGTGGGAAAAACTTCTGAGGGAGGATTTACCAAACGGTTATTTGGGAGTTCTACGACCAATCTAGTCATGGGTGCGGATGTACCCGTTACTGTTGTCAACTAGGAGGGTATGAAAATGAATTTCAGTCAAAAAATTCTGGCATCTCTGTTTGTTTTTATTTCTTCCGTATCACCGGTGTTGGCGCAAGAAGCGCAGACCCTGGATCAAAGAGTCAATGAAACATTTGCAGCATTCACAGGACCATTTGTTAGTCTGATTTTCGCGCCGCTGCCCGGCACGAGTTTTCCCTGGATTGTCTTGTGGCTGGTTGTCGCAGCGACGGTGTTCACGTTCTACTTCGGTTTTGTGCAATTTCGGTACTTCAAACACTCGATTTCGCTGGTAAAAGGCGATTATTCCGATCCGAACGACGCTGGGGAAGTAAGTCACTTTCAGGCACTGGCAACAGCGCTGTCAGGAACAGTTGGTTTGGGAAATATCGCTGGTGTTGCTGTGGCAGTTGGTATTGGTGGTCCGGGTGCCACTTTCTGGATGATACTCGCGGGCTTGCTTGGCATGGCGTCGAAGTTTACGGAGTGTACGCTGGGCGTGAAATACCGAAATGAATACAAAGACGGCACGGTATCTGGTGGCCCGATGTACTACATCTCGAAAGGGTTTAAAGAACTGGGTCTGCCAGGTGGCAAGATTCTCGCGGTGATGTTTTCGATCTTTTGCATACTGGGCGCGCTTGGAGGCGGCAATATGTTTCAGGCGAATCAGGCTCATGCGCAAATCTCTGGAATTGTGGGTGACTACCCAGGTTGGATCACAGGTCTGGTTTTCGCGGTCGTTGTCTTTATTGTTATTGTGGGTGGTGTCAAATCTATCGCTAGAGTCACGGAGAAAGTCGTGCCGTTCATGGGAATTATGTACGTAGGGGCCGCGTTGGTCATACTGCTTATTAACTATGACAAGATCGGCTGGGCCTTTGGACAAATTTTTGCAGGGGCGTTTACCGGGCTTGGTGTGGCGGGTGGATTTGTCGGCGCGTTGATTCAGGGATTTAAGCGAGCCGCTTTCTCTAATGAAGCCGGTGTAGGTTCAGCGGCGATTGCTCACTCTGCAGTGCAAACCAAAGAACCTATTACAGAAGGGTTTGTATCTCTGCTGGAACCGCTGATCGACACAGTGGTGATTTGCACCATGACCGCGTTGGTTATCACGATATCAGGGCAACTGTTACTAGACCCGGCGACCGGCAACTACATTATCGATGGTTCGCAAATTGCAACGGTTGACGGCAATACCGGGGTTTCACTCACATCAGCTGCATTTGGTTCAGCAATCGGATGGTTCCCATACGTGTTGGCGGTTGCGGTGGTATTGTTTGCATTTTCAACCATGATCTCCTGGTCATACTACGGTTTGAAAAGCTGGACTTACCTGTTTGGGGAAGGCAAAACCGCCGAGTTGGTATTCAAGCTCATTTTTTGCGTCTTCATCGTCATCGGAGCAGCGGCTAGTCTTGGACCGGTAATCGACTTCTCTGACGCAGCGATATTTGCGATGGCGGTTGTAAACATCTTTGCACTTTATTTCCTGATGAAAGTTGTAAAGAGAGAACTGCACTCTTACGCTGCGAGATTAAACTCGGGCGAAATTAAGAAGTTCGGTAGTCACTAGGATAAGCAGGATAAGCGAAAATGCCGGGGGGTGCCCAACCCCTCGGTATCCCTTTTGTTAGTCAAAATGATTGAGGGAATCCGATGCGCTGCCGATCGGAAAATTTTTGTTTTGATGAACAACCTTGAGCATTTCTGTGACACAGGTAAAAACCACCCGATGTATTCTACTTAGTGCTTGTCTGCTTAGCATCTGTTTGTTGATCGCTATTCAATCAAGCTATGCGGATACTGCTGTAACGGAAAAACAACTTTGGAATGGCGTAAGAAATGGCACTTACATCGCCATTATGCGTCATGCGTTGGCACCCGGCGTAGGTGACCCGGAAGTGTTTGAGCTCGAGGAATGTGGTACACAACGAAATCTGTCGTCTGAAGGTCTTGGTCAAGCGCGCCGAATTGGTGAACGTTTCAGAATCAACGCGATTGTCACCGCAGATGTGTATTCCAGTCAGTGGTGCCGCTGTCGTGATACGGCTTCAGCGCTGAAATTGGGGCCGGTCGGTGATCTTAAGCCACTAAACTCTTTTTTTCGCAATTTTGAGTATCGAGAATCGCAAACCCTCGCACTACTCAGTTGGTTGAGAAACAGGAATACCTCGCAACCTACCGTTTTGGTCACTCATCAGGTGAATATCAGCGCGCTGCTTGGTTTGGGTACTACTTCTGGTGAGATCGTGTTTTTCTATCTGGATGAAGCCGGCTCCGCTGTACCTGTTGGTTCCATTTTGACTCCCTGATTTAACGCGGCGCGTTTCATTTTCGGTTAGTTTTCCCAATTCAAACGATAGGGTGATTGCTGGTCATCGCTGAAGCAGCTGCTTCCAATGACCGCTGGTTTTTCTTAAATAATTCTTCGTTCACAATATAAGTGGCTTCTTCGGGTTGCTAGAAGCAGGAATGCTGTTGAAGTAGTAATCTAAGATATCTTGGATTACTTTAAATATTTGAAATAATCAAATCGCAATGCAGGAAATAGATCAAGTGATGCATGCTGCTGCGAAATGGTCGCAGCGAACTGTGCTGGCAACAATCGTCCGTACTGAAGGATCCTCGTATAGAAAGCCAGGTGCGGTGATGCTGGTTGGTGAGGATGGCACTACCGTGGGTGCTGTTAGTGGTGGTTGTATCGAGAAGGAGATCGTGAGGCGATCACAAGCCGTCTTTGCTTCCGGCCAACCAGAACTCGTTGAATACGATGGTAGATATACCCTAGGCTGCAATGGTACGTTGTTTATTCTCATAGAGCCTTTTGCCCCAAAACAAGCCACGGATTTTTTCCAAAACTATCATCGGGTTTTCGCGCAGCGACAATCCTGGAGCTGGGTCAGTCAGTGTGACGAATGCTATCAAGGCTCGTGTGTTATTTTTCCAGGTGACGATGTTTATGCACTTCGTGATGACGATTCTAGTCGCGAATTAGAAGAACGTGCTATTTCTCTTGTTGCGAACGACGAAGGAGAATACGCAGGGAAACGTCATATTCTGGTTCAGCAAATTCCGCCATCACTGCAGTTGATTGTGATTGGCAGCGAAATAGATGCGCTGAAACTTGCGACCATTGCCGACGAGGTGGGATATGTCGTCACTTTGGTTCTACACCCGCTCAATAATGAAGTTTCCGTCAGCGCACCAAATATTTCAGTCATTACGGCATCACCGCAACAGCTGGGTGATACGATAAGAACGGATTTGCATACGGCCCTGGTTTTAACTACCCATAGCTATGCCCGTGATCTGGGATATCTACGAAGCGCATGCAATCTCTCCCCCGTTTTTTACCTCGGGATTGTTGGCCCTCGGCAAAGAGCGGATGATTTACTATCTGAATTATTGGAACGGGGCTGCGAGTTGCCGAACTGGTTTGATCGCGCGTTTAGAGCACCTGTTGGGCTAGATTTGGGAGGTCAATTCCCCGCTGAAATCGCGATTTCAATTCTTAGTGAGTTGCAGCAAGTGCAGAGCGGACATACGGGGGGAATCTTGTCAGAGAAAAACGCTGGAATTCACACTATTGTTGGTAACTAATCTTGGTAGCGTTGAAAGTGAAGCTGAACGATGTCGCAGTGATTGTACTCGCTGCTGGCGCTTCTTCGCGTTTTGGATCAGTCAAGCAGATCGCTGACCTGGATGGCAAACCATTCATTGAACATATATTGGTGAAGCTTCAATCTGCGGGTTTCACTCGACTACATGTCGTGACGGGAGCAAACCATTCAGTCATTACTCCTGTTTTACCTCAAGCTGTTTCGGTGGTCTTTAATGAGAATTGGGAGAGCGGAATGGCGGGCAGTATTGGCTGTGGAGTGAAATCTGCTATAGCACAGGCAAATGACATTTGTGGAGTTTTGATTGTGTTATCCGATCAACCGGGCATTAGTGCAAAGCACTATAGACTACTAGGTGAATCTCTCTTTAAAGGAAAAAACATACGGGCGGCGGCGACAGCCTACGGTGATTCTGCAGGTGTGCCCGCAGCATTTTCAAGATCGCTGTTTCCGCAATTGATAGATCTCCAGGGAGAGCGAGGTGCCCAGCAATTGATCCGGCAACTCGGTAATAAAGTAAAAATATTGCCGACAGATTCTCGGTTGGATGATATTGATACGTTAGATGATTACAAACAGTTTCTTGACAGGAAATAATCCTGCATCAATTTGGATAACAAGTAACTTTACAATTGAGAACCTTCGAAATTTAACTTTTTGTAATCTCAAATTTCCTTACTGGTGTCGCGAATGAGAATTCACACGCTAAACTACATCGTGGGTAAAAAAGTATGGATATGTAAACCGACCAAATTTAAAGCGAGGCAGTTATGGTTGATTTTGTATTAAACGGAAATGCGGTGAGCGTTGAGGTTGATAGTTCCACGCCGGTTTTGTGGGTGCTGCGTGATGAACTGGAGATGACAGGTACCAAGTTTGGATGTGGTATGGCGCAATGTGGTGCCTGCACAGTACATTTGGAAGGTCAGGCTATTCGAAGTTGTGTGACACCTGTCTCAGCGGTTGCGGGCAAGCAGGTGACAACCATTGAACAAATTGGCGCCGCGGCACTAGGTGAACTCGTTCAAGCGGCATGGATAGAACATGACGTTCCGCAATGCGGTTATTGTCAAAGTGGACAGGTGATGAGTGCTGTTGCACTGCTGCAAAGTAACCCAAACCCCAGCGAAGACGATATTGACTCGTTTATGGCCGGCAATATCTGCCGCTGTGGTACTTACATTCGAATTAAGGCAGCTATTCGATCTGCCGCAGCGAAGCTGGCTTAGAGCAGGAGGCAAATATGAGCTACGAAAAGATAATGCAGAAATTGGGGCGGTCTTATAACGCGGGTGCCTTAGTCAATCAGCCTATCAGCCGCCGTCGGTTTATGAAAATTGCAGGAGTTTCTGGACTGGCACTGGGGATTGCACCTGTGGCAGTTGCCGAAGGGGATGCGGAAGGGAAAAAACAAGGGCTTACCCCTTTGCAACAACCATCAGAGTTTTTACAAATCGCCGAAGATGGTTCGATTACCATCATCGTAAACCGGCTGGAATTTGGTCAAGGTTCGCATACCGGCCTGGCGCGTGTTCTCGCCGACGAGTTGGACGCGGATTGGTCAAAAGTTGATGCCAAACTGGCCAACGCTGGAGACGCCTATAAAGATCCTTTGTTTGGTATTCAGTTTACCGGTGGCTCAACTGCCATTGCCCATAGTTTTACCCAGTACAGAGAACTCGGCGCGCGGGCGCGGGCGATGTTGCTAACTGCAGCCGCAGAAAAGTGGGAGGTTGATGTATCTGCGCTGTCCACGAACAATGGAAAAATTACCGGGCCCAACGGAAAAGAGGCAGGTTTTGGCGAACTGGCTGTTGCGGCAATGTCACAGCCTGTTCCGGAGAAGGTCGAATTAAAAACCCCTGATCAGTTTCGTTATATCGGCAAGGGTGTTGAACGTCTCGATACGCGTAACAAGTCCACCGGTCAACAAGATTTTGGAATTGACGCCCGAAGACCTGGCATGAAAACAGTTCTGCTGATCAGACCACCTTGGTTTGGTGGCAAGGTCGAGAGCTTTGATGCTAGTGCTGCCAGTTCGATTCAGGGCGTGGATCAAATCATGAAAGTTGATCTAGATAGAGATTCGGTAGGCATCGCCGTTATCGCAGATGGCTATTGGCAGGCAAAGATGGGACGTGATGCGGTAAAGGTCGAGTGGCAGCACGTCGATGATATCGACGCGCTACCTGATACGACAAAGATGGCAGAGCAATTTACCGAGTTGCTCGGTACAGATGGGTTGAAAGCACGAACTTCGGCATCGCTAGACAAAGAAGTTGCAAAAACGATATCAGCTGATTTCACTTTTCCATTTTTGGCACACACGCCGATGGAGCCACTTAATGCACTGATTGAAATGACAGGGAGTGGGGAAAATACCAGGGTCGATGTTTGGACCGGTACGCAGTTCCAGACATTTGACCAAGGTGCTGTGGCGGGGGTGCTGGATGTCTCTCCCGCGCAGGTGACGATTCATACGCAGTTCGCAGGGGGTGGCTTTGGGCGCCGGGCGACCCCGACATCGGACTACCTTGCAGATACCGCTAAAGTGATGAAGGCATGGACCGCAGCGGGTCGCACTGAACCACTTAAAGTGATGTGGAGCCGTGAAGACGACGTTCGTGGAGGATATTACCGACCGTTTACCATGCACCGTGCGAGCATCGGTTTAAGCGACGACGGTGATGTGGTTAGCTGGGATCACACAATCGTTGCCCCCTCTATTCTGAAAGGCACTGCATTTGAGCCAATGTTGATGAAAGATGGCATCGATTCAACTGCCACCGAGGGCGTTGCAGACAGCGCTTATGATCTACCTATCTCGGTTGATGTACATCATCCGGTTACTGCTGTACCTGTATTGTGGTGGCGCTCTGTCGGACACACACATTCTGCTTTTGTCATGGAGACTCTAGTTGAGCAGATTGCGAGAGCCGGAGGTGTGGACGCAGTAGATTTTCGTCGAAAGCACCTGGCGAAACACCCCAGGCATTTGGCAGCACTGGATCTGGCAGTAGAAAAGTCGGGCTATGGAGAGCGGACATTGCCTGACAACCAAGCATGGGGTGTTGCGGTACACGAGTCTTTTGGTTCGGTGGTCGCTCATATTGTTGAAGTATCCATGGATGGAAAAAATCCGGTTGTGCACAAGGTGACCAGCGCGATTCACTGTAATACCGCGGTGAACCCCCGCTCCGTAGAGGCGCAGATACAGGGTGCTGCGATTATGGGTATCGGCATGCTCTTAAGCGGAGCCGAAATCACTCTGAAACAAGGGCAGGTACAACAAAGTAATTTTCACAACTATTCGTTGCCAAGGATGCCTGTAGTACCTGAGATTGCAGTGTATATTGTGCCGTCACAGGATCCGCCGACAGGTGTCGGTGAACCTGGTCTGCCACCAATCGCCCCGGCAATTGCAAACGCAATGCTAGCACTCACTGGAGAACCCGTGACGACACTACCTATTCAGTCCACCTAGATATTTCAGATTTAGCAGTGATTGTTTGAAGATAGGCGCAGATGGTTGGGATGGTGGGATCTTCCAGCGATTTTTCTTCATGAACGCAGGCAGATAATTAGGCGGCAGGATACGTCTATTTTGGTGTCCACAACCCAACGCTTTTGGTGAACACCGCGAGATTGATTCTACTTTGGGAGAATATTTGCAAACCCTTTTATCTTTATTGTCTTGAGTTGATCTCCGAAATTGAGTTCTACCGTGTGTGCAGTATATCTCGGCATACTTGTATCCGCATTTTGCATTATATATCCGTCGGCTGATCCCAACACGGAGTCCACTTCAAAAGTATAGGTTGATCTCAACAGGATCATGTTTTCTCCCTGGTATCGCACTTTACCGAGCAAAGTGAGCAGGTTGCGAACATCAATGTGATCCCCGCGAATTCGTATCGATTTGTCGAGCTCTATGGACTCACCTGAGGAGTAGTAGCCGTTATTCTTAAATAAATCGCCGGCGATCTCCGGAATAGATTGAATAATCCGCTCTTCTTGCGCTTTGCTCCTATCACCTACAGCTGTTTCTTCGGTGATCACGCGGTTGTTGACGCGATCGTAACTAAATGAAAACTCGGTGGACTTATGAGGAAAAGCATCGGGAAAGCTAAAGAGCTCTACCGTAATTTTTTCTTTGTTTAACACCATGGTAGTCACTCGGGTGTTTTTTTCTTTTTTGTCTCGCGCAATATTGGTGGTTTTATCAACTCGCACATACTCCCCCTCAGGGAGTCGCATTCCCCCAACTTGTACATCCGCTACATTTTCGTATTGCCAGCACTTTGATTCGTAACAGAATTCGCCGTCACTAGCAGCGGATATGTTTATCCATAGACTGAAAAGGAGAGCAATGAAGAAAACTTTGAGCGTCACTAGTTTGATTCTTTGGTCTGGAAAGGAAAGTTATTAATTGAACTTTAGAGATCGCTCATTTTTTTGATCTGCTTTAATCGATAGCGTTGAATTAGTACTTGATCCGGCGCCAAGCCGCGACACTTCGGTTCGTGCCTTAATCGCAACCCGATCACGACCGCTGATACCGAGTACGTAATAGTTGTTAACGCCTATCTCCCAAACTAGAAACTGAACAATTTCACTTCCCGCTTGATCACTTTGCTGTATTTCTACAATTTGTCCATCGATATGGTGCTGTTCTTTGTGGTTGGAACCGAGCACTTCTATCGCTCTCGTTTTGGAATCACCAATTTGCACCGTGCGCCAATTCTCTTCGAATCGGTTCCTGAACGCCACGAAGCTATACAAGAAGTAAACAACAATAAATATTCCGATAAAGAACTGACCTGGCATTGTTTTTATGTTCACGGGAATGACTGGTCTTTGGTTTTGATTTCGGATCGATATTGTTAAATGGTGCAGCTACGATACTATTCAAAGGTGTCTGTACTCGAGAAGTTTTTATAACTGTATTCTGAATGGCATCTCGCTTATCTAGTGCTGTGTCCTGATTTGTTGCTGAGAGAAACGTCAGATCTTCCGCTCATTAGAGCGGAACTCACTTTAAAGACCACGTTTTTACAATCAATCTGCAGAATTGCAAAGTCTTCGAAAATGATTCAATCGGATCATCTGAGGTTGTTTATTTGAGCAACATAGTCCAACACCCTCAGGAAGGCTTTCGCGTTTAGCTTCAGACACGATCAGAGTACATACTAACATTCTGTTTCTCAGGTTTCCGCCACCCGAATTTAAGAGGGTGTGGCCACCGATTTCGTGTGAATTTACCAATACACGCCTTGTACAGCGATGCAATGTGACATCAATTTCAAAATCATGACATAATTTGTTAAATATATGACACGCATATATTTGCACCACGAATCTATTTATAAAAACGTGTAACCTAAATAGATTAGTAAAACAAAAAAGAGGATTCACCATATGTCAATAAAACCAGCGTTAACTGAACTTCCTATATCTACCGCCGATAGCGGTTTCTATAAGGGGTTCAGTCAAATTGTTACCATCACCTCCAAGCTGCTTATCGGCGGTCTGGTAATTTGGGCCATTGCCTTTCCCGAGCAATCGGGTGCTGTTCTTAATGGCATCAACAAATTTATCCTAGCGTCGTTCGGTGCCTGGTATATCTGGACAGTGACACTGTTCGTCATTTTGTGTATTGCGTTAGCCATATGGCCAACAGCAGGACGTCTGAAGCTCGGGCTTAAAAATGACAAACCGGAGTTTTCAAACTTTTCCTGGTTCTCAATGATGTTTGGTGCGGGAATCGGTGTAGGAATGCTGACATGGGCGGTCGCTGAACCCGTGTATCACTTTAACAACAATCCAGAGGTGATCCAGGGGCTTACGACAGGTGGGACCGCCGACAATGTACGAATGGCGTATAAGTGGTCGTTCCTTCACTGGGGACTAGGCGCTTGGGCGTGTTACGCCATTGCCGGTCTGGCTCTTGGGTTCTTTAGCTATAGACGTTCTCTGCCATTAACAATGCGGTCATCCCTAACTCCGATATTTGGTTCTAAGTTGTCGGGGTCTGCTGGTAACATTGTTGACATCGTTGCTGTCGTCGCAACCATTCTCGGTGTGGCGCAAACTCTGGGGTTTGGTGTTGAACAGTTTGTGTCTGGTCTTACTCGCATCGGAATTGGCGGGCTGACGAACGAAGCAGGTACCGCGAATACAACGGGAATTTTGGTAGCAATCATCGTCATTATGGTCGCGTCCACCATCTCAGCATTGTCTGGAGTCGGTAAGGGCATCAAATGGCTGTCGAATCTGAATATGGGTTTGAGCATCGCGCTTTTAACCTTTTTCCTCCTATTTGGTTCTACCTTTTTTGGCTTGAAAGCCCTGGTGGTTGGAATTTGGGACTACCTGATTGCGTTACCTGACATGAGTTTCAGAGTATGGAGCGGAGATGGAAACCCTGACAGTGTTGCTTCTAAACTGGAAGGCTGGCAAGGCGGTTGGTCTGTTTTCTATTGGGCGTGGTGGATTGCATTCGCACCATTTGTAGGATTATTCCTTGCTCGTATTTCTAAAGGCAGAACCATACGCGAGTTTGTTCTTGGCGCAATGATCGTTCCTTCTCTAATGTGTTTTGTTTGGTTTACCTGGGCAGGCGGTACTGCAATCGACCTTGAGCTGACTGGCGGTGCAGATGGCGTAATCATGGGTGCACCAGATGGAGACAAGATATTTGCAATGACCAATTTCATGCTGTCACCAATATCCGAGGCTCTGGCCTGGGCAATGGCTGCGATGATTGTGGTGTTGTTGATGACCTATCTAGTCACTACTGCTGACTCTGCCGTGTTGATTGTTAACACTATTAACGCTGCGGGTGATGAAGGTCCGAAAGCACGTCCGCACATTATCTTCTGGGGTCTCGCTCTAGGCGCGGTGGTGGCCGCACTCCTGTTGGTTGGGGGCTTAAAAGCGATTCAGACTGCGATGGTTATCGGCGCACTGCCGTTCTCCCTGGTGATGGTTTTGCAATGTGCTGCACTTGTGAAAGCAATCTATAATGATGGAAGAAGGGAGGCTGCTGGTTTGCCAACTACGGCATAGCCAATTTGTAGTGGCAAATTGAGGCTGATCAGGAGAGTTGAATTTAACCTATAAGGTTAAAGTTCGATTTATCTGAGAAAAAAAAGACCGACGGTCCAGCGATAACGTATAGTCGCTACCGTCGGTTTTTTTCGCACACAAATAGCGATAAATTTCTGGTTCAACGCTAACGTCGATCGACGTCAATACTTCGACTTCTCGCCTCACTGGGTGTAATACCGTAACTCGATAGATAGCGTGTACTAAAATGCCCCGCTGAGCGAAACCCAGTTGCTTTGGCGATATCGACTATTCGTGTGTTCGATTGTTCAAGCATCGAGCGAGCTGCTTCCAAACGCTGGGTTAAGTAGTATCGGGCTGGACTTGTTTTCATATATCGGAGAAACAGCCTTTCTAATTGCCGTTTGGAAATTCCAATCAGTTCGGCGATTTCTTCTGGCAATAGAGGCTGTTCAATATTAGCTTCGATTAACTGAATGCATTCCAGAACTACAGGATGGTTGACTCCCGTCCTTGATCGTAAATCCATTGTTTGTGGCTCGCCGGAGTTACGAATGTGGGGATGAATCATTCTATCTGCCACCGATGCTGCGAGCTCGTGGTCGTACATCCTTTCCAGAAGAAAGAGCATCATATCCATTGGCGCTGCTCCACCAGAACAGGTGAAAATATTCTCGTCCATTTCGTAGATATCGTTTGACAATTGGTGCTCTGGCCAATTGTTTCTGTATTCTTCTCGATGCTCCCAATGCGTGGTGCACCTTCTACCTTCGAGAAGTCCCGCCTTTGCTAGTGTATGGCAGCCCGACTCGAGACCGATCAAGGTTGCTAAATGTTGATGCTGGTATTTTACCCATTTGATCAGCACTTCACTCTGGATGTCTCTAGTGTAAAAAGGGCCTGTAACAATTAGAAAATCAAAAACTGGAGCAGTCTCTGTAGAGTAGTCTGCAGCGTGGCTTAAGCCGTTGGAGGCGCTCACTGTTAAGCCGTCATTCGTAACAATCGACCAATGAAACAAAACCTTTTTCGACACGCGGTTAGCGATACGAAGTGGTTCGAGTGCGGCAACCATTGGCAGCAGGTTGAAGGTGTCGGTTAAGTAGATGCCCACTGTATTTTGGGCATTCTCTTTGACGTAGCCTATTTCGATATCTTGTACAGCGCTCATTGCAAAATGCTTAACAAAAAAAGTCAGACTTGCGATGCGGTCGCAAAAGTGATCGGTTTGGGTTCACTGCTGAGCTAATTACATTGAGTATTTTCGGCGTATCAAGTTTGCTGTGAATAATATTTGTTTCTTTAGAAGAAAACTTCATGCATTTTTCCCGGGTAATCGGATAAGTTTAATTTATTACAAGTATTTAAACCCGATCAATAGCTGGTGATACGGTCAATCAGAGTAAGTATCGTCAGTGTAATCATCGACTTATCTCCAATATTCTTGATTAACTAAGTATTGTTATAGCGGCGCTATGTACGATAATTTTTACAATTCAGGAGGTATTCCTATTTCTTCACTGGAAATCCAAATTTTGAAGGAGTAAGATTTTTTAACGGTTGACGTTGTGGACTCCGGTCCGAGTCTGTTCGTTGGTCGAATTACCCTAATACACTTTGAGGAGTTCGATATGCTGTTAAGAAAAATATCCGCGCATCTCTGCGCTTGCTTTTTTATAGTTCAAATGTCGGTGGCGACCGCCGCTGATGTTGTGATCGGCGTGCCCAACTGGCCTTCTGTTCAAGCAACCGCACACGTGCTGAAAGTCGCAATGGAGAAGAAACTGGGGCTCACCGTTGAGCTGCAAAACGGCTCCAATGACACAGTGATCAAAGCGATTGATGCTGGCTCAATGCACGTACATCCAGAAGTTTGGTTGCCAAATCTTGTGCACCTGAAGCGTCAGTTTGTAGATGGGAAAAAAACAATCCGTATGAATCCGAATTCTGTTGACGGTACCCAAGCAATGTGCGTGACAAAAGGCACCGCGGAAAGAACAGGAATCAAGGATCTGAGCGAACTTAGAAATCCCGAAATGGCGAGTCAGTTTGATTCAAATGGTGACGGCAAGGGGGATATCTGGATTGGTGCGGAAGGCTGGGGTTCGACCACGATAGAAAGAATTCGCGCAAGATCGTATGGCTACGATCAGACTATGAGTTTGATGGTCATGGAAGAGAATGAAGCACTTGATATGGTAGATGGCGCGGTCAACGACAACAAGAATGTTGTGTTCTTTTGTTACACCCCCCATCACATGTTCGCTACACACGATTTAGTCAAATTAAACGAGCCTCCTCACGATGCAACCCAATGGACGATTGTTCAGCCTTCTCCAACACCAGGGTGGTTAGAAAAGTCGCGGGCTGCAGTTGCCTGGGACACTGCAAAGCTACATATTAACTACGCTGCTTCATTGGAAACGGAGCAACCTGACGCAGCTGCAATGCTTTCCAAAGTTGCGCTTGATAACGAAATGCTTACCAAGATGACATACGCATTGGTTGTTGAGAAGCAGGATCCGGCGGTGTACGCTGAAAAATGGGTCGAAGAGAATCAGGCTGCGGTGGATACCTGGTTTCAGTAACCTTGGGCGGAAATACTTTGGTTCATCAGTTTTGAATTCCCCGTGGCAGAGGTCAGGTTGCGTTGACCTCTGCTGCCTGATCGCGCATGTTTTCAGCGCAGGGTTTTTTTGGTTTATTTGGGGAAGTTAATATAACCCCAAATGTGCTCACGTTAGGATTTCCTCTGTCTGCTTCGAAACCGTCGTATCGGCCTCGGTCGACACAGCCCGAATATCTATTTGCGACGGAGCCGGCGTGCTGGATAGATTCGGTGAGGAAAAATAGCTGTCGGATCGTTTGATGAGTCAGCTGTCTGACTGAATTCTCGTTTTGAAGTTGCTCCGTTGAAGTTGAGAATGGCTGAAAGGGTTTTCTTAGTATTCACTTCGATATGAGCTGTCACCATTTAGTTCCGAGTTGCCTGATACATCGTCGACTGGCGTTCGAGCTTGACCCACTTCGCCAAACATTGGCTTCGGTGTGCAATTTGTTGGATTGAGGCAATTTCTCCTCCATGCTCGGCGCGTATCAGAGCGCCCCTTCTTAGCGCTTGCGCGGCCGCTCTTTCACTATGCAGGAAAGTAGATTGGCTGATAAGGTTTTCCATCGGCGAATCCAGTCGAATTGCTTCGTAATAACCTCCAGTTAATCCAAGCAAGGTAATTCCGCATTCCTCGACATCGTTAGCACAATGGGCCTCGCAAGTTTTACGAATAGGTGCTGCTTCCGTGCTATACATCAACCAGTTGGAGACAACAGACCTCCAGGGATTTGTTCTGGACACGTCGCCATAGGGAATTCCGAGTGCGAGAAATCTGGCAGCTGCTTTGGTTTCATATTCGATGTCTTTGGTATGCGAATATTTTTGCCCAAATTGCTTCATGTATTCTAATGCCGCAAGACCATCTGCTATCGGTTTGGCGGGAGGAAGTTGACTGATTACAAATGGACGCATCTGCGGGGTCGCCAGCTCGTCAAGAAGTGCTTTTTTTATTTTTATATCTCCGTATAGCGCGGCAATTCTCACCGGATGATCGGTGGCCTCGAATTCACCAGCCTGTCGTAGAGCATGGATAGTAGCTAAATCTACCCTTGGCACATATGACGAGAGAAAGAGTGCTGCAATAGAATTTCCTGACTCCGCCTCAGTTAACATCCAGCTTGGCTGAAAGACGCCTTTATTTTCTGGGTTACGAAACAGTGCTTTTTGTTGCTTGATCGTTAAACTTTCCAAATACGAGGAAGGAGCACGCTCGGTTCGTTCAATACGGGAGAGCAACAAGCGAGCGGCAGTGTTACCGTCTCTCGCGAGCTTTGCGATTGTCGGCAGGCTATTCTCGTCATTGTTTTGTAACCAGATCTCGATGGCTTCGTGAAGATCGGGATGTTCGCTTCCCTCAATGACTGAATCAGAAGCCGCAGTAAAGGAAATCAATGAAGTAATCAAAAACAAAGCGATGAGCATGAGTGACTCAATGATTTTTGTCTTTTCAACAGTCATTTTCTTCTTGTGTTCTATCTATGCGGTTTTTGCATGCTGATTGGATTTGGGTATTTAACCACAAAAAAGCAGAGGCCTTTGCTTAATAAATTTGGAACCGATAAGTAGTAATGGAACAACAACGCTTAGATTCGACGCTGGAGCCGACCTGGAAAATAACCGATAATGAGGTGGAGCCTCCGTTTAAAATATCTATTTCAACTGGAATCTCTAGGAATAAAAATAACTATGAATAAACCGACTGTTGATGTAAAAAAGATTCTCCAGCAGGACAATCACCTAGTTCACTCATTTGCGAATTTAAACGATCTGAAGGATCCAGATTCACGCACCGTCATTACGCGAGCAGAGGGTCCGTATGTCTATGATGGTGCTGGCAATCAGTACATCGATGGCATTGGTGGACTCTGGTGTGTCAATGTCGGACACGGCAGAACAGAAATCGCAGATGCGGTGGCTACTCAGCTCAAGGAGTTGGACTATTACTCCACTTTTTATAACTTGACCCATCCATTGGCGGCCGAGTTGTCTGAAAAGGTGACCCAAATGGCCCCGGGGAATCTGAACAAAGTGTACTTTGGAAACTCCGGGTCTGTCGCTAATGATACTGCGGTGCGTATGCTGCAGCACTATTTCAATCGAAAAGGGTTGCCCAGCAAAAAACGTATTCTCTCCCGGGTCGGTGCGTATCATGGTTCTACCTATATGGCGATCGCAATGACTACGCCCGCGTATCGCGACGGTTGGGATTCTGCAGACCACCTCGTGGACTTTCTTTCATCTCCCTATCCCTATCGTCGTCCAGAGAATATGACCGTGGATGAATTTTCCGATTTTCTGATTGAAGAAATGGTGGAGACAATTGAAAAGATTGGAGCGGAGAATATTGCCGGGTTTATTGCTGAGCCAATAATGGGGGCTGGGGGCGTGATCGTTCCGCCAGAGGGATACCATCGCCGTGCATGGGAGATATGTCAAAAATATGAAATTATGAGTATCTCTGATGAAGTCGTCACCGCATTCGGCAGGTTGGGACATATGTTCGCATCCAAAGATTTTTTTGATATTCAGCCAGACATTATTTGCTCAGCAAAAGGGCTCACTTCAGGTTATCAGCCAATGTCAGCGACGATTATCAGCGATGATATTTTCGATGTGATTTCCGCCCCAGGAGGCATGTTTATGCACGGTATGACCTATTCGGGTCATCCCGCTTGCTGTGCCGCCGCCCTGGCCAATATACGGATTATTGAGAACGAAGATATTTGCGGTCACGTGCGGAGGGAGGGGCCGAAGTTTGAGTTGGGATTAAAGACACTGGAGACGCTGGATATCGTCGGTGAAGTGCGTGGCAGCCATTTTATGATGGGAATTGAATTTGTGAAGGATAAAACGTCGCGCGAACCGTTTGAGCAAGAGTCAAATATTGGCAGCATGGTTGCTCAACATGCGCAAAGGCGAGGACTTATTGTACGACCGCTCGGTAGTATGGCAGTTCTGTCACCGTGTTTGACACTGAATGCTCAGCAAATTGATAAAGTAGTTTCCATATTGCAGGAGAGTATTGCCGCTGTGAGCAACGAGATATAGGTTCAAAGCACCAGGCTAAGTGTTTAAGGCGACTCACAGCAATACATAGCGATAACAATTCGATACCGTTCGATTACAGACCTGCGTAGAAACGCAGGGTACGCTTTCACTCCAGCAAACAATAAAACTGTGAAGATGAAAGAACTCAAAACGTTGTTGTCATTTTGCGCTGTTGGTGTCTTCTCCCTGATCGCAACGGGATGCACTACTATATCGACCAAAAATGCATTAGAGGTGTCTTTGTTCCGCGACGATGGTCAGACCCCAAGCCGGGAAGCGTTGGCCCAGATTCAAGCCGAAAATTATGAGGATGGAATAATCTATGAAGTCAAAGCAGGAGATGTTGTGCTGCTTGATGTTGAAAAAACGGGAGAACTCTTCCGTATACGGGAGACCGATCCGATTGAGATTGAATTTACGGAAGATATCTATGTCTACATCAGTCAGAGAGGTGTTTATGCTAGTAAAGATGGCCAAGAATTTGAACCCATTAAAGAAATGCTGAGTGGGGGTGTAACCGTTGGGTTCTCAATGAAAGAAACGGATCGTCTAAACCGGTTGACCGTACGTATGGCGCTACATCGACAATAGAGCACGATCACAAACTTCTTTTTCTTCGTAATCGAACTGATTGTAAATTTGATGGTCAGAAGCTGGATAAAGAACACAGTTTCCGGCTGGCGGTACATCAATTATGAGCAGAAAGAAGGGCAAAAAATCCGGCAAAAAAATCGTAAGCCCGGAAGTCGAAGCGGCAAAAGCGAAGCGGAGGCAGCGTTCGAAGATAAAGCGTGTCGGTAGCTCTCTATTGGTTACATTTGTTGTCGTTGCGCTTGCCGGATTTGGCTTAAGTGCATACAAGAAAAGCTATGCGGTTTCCCATGATTTGTCCGTGATTGGTAACGGAACGCCGGTGATTATCCAAATTCATGATCCCAAATGCCCTAAGTGCAAGAAATTGATGTCGAATACCAAGGTTGCACTGCGAGACTATGGTGATGCGATCGAATACAAGATCGCTGATGTAACGACCTCTGCCGGCTTGCGGCTTCAGCGCCAGCATCGCGTTCAAACTATTTCCTTGCTGATGTTCGACGGTAAAGGGTCGTTGAAACGAAGCACCAATGGTGTGAAGAGTGTGGAAGAACTTAAACTGGAATTGGCGGACTTTGCCCGTATCGCTTTGCGGTAGCGTTTTCAAAGCACGGGTTGTTCTTAAGGCTTACAAGTTTTTCAGTCGATAAAAAACCCTTGACCGGAGTCGGTCAAGGGTCAGTTTTTTAAGCAGATTCAGGCCGTTACAAAAGCCAGAAAACCCAACTCATTTAAGTGAGCTGCACATTTGCTAAATAGATCTGTGAATCTGGCGTTCGGAGCTCACGATATTGTCCAATCACTTTGACTTTCTGCGTTCTGTCGATTAACGCCATGGTCGATTCTGGTTCGCTAGTTGAAGTCCAAAGCGCGTACCTGTGCACCGTTCCGTCACTTCCCAGACTGACTGCCTGGGTGGCGTTGGCGGGTACAACAAACGCTTGATCTTTCATCACGGCGTTAAGATTAAAACGACCAGTAGGTGTATTCACTTCAGCGTCTTGAAAACCCTGTAGCGCTATCGGTGAACTGGTTTCATTCTGGAACAACAAGGTGTGACCCTCAAAATTACTATAATGCTTCACCGTCATCCCAGAGAACGGGGCATTACTGGCATCTGCTCCAGAGTCAAAGATGTTTTTTGCGCCAGCTAAAACACCCGGCGTACTCAATGCAGCCGCAGTCCCCACTCCTGCCACACCCAATGCGCGCAAGCTTTTTCGTTTATTTTTATCAATCATTTTGTTCTCCAGTTAATTCTATACAAAAGTGCCGGTTTGCACGTGTCGAAGCGGGGGACCAGCTAGTGAGTGGTGGTGCACAAATATGTCTACCGGGCGCAAAGAACCGTTCTCAACGACTTCAGCTGGGCTGGATTCGAGGGTGTTCCAAATGGCCCAGTTATGAATACGCCCATCTGCGGCAACATTAATTGCCTTCGTAGTCGCACCTTCAATTTCTATCGGACCTTGAGAGAGTAAAACATCCATATCAAACTCTCCGCTTACCGTGCTGATTTTGCTCGGGGATAGCGATTCGAGCCTTGCCAATTTATCCGACAGGTTTTGAATCATGACTGTCTGGCCAAACACGGTTTCTACATGTGAGATAGAGATTCCCGCATTCCCTAATTGTGTAACATCCTTTGCCAACGTCAGTGGCACTTGCGCGGTGGCCGCAGCCCCCGCCATTGCCCCCACAATTGTTTTCAAAGACTGTCGTCTTACGCTGTTTACCAAGGTAAAGTCCTCATAGTTAATACCAGCACTTTACTTAACATAACACTCTGAATAATCACTGAACCGTGACTGAATAAAATTGATTTTATTTATTTAACTGTATGAATTAAAAGGTTTTATTTTGTATTTTCGAAAAACTCCTTGATTCAGAATTGACGAATAATTAACTGGTTTAAGAGATATATTCTGTGACAAGCACTTCATATGTTAGTCAGGGGCAGTGGATATCCAATCACTTGAATCAGATAGTAGGTGTCTCATACACTTTTTTGGCGTTAGAAAATTCCCAATCAAAGAGGACAAAGATGAAATCAAGAACACGATCAGGTAAAAGAAAAGGTATGTTCACTGCGGCGGGTTACATTATGTTCGGTACGCTAATCAGTTCCGGGACGCAAGCGGCATGTCAACCTTTTTTAGTGGAATCAAATAATGGAGAGGGTGGTTTCCGATTTATGCACGATGTGAAGAACTTTCGTCCTGTTGCAAGCGGTAGCCGATACGAGGCGGTCATCTGCGACCGTCGTTCCTTTCAGGTGGAACTAGCAAAAAAAAATATTGGAGCAAGGGTTCGGTTTAGTATTGATGGCAAACCGTACGAATTTTCTCAGGGTGATGCAGGAGACAAGAATCTGAAAAGCTGGTACCGAAAGTACTTTGATATACAGTTTTAAGCAGCGTTCCCAAGGCCTAAGTTATTGAAACCTGGAAGCTCAATCGTATCTACACATCTCCTTCTGGTATTTGCTATAGTAAAAAAACACTAACACTAGAAGGATGGAATCATGAATAAGGTTAGATGTATTGGGGTGGCCGGTTTTCAGATTGAAAAAAAGAATAGGCAAAGACTATGGGGACTCGGAGCACTTGTGGCCATTTGGTGTTGGTCTAATGCTATTTTTGCGCAAACCTCTATCACCTCTGAACAACTGGCGAGCTTTGACCCCAATGAAGAAATTGTGGTTAAGGTGTATTTCTCCGATATTCGGGTTGCACAGCAAATCAGCAAAACTTACGAACCGCGTGAGTCGAAATACGAATCGGGTTTTATCGTTTTACAAGAATCTGCCGAAGAGATTGAACGATTGTTATCCATCAGTGATCGACTCAATGTCATCGTGGAGCTCGATCAAACTGCTACAGAAACGGAGCAACTAAAGGCTCTTGGCATTGGTCTGAAGAAAAAGTCAGCGGGTCTACTCCAATCAAGAGAACAGTCAAGCACCCTGACTAACAGGACACAATCTTCAGCATTATCGTTTGTGGGAATTCCCGGTTTTGCCTGCTACCGCACTGTCGAAGAGACGTACGCAACAGCGGAGGATATTGTCTTAAATCATCCTAACCTCGCCACCTGGTCGGATGTCGGAGATAGCTGGGAAAAGGTAAACGGATTTGGTGGGTACGATCTGAACGTCTTGCGATTGACCAATCTTTCTATCGTTGGGCCAAAACCGACGATTTTTATTACCAGTTCTATTCACGCCCGAGAATATACTACCGCAGAACTAATGACTCGTTTTGCCGAACAACTGGTATCAGAGTATGGCGTTGACGCGGATACTACCTGGATTCTAGATCATACTGATATCAGATTGATGCTGGTAGCGAATCCGGATGGCCGCAAGCAAGCAGAGACGGGGCTTCTCTGGCGGAAGAACGTCAATCAAAATTATTGTGGCGCAACCAGCAACAATCGCGGAGCGGATCTGAATCGAAATTTTTCCTTTCAATGGAATTGTTGCAACGGTTCCAGTACTAACCAATGTAGTCAAACGTATCACGGCGCATTTGCTGCGTCGGAGCCGGAGACCCAGGCTGTCATCAGTCAGTTGTCATCTATATTTCCTGACGTTCGAGGGCCTGGCGTCAACGATCCAGCACCACTGGATACCAGTGGGATGTATCTCGATATTCACAGCTCTGGTCGACTGATTTTGTGGCCTTGGGGATTTACCAGCAATCCGGCGCCGAACGGCACACAGTTACAAACTTTAGGACGTAAACTGGCGTTTTTTAATGGACATACACCGCAACAATCGATAGGTCTGTATCCCACAGACGGCACCACCACTTCCTATGGGTATGGTGAACTGGGACTACCCTCCTATACTTACGAACTCGGCACCGAGTTTTTTGAATCCTGCGGGTATTTTGAAAACACGCTTCTGCCAGATAATCTGCCTTCTTTAAAATATGCGTTAAAGACGGTACGTGCACCTTATCTGCTGCCCGCTGGACCAGAAGGATACGGCATTGGTCTGTCTCCGGACGCGCCTGCAGGCGTTCCAGCTGGATCAATTGTCGATCTGACAGTGACTTATGATGACACCCGCTATAACAACAGTAACGGGGCAGAGCCATCGCAAAGTATCGCCGAAGTTGAATATTACATTGATGTTCCTCCTTGGGAACCTGGTGCCGAAACTTTTGCCGTAGCGATGAATCCAGCAGATGGTGTGTTCAACAGCAGCATTGAGGTGGCATCTGTATCTATCGACACCACACTATTGTCCGAAGGGCGTCACACCATTTACACCCGCGCTCGTGACACCGCAGGAAACTGGGGTGTCGTCAGTGCCGCGTTTCTGACCATCGATAATAATGCTGTTCTACCGACGGTGCTGTTCAATGATGATTTTGAAAATGACCTCGGCTGGGTCACAAACCCGAACGCTACTGATACAGCGACAACAGGACAGTGGGCCAGGGCGAATCCTGAGCAGACAACTACTTCTGGCGGTGTGCAGCAACTCGGGACTGCCAACAGTGGATCGTTTAATCTGGTAACCGGGCCTTTGGCAGGTGCTAGTGTAGGAAGCAACGATATCGACAACGGTATGACCTCGATTCGCTCGCCTGATATTGTGATCCCAGGGAATGCGACCGATGTACAACTCAGTTTTTATGCTTACCTCGCTCACACGAGCAATGCAACGATAGACGATTTTCTGCGTGTTTCCGTAGTTGGATCGTCCAGTGGAACATTACAAGTGTTCGAGGAATTAGGAAGTAGCGATCAAGATAATGGTGCCTGGGCTGAGAACAGCGTGTCGCTCGATACGTTTGCCGGAGAAACAGTTTATATGTTGGTGGAAGCAGCGGATGCGGGTTCAGGCAGTTTGGTTGAAGCAGGGGTTGACGATGTATCGATTAGCGCTGTTGTGCTCACCGGAGGGAATGCAGCACCTACTGTCGAAGCAGGCCCCGATCAAACCATCACACTGCCTGCTGTTGCCACTCTGGATGGAGCAGTCGGCGATGACGGTCTCCCTAACCCGCCGGGCGCTGTCTCTACGACCTGGAGCGCAGTTAGTGGACCGGGCACAGCTACATTTTCTGATCCAAGTAGTACCACTACGAACGTGAGTTTTGATGTCGCGGGGGTCTACGTATTGCGGTTATCCGGGAGCGACAGCGTGTTATCGAATTTTGATGAGGTAGTGGTAACGGTCAGTGATGCGCCCCCGGTGAATACGGCACCCAACGTGAACGCGGGGAGCGACCTTGCTGTAGCGCTACCTTCTTCATTGATTCTCGATGGTTCGGTGGAGGACGATGGATTACCTAATCCGCCAGCTTCTCTGACTACGACCTGGAGTGTGGTAAGTGGACCAGGCTCAGTCAGTTTTGCTAATGCGAGTGTGGTGGACACCAGCGCCACATTTTCCTCGGTCGGGGTCTATGTGCTCAGATTAAGCGCGACGGATTCGGCGCTTAGTTCGGAAGACGATATGCAGGTTGTAGTGACATCTCCCGGAGCCACTTGCCCAGCAGGGTCGATTAATTTTAACCAGCTATCTTTGGAATCTTATTCCAATCAGGATCTATCTGGAGGCGCAAGCGCCGCAGTTGATGGCTCTTCGATTACCCTTACCGGAAACGCCTGGAAGCGATCAACGCAATCATTCGATTTGACGTCGAACACGGTGATCAAATTCGACTATGCAAGTACCAGCCAAGGCGAAATACATGGCATTGGCTTTGACTTAGACCAGACGTTAAACAACGATGCGCGCTTGTTTCAGTTTTGGGGGACACAAAACTGGACCGGAGGAGGGGCTATTAATTACAGCCCAAAATATGGCGGCAATGGAGCCTTTCAATCCTACTCCATTCCAGTAGGGAACTTTTATTCTGGGAACAGCTTCCGCTTGGTGTTTGTGAATGATAAGGATTCCGGTGCTGCGAACAATGAAGGTATTTATCAGTGTGTGCAAATTGTCGAAGAAGTACCTCAGGGAAGCTGTACTGTCGAAGAGTCATTTAGTGGTGGGCTCGGCGGGTGGGCGAACACAGCAGCGAGTACCTGCAGTACTGGCGCATTTATTGTGGGTGCACCGACAGAACAAAATGCGGGAGGAGTGACTACCCAAGTCGGCGGCGATCATACAACCGGCAGTGGTTTAGCCTTGTTTTCTGCGACCAATACTTCGGCAGGTTCCAACGATATCGACAATGGTGTTTGTGTTGCTGAATCCCCCAATTACCCGGTTTCTGATGCTTCTGATTTGTCTGTCTGGTATTTTCATGGGCAGCGAGATGCTGGCGATGACCCGGGAGGCGACTTCTTTAACCTGGAACTATCCCTGAATGGCGGATCTACCTGGAACTCTCTAGTTTCTAATGACGATTCTACGAGTAACGCTGCTTGGAATCAGGTAACCGCAGCAATCCCCGCGGGATCTATCGTCAAGATGCGTATCAGTGCCGCCGATGGTGCTGGGCCAGGGGACCTGGTGGAAGCGGGGTTAGATGATCTCGAGATTTGTTCTTCGCCCTGATGCAAATCCAATCGCAGAAGGTCGGACTTTTCGCGACCTTCTCTTCGATTAGACTTTTACCGGAATTACGCTGACAATTTTCGACGCTCTGTGTGGTTATTTCCTGTCATTTTCAGGAGATCGGGTAAAGGCTGATTGGCAGATTTCGGATAGGCGGTCGTTTTTGTATTCCCAGCGTCGATGATGCTCGTTCTCCCGCTTGGCATGCTTTTTGCTGCTTAGGAAGAGCACCACAAATTTCCAATGCGTCGTATCGATGCAAAGGGCTGCGTGAGTTAAAGGTATCCGCAGCCGTTCGTTTGAGGTTTTCTCGAGGTGGGGGAGAATGTTCGGGTTTGTGGTGTCATTTACCGTGACAACAATTTAGCCGGAGGGGAAAATGTCGCACAATCAAGATGTCAAATTGGTGCTTTGGTGTGAGAGGGGAGAAGCACTAGGTGAAATGATGAAAAAACTACGTGATAGTTCGGTGGTATTGTCATCGCAAGAAACCAATCTAAAGTTCGACGAAAAGCGATCATGAGACGCAGAAAAATACGGCTCTGACCGAACAACCCGCTTAATCAGATCAAGCTGAACCAGGAGTTCCATTCTTATTTTTAAATAACCTAAAGTCGGATTGGAACTCCGTTTTTTATTTATACCCATACTAATAGGTCGGGTCGTACATCATTGACTGAATGTCACTTCGTAAATCTTCAGGACGGGGCACGGTCGCTAAACCACTTTCGTAAGCATGCTCAGCAACGGCTGTAGCGATGTTGAGGGAAACCTCTCTGATCTCATCAACAACCGGATAGATTGCGCCAGCGTCCAGATCTGACGCGGAAACTGTATCGGCAAGCGCTTTCGCCGACTCGAGAAAGACCGACTCTGGAATTGTTTGCGCTTTGCATGCCATCATTCCTAGTCCGACACCTGGGAATATATAGGAATTGTTGCCTTGTCCAGGACGAAAGGTCTGACTGCCGTACTTCACTTCATCAAATGGACTACCGCTAGCAAAAATAGCCTTTCCATCGGTCCAGGCGTAAGCCTGTTCGGCAGTGCATTCGGCGCGACTAGTGGGGTTGGAAAGGGCAAAGATTCCGGGTCTTTCTTTGATGCTTGCGATTTTCTGAATGATTTGTTGAGTAAACATGCCGGGTCGGCCGGTAGCGCCAATCAGAATATCAGGTTGATGTACATCGAGCGCTTCAAGAAAACCGTAGTCCGGCAGGTCGTGGGCGAATGGTTGTATGTGTTCTGCAAGATTTTCTCTGGAACGATTCACTAAGCCCTTGCTATTGAAGTACCACAAGCGTTGATGCGCTTCTTCACTACTAAGACCTTCGGCGATCAGAGCACTCGCAATCATCGAACCAATTCCAGAAGCGGCTGAGCCGGCGCCGAGAAACGTGAACTTCATGTCCTTGAATGCTATGCCCGAAATTTTGGTAGCAGCGTAGGCACCGGCCAAGACAACAGCTGCTGTGCCTTGAATATCGTCGTTAAAACAAAATGTGTTGTCACGATATTTTTGAAGCAAGGTGAAGGCATTGTCTGCAGCAAAATCTTCAAATTGTATGAGTACCCCGGGATAGGCGTCTTTCGCGGCTTCAACAAATTCATCCATCAACGAAAAGTATGCCTCATCTCGCAGCCGCCTTTGCTTACATCCCAAGTAGATAGGGTCTTCCAGCAATTCATCATTGTTTGTCCCCACGTCGAACATGACCGGCAGAGTTTGCTCAGGTCGAATGCCCGCGCACGCACAATATAAGCTCAATTTTCCGATTGGTATGCCCATGCCGTTCGCACCTAAATCACCTAGCCCCAAAATTCGTTCTCCATCCGTAATAACAATTATTCGGACGTCCCGATGCGGCCAGTTATTGAGAATTTCACGAACACGGCCACGATCATTAGCGGTGACATAGAATCCTTTTTCGGTTCTAAAGATATTGGCAAACTCCTTGCACGCTTGGCCGACAGTCGGGGTGTAGATCAGTGGCATGATTTCACGAATATTCTCCATGATGAGTCGGTAGAACAATCTTTCGTTTCTATCTTGCAATGCGGAGAGAAAGATATATTTTTCTATGTCGCTATCTTTGCGTCGGATATTCGCTAATACTCGCTCGATTTGTGTTTCCATTGACCCTACGGCCGCTGGCAATAGCCCTCTTAACTTCAAATGATCTCGCTCTTCCTCGGTAAATGCCGTAGATTTGTTTTGGGAAGCGGTGCGAAGTAGGTCGATACCTGTTGCAGGTTTTGGGTCATTCATGAGATTTTGTAACGAGGGATTGATTGATTTATATCGAGGCGCATACTACCTCAAAACGCATATCAACTCGCCATTCCAATCGTGACCAAAAAT
Organism: Acidiferrobacterales bacterium; assembly: GCA_019633985.1. GTDB lineage: Bacteria > Pseudomonadota > Gammaproteobacteria > Arenicellales > Poriferihabitantaceae > VYFG01. The sequence continues at coordinate 39,145 of JAHQWE010000075.1, read as the reverse complement.
TAAGAGTGTGCGCCGATTGGCCTGTCAACTATTGACGCGGGTTCGCGGAATAGCGCGATGCGATCTTGCAGTTAGTAGCTGATCCCGTAAATCACGAGAGGTAGAACTAGAGCTAAAAATATTCTAGTGCATGGTAAACCAGATTTGAGTCAGAGTTACCGGGCGTAGAGAGTATGATTACATTCAGAGTCTGAATCACCGGTCTTCCTTTGCGTCATCCACCGCTTTCGAGCTCTAGACCGGTGCGCAGTCGTTTTTGATAGAGTTTCAAATCAAGTAAGATAATTACGTCCAACATCAATTTTAAGGGGTGTTGAAATCACTAAACCGCCACAGAACATATAGATACCTGAAATGAAGATTGCATTTCTCTACGAGCACCCGGATTGGTCTGAAAGCCTGCTAAGCACCTTCGAGAAGCGCGGAGTCGTTGTTGAGCCAATCAACATCGCGGTTGCCATGTTTAATACTTCTTTATCACAATATCAATTTGATCTTTTGATCAACAGGGTAAATATCATGCCCTCGGCTACGGCCCATCCGAGAGTGGCGTTTCAAACGCTTCACTATTTGAATTGGTTGGAACTTAGTGGAACGCGCGTTATCAATGGCGCAACAGCGCACCGGATCGGTTCATCCAAGGTGTTGCAGAACGGGGTTTTTTCTGCGCTCCATCTCAATCACCCTGAAGCGGTGGCGGTTTACGCAGCTTCCGATATAAAAAATGCCGCAGCTGAAGTGGGATATCCGGTGATGGTGAAACCGAATATTGGCGGTTCTGGTGCTGGCATACAGAAGTACGATACACCAGAACAGTTGGATGCGGATGTAACCGCTCGCTCGATAGACTTGGGAATAGATGGAACGGGAGTAGTTCAGTCCTATGTGCAATCTGATGGGTTTGTTTATCGCGTGGAGTTACTTGGAGGAAAATTGTTCTACAGTATTCGACAGCCTATCCAGGAAGGTGTGTTTAACTATTGTGCGGCAGACGGGTGCGCGGTCCAGGACGATCTGGATTTTTGTGTTGTGAATGGCGGTTCTGGTATCGAACCCCTTGAAGCGCCGAAGTATGTAGTTGATGACATCTGCAATATCGCTGAGTATTGCGACGCAGATGTTTTGGGGGTGGAATACTTTGTCGAAGCTTCCAGCGGAAAACCTTGCTACTATGACATTAATCCTTATTCGAATTTCGTCGGGAATGGAGAGCAACTTCTCGGTTTTTCGCCGGAAGAAAAATATGTGGATTTTGTGCTTTCAGAGATTCAGAAAATTACTTGAACGCCCCGATGGAAGTTGAGGGTCTCGGGTGTGGTTCTGATTGCAAGCGCACAGAACGCAGCTGAATTCTGAGACACTCCGTTGCGTTGATCAGTGGAGAAATGGCGATAACGGTCATCAGCTAGAGTTCTCTGTGCGAGAACGGGTCTCTCGAATAAGGATAAGTTTGTGCTAAAAACCTGTCTTGCTGTTTTACCCGATCGATCCATCGTTCAACTGCCGGGAAACTGGACAAGGGCAGATTGGCTTCTTCGGCGAGGTGGACGTAGGCAAAGTTGGAAATATCAGCAATTGAATATTGGTTGCCACCTAAAAACGAATTCTGGTCGAGCTCGTTGTTCAGAATTTGCAATGCTTTCATACTGAGTTGTCTCTTACTTTGTAAGATATCTGGAGTTCGGTTCTTGTCTTTGCCCGTTTGAATCCAGTGCCGTAAGGTTGCGATGCCACCTTGAACAGTTTCTCCTTCAAAGAACAGCCACTGCATGGTCTTGGCGCGCGTCAATGGGTCAGAGGATAAATATTGGGTATCCGTCGCCAGATAAACCAAAATCGCATTCGATTCTGCAATGGTCACTCCAGATTCCGTTTTTATCGCAGGGACAGTTCCGGTAGGACTGACTTTTTGAAAAGAGGCGGCGCGGCCTTCACCTTCAAAGATACTAATCATCTTCTGTTTGTAAGGCCGGTCGAGATGATTTAACAGTACGCGTACTTTGTAAGCGTTCTGCGACGGAAGGTAATCGTAAAGGGTTAACATTGTTAGGGTAGTCGTGGAACTTACCCGTTATGTTAGGGATTGTTTGAATCAAACTCTGGCAAGAATCGGGTGTGGAATAGCGCCCCACTACTTGATGGTATTGGGCGGAAAATTTTTAACGTTCCAGATCCTAAGATCTTATTCTGGATACAAGCCCCGTTAACTATTTTGGATCTCGAAACACCAGTTCGCTCCGCCAGGTGAATTTCAGGTGTGATCAGCAAATTGGCTGTCCATAGTGATGATTAGATATATTTGATTGTAATGAGAATCGTAATCATTTAGAATTGCGTTTGATGGGCGTTGCAATACGCACCAATGTCTTTTCTATTTGAATCTTGTGCCGGAGAAGTAAATTGAAAAAAATATCTATTCTCGTATTCGTCGCCTTTGTGACTGTTTCCGCTGCCACAAGTGGAACGTCGAACGAAGAACCCGTTCAACATCTTACTGTCCCGGAAGTGACTTCGGTAGAAGAGGCAAAAAAGATGTTTCTTGAAAAAACATTCGAGATAAAAAGTAAGCAAACGCTCGATGAATCAGAACTACAGGAAATACATATCATCACTTACTCCCTGGAAAAGAGTGTGGCATTTTTCGCTGAAAACCTAACTGAGGCGGGCCAGACGCTTTTGCAGCAGATTGCCGTGGTAGTAGAAAACATTCATCTGAATTCTGAAAACAGTCGTAGGCAGGAGACGCAGGAGCTACTGGAAGAATACTTCAGACTGGTAAACGTGTTTATGACTAACCACTGGACAGTAAATTCCTAGCAGAGGGGGAAAGTAAGGTGTAAGTTCAAATTTCATATGGAGTACCAAATGAAAACGCATGTGTCTGATGCCATTGAGTTTACACTCGAATATTGCGGCACTACCGGAAAGGATATTCGAGAACTGTATCGGGTGTCTTTCTTGGATGCTTGGTGAACTAAGCAATACAACGACTTTTGTCTCTTAATTCGACATACATTGCCGGTTGATCAAACCTGAAGAAGATAAGTCTATTCTTGGGGTGGCTAACGCCCCACGGTCTTGTTGAGTATAGTAATAGAGTGCGTTACCCAGAAAGGTTTGATGGCAACAGTAAGGGGCAAGTACCAACCATTGCTATTTGTACCTAGTACACCGGGCTGACTACGATGCCAATAACTTCTCCTGGAGAGTCCGAGTCAGAACCTATTTTTGTGTCAATCCATCTCACGAAAACGCGGTTACCGTCTAACTCAATTTGAGTATGTACTAGCCAGCTTGGTAAGAAGTTGACTCCTTTCATGCTTACAATATGAATCTCTCCCAGCTCTGTGGAAACCAGTTCTCTAGAATGCAGCTTTTCCATTATTCATGCCATTTGCTTGACTTAAAGTATTGGCAGCAAGAACCGTGCCAGCGGGATCGCCACTATTTTCGCCCTAACGTTTAGAAAAGCTGGCGAATTGTGACAAATATGGGTAAGACTCAGGGTGGAATCCGTTTTTTGGTCACATAAACCGCAAAACCTCACTGATTAAACTAAAAACAAGCCAAAGCATCATGCATCTTCCAAATGGAAAGCGGTCGAGCCGAAGCCAAACAGGTAAATATAGATGAGTCTGGATCGTATTCGTCCAGAATGGATTGTTGCCGCATCCGCAGCGTTATGGGGACTGTTCTGGATTCCACTCAGAGCATTTGAAAATCAGGGCCTATCTGCTGGTTGGACGACGGTTCTGCAGTTTGTTGCCCCTTTAGTTTGCCTTCTTCCCTTCGCATTGTGGCGCGTCATTCGGCGCCAACCCATCGGGCTCAATCAATGGATGGCGGGCATTTGTGTGGGCGCCGCATTTGCACTCTATTGCGCTAGTCTGCTTTTGACTGATGTGGTCCGTGCGCTCATTTTGTTCTACGTCATGCCAGCCTGGGGGACGCTGGTGGAGGTGGGTTGGATGGGACGAAAATTTACCGTTTGGCGGGGGTTGGCACTGCTATTCAGTTTGGCGGGAATGCTAACTATTTTGGGAATAGGTCGCGAGTTTTTACACTCGTTCAATCTAGGAGACGGCATGGCGTTGTTATCCGGGGTGGTATTTACTCTGGGCGCAATGCGGGTTCGGCAATTGCAGAAAGTGTCGACATTTGAGCAACTTTTTGCCTTCTTTTTTTACGGTACGCTGGTATCTCTCTTTCTTGCCTACCTGCCAATCATCAATATCGGGGGCGTTCCTGGTTCTAAGACATTGATATCGCTTTTACCCTGGCTGACGATCATGTCTGTCTTATTTCTCATTCCAGTCATGATGGGAATCTATTGGGGGTCGAGATTTGTAGATCCCGGCAGACTCGGTTTGTTGTTGCAGCTTGAAGCTATTGTCGGTATTGGCAGCGCAGCATTGTTGGCCGGAGAGCCTTTTGGAGCGAGAGAAGTCATTGGTTCAATTCTCGTGTTGAGTGCCGGTGCGGTAGAGATCTTTGGAAATCAGGCTGAACCCTCTCTCGAATAGTCTCCGATCGCGCACTAGTTGTAATCCAATATTTTCCGTAAATCGTATCCACTCCACCCCATAAAGCGATCCTCGTATAGCGATCCGGATCCCAGAATCTTCAGTGCAGTGTTCTGTGCACTATTGAATATTCTTGATGTGATCCGTTTCACTGTTTGGGTATGTCACATTTGTCAGCATGTCTTGTCATGGAGGTTATGAAATCAATCAACTCCTAAATAGTTCACCACATGCAGGAGAGTTAGAATTGAAAGTGCAAGGCGCAGCGGTACAACATGATCGACAATGGCTGATCACAGGAGCAACCGGATTTATAGGCAGAGAATTTGTTCGGGCATTATTGCAACGAGGAGAACCCGGCAATCAAATTTTCTTGATTGTAAGAGGCAAACAAGGTGTCACATCGCGAGATCGGTTGTTTGCCGCACTAGCGCCCATATTAGATCAGGACGCCATCCATTCGCTTCAGGTGGTGGATGGGGATGTTCGAAACCCACATTTTGGTCTAGATGCTGAAGATTGGAATCGGATTTGCGAATCATCCCATTTGGTTCATCTCGCGGCAAACACGAGTTTTACCGCAACGATTCAGGAGGCGAGAGAATGTAATCTGCTGGGTACCAGAGAAATGGCACAATTGGCTCGCGAATGTCGGGACCGGGGTAATCTAAAGCACTGGAGTCATGTGAGTACCGCGTATGTTGTGGGTGACAGGACCGACCTTATTCATCCTGGAGATTTGCGATCGGGAACGCAATTTCGGAATTGTTACGAGCAGTCGAAAAATGAGTCAGAGCACTTTTTGAAGCCGTGTCTGACTGAATTCCCGCTCACTGTATTTCGACCGTCGATCGTGGTCGGTCACAGCCGATCTGGAGCGGCCGGAAATTTCAATACAATCTATTGGGCGATTCGCAGCTATCTGTCCGGGCAAATGAAGCTTTACGCACGTGGGGATACACCACTTGATCTAGTGCCCGTAGACTATGTGGTGGATGCGATGCTGGCATTGATCGACCGACCAATGGCCCATGGTATGACACTGCATCTTGCTGGCGGCAAGTCTACGACAATCTCGCTACTGGAGTTTGCTCACAAGATTTGCGCTTACTTGGATAGCCCGCTCCCGGATATTCAGAATCCTGCACGATTGAAAATACTCTGTCGTTTACTGTCTTTTGCCAGATTGTCTGCAAAAAGAAGACGTTTTATCGATCAGGCTCAAAGTTACTTGCCTTACTTTTGTCAAAATCCGCAATTTGACATTCGTCTTACAGAGACGCTCTTGCGTGACAGCAATGTCGCAGTCCCTCAGCTAGATCAGTATTTACCAAATATTCTGAACTATTGTCTCGAGCAGCCATGGGGCAGGCGATCCCCAATACCGGGAACTGGATACGGTCAAAAAAATGTGGCTCATGGATAAAGGACAGTACTCTTATACAGACTCTGTGGCTGTGGTGACAGGGGCATCCCGCGGTATTGGACGGGAAACAGCATGGGCGCTGGCAAGGAAAGGCAGCAAGGTAATTTTGATCGCACGACCATCCATAGAGTTGGAAGAAGTGCATAGTCAATTGCTTAACGCGGAGTATCTGGTCGAGAGCTTTCCTTGTGACTTGTCCAAAGATGCCGAGTTGGATGCACTCGTCAATCAATTGATACAACGCTTCCCTAGAATAGATATTTTGGTGAATTGCGCTGGTGTAGGAAAATTTGGTCCGCTAGATTCATTAACGCTTGACGAGGTTAGGGATCCACTGAAGGTGCCTTTCCAGGCGGCAGTTGTCTTAAGTCGCGGTGTTTTGCCAATGATGAAAGGTAACCATAGAGGGCGAATCATCAATTTAATAGGACCAGCCGCGTACTTCGATTTGCCGTGGATGGCGTCCTATACAGCGTCGAGGAGTGGGATGCTCAGTTTCACGAGGGCCCTTGATGATGAGGTCGCGGCTGACGGAGTGAGAGTAAAGACAGTTTGCCCTGCCTGGGTAGATACAGAATACATAAGACGGAATCAGACAGACGGAAACTGGTTGCCCAAAGTGTCGCAATACTTTCCAACTTCCAGTGCCGCGCAAGCAGCCGAATTTGTCCTGGATGCGATAGCTAGCAATAAACGCGAAATTAAACCCTCTTGGCTGTTGCGTTTTTGCGCGTTTAACTACCGCTGCTTTCCGCGAACTTCTGTCTCTGTATTTAAGCTTCTTGGTTTATATCAACCCACTGCTAACCGGGCTGGAAACAAAAATCTGGAAGGCGGCTCTAGGTGGACAAACTGGGAAGAGAGTATATCTCTTAATGCCGGTAAAGCTGTTCTTCCCTCATCGGTAGAGGAAATTTGCCGTATTGTGAAAGATTCCGATCAGTACCCAAGCCCCATCAGGCCGGCGGGTTCTCGACATTCGACCACACATTGCGGGGTCGCCGATGGTGGTACCCTGGTGATTACCCGAAAAATGGATCGGGTGGTAGAAATAGATCGCGACAATTTAACTGTAACTGTCGAAGCAGGCGCACTATATATTGACGTTGCAAGAAAGTTACGAGAGCACGGGCTGCAGTTTTATGTCAACGTAGAAATCGGTAACCTGACGATGGGGAGTGCGGCATCTACTGGCACCAAAGATGCTTCCATGCCTGGAGAATTTGGTCAAGTATGTTCTTACTGTATCGCGGTAAAAATGGTGAATGCATCGGGTAATTTGCAGAGGATTGATGAGAGTCAGCCCCAACTGCTTCAGAAAGTTCGATCTAGTTATGGACTATTTGGGGTGATTGTCGAAACTACTTTTCAGATTCGACCAATGCGTGCAATGAAGGTGTTTCACAAGACATATCGAGTTGAAGAATTCGAAAAAGCACTTCCGACGTTGAAAGAGAAGGGCGACTCGATCATGTACTATCTTTTTCCTTTTCAAAATAAATTAACAGTAGAGTTTAGGCGATATGCGGAGAGTAATATTCCGGCAACCAATCGCTGGGTATGGCCTGTTCGAAATCTATTTTGGAAGACGATTGCGCCTGCGTGGGGCAACGCTATCAGTCAATGGGTCGGTAATAACCAACTCAAATATGCGCTGATCGATGGGTTTTACGCTGTCGTTCGGCGGGCGGTTTGTCTTTTACTTCGCAACGAAAAGACAATTGCTACCGATCAGATCATTCGGTATCCCGAACAAAAGGGCTTCACCAAATACACATTTAGCATATGGGCATTTCCAGAAGACAGCATCGCTTCTACCCTCAAAGCCTATTATGCGTTCTGTCAAGAGTACTACGAGGGATATGGGTTCAGGTGTAACATGCTTAACGTTGGCTATCGAATTCGCAAGGATACCAATCCCTTTTTTTCCTATTCTTGGGAGGGTACCGTGATGACTCTGGATCCGGTACATACTGGCGGCCCCGGCTGGGATGATTTTCTTCATGCTTATAATCAATTTTGTTCTGATCATCATGGAGTACCACTTTTCAATCAGTCCAAATGGTTGACTCAGAATCAGGTTGAAAAAGCTTTTGGTTCAAGAGTCAGCGACTTTTGGCAAGTCAGATCAGAGCTGGATCCTAAGGGAAGATTTCTGAATCAATATTTTTCCAACCTGTTAAGCGGGAAAAGCTAAGAAACTCAGTTTTTGTTTGGATTATCGCTGCTAACAACGCGAAACCTCGCGTGCAATAGATGTAGGACAAGTGTGAGGGGCAGTGGCTCACTAAGGATGTGACTTGGTCTCTCTTGCGACTTGCCAGTTTCTTTTCGCAATCTGGCGGAAGTGTGTCTACCTTTCAAAAAGTTTGGCGTGATCAAGAAATTGGCACGACCTGATAAGTAACCATTCACGTCGCCTACGTGAAAAAATTCCCTCCAAATAGCCTCAAATTTTGAAAAAATGTGATCATTGCTTGAGGTAAGGCGAAACCAAATTTATCTCATTGCGACAGGAGTCCATTTTTGAATGTATGGACAGAATTTAGGGTCAGTTCACATTGATGTGCTAAATTACTTGGGCTGTGTGAAAGACAACTCCGTCTAAAAATATATAAATCAATTCTTGGGGCGCACGGTGAATCGAGAGTTTAGTACTACTGAACCGACAGTATTCGGAGGTTGCGAAAATGTATGTTATCAGCCCTATAAAGGCCAGACGTGGTGCTGTGCGCGCACGCTTAATGGGCATGGTGCTCGTCTGCCTATTGTCTGGGAAAACAGCGATGGCGGACACTGATCCACCTGGTCAATTTATTAAGGTAAATGGACACCAAGTGCATTTGCATTGCACAGGTGCTGGTTCTCCAGTTGTTGTGCTGGAAGCTGGATTGGGAGGTTTTTCACTGGAGTGGGCTGGCGTTCAGAATCAGCTTTCACAGTTTACGAGAGTTTGTAGCTATGACAGACCCGGGTATGGTTGGAGCGAGCTGTCGACCGCACCGCGTAACGCCAAAACCATTGCAAGGGATCTGCACACTCTGCTCTCTGAGAGTGGTGAGTCCGGACCTTATGTGATGGTCGGCCACTCACTAGGGGGGCATATTATTCGTTTGTTTGCCCACGAACATGCGGATGAGGTAGCGAGCCTCGTTTTGGTCGATGCTTCTCACGAAAATATGTTTCAGTTTCTGCAGAAACGACCGCGCCATGCGAGAGAAAGAAAGGCGCGAACTATTACTCGTCGGTCTGAAATCGCTCCGCGTCTCCCAAAGAATTTCCCACCTCAGTTTGAGTCAGTCGCTTTGAATCATTTGAATCGATTCGAAACCCGTTTTGCTATCCAGAATGAAATGCGACAGTTTCGGCGCAGTGCCGATGAGGTTCGGGCGATTTCAAGTTTACCGGGAGTGCCTGTTACTGTCATTTCCCGTAGTCCGTTAGCCATTGCCGCAAGCGGAGAGACGGGCTTGATCGCCGCGAAGTGGAGCGAAATGCAAATGGATTTACAGAAGCGTTTGGGCAATTCAGATCATGTGATTGCGATAGACAGCGGTCACTACCCCCATTTGGATCAGCCTGAACTTGTCACAACTACCATACTTTCCCAGGTCAACAATCTAACTCAAAACAGACTAAGCAAGCTTTGAATCAAACGCTCATTTTCTGCAATGGTGATGATATATTTCCAAAATTGCAGAACATAGGAAAGTGACGTGAGTAAACTGCACAAGTACGAAGATCAAAACGGCAATTTTGACTACGACAAGTATGTGGAAATCCAGACTTGGGGCAATAAGTCAAAACTGGATTTTTGTTGGGTAGCCGAGCAGAATATTCGATTCCTTGCGGAGTATATTCAATCCCAATTGGGCGAAGTGGCCAAAGGCGTTTGTCATGGCACGCGGCAAGGGTTTGAGCAAAAGTGGTTTTCTGAATCCCTAGGCATCGAGGTGATCGGAACAGAAATTTCCGATACGGCGTCTCAGTTTCCAAACACCATTCAATGGGATTTTCACGAACCACATCCTGATTTGATCAAGCTGGACTTCGTCTATTCCAACTCTTTTGATCACTCTTATGATCCAGAGAAAAGCTTCACGAGCTGGGTAAATTCTTTGCGGATTGGAGGACTGTTATTTATCGAGCATTCAAAGCTGCATGAAGAACCTGGAGCGACCCAGCTGGATCCCTTCGGCGCGAGTGCAGAAGAAATCATTGACTTAGCTCGGCAATGGTGCGGAAGCGGCATTTCACAGGGTGAGTTGCTGGATATGCCAGCGGGGAATCGCTTTGTCAGGCATTTGAAGGCGATTGTCTTTCAACGATTGGATTGATTCCGAAGTGGGGGACATTAATCAAAACATTCTCGAACTATTTTGAGAAAAAATGGGAAATGCTTTTGTCAGCGCGTGTGTAAGTGCATCAAAATGATCACTGAATGGCGCAAGTTCCATTGCTTTGAGTACTAAAATCACTATAATTTAGTCGTATTGGGGCCACTAATAATAACAAAGAGCCCTGAATAAACAGGGGGTCCATCAGTTTCTTTCTAAACTGGCCGAAAGAGCCGGTAAAGATCGCACTAGCGCGTATTCAGCACGCGTCCTCATTTATCGAAATAATAAGCCGATAAACCTCTACTTTGGGTTGTTCATATCGACACGCATGCGCTGGGTGGCGGTCAACACGTTTACATTCAATTCTTATCTAGAACTATGAAAATAAGAGCAAAAATCACGCTATTTATATCGCTATTTTTGGTAATACCGGGGATTCTACTGACGCTTCTCAGCGTTACAAATATCAAGTCCAGGGGGCAGGAAACACTTAAAGAGTATCGGGTAGATGCTATTCAAACGACCAAACTGCAGCTGAAAGATCTTGTCGATGTCGCCTACGAGACGGTAGACAAAAACTTTCAAAACCTCAATGATCTCGAGTATTTAAGTCGCTACTACGAGCGTCAACTGCACGATATCATCAATACTGGTGAGACCATTATTAATCGCTATCAGCGGGCGGCTAAAAATGGACAGATTCCTCTTTCCGAAGCCAAACAAAGAGCGATGGCGGAAATCAAGCAACTTCGATTTGATGGTGGAACAGGATATATCTGGATCAACGATGTCGGAAAACCCTATCCGCGAATGATCATGCATCCAACAGTACCCGCGTTGGATGGAAAAATTCTCAATGACGTTAAATACAATAACGCGCTAGGAATCAGAAAGAATCTGTTTACTGCTTTTGTCGATATTACGGAAAACGGCAAAGACGGATATGTAGACTATCTTTGGCCAAAGCCAACCAAGGAAGGTCTAACAGAAGAAGAGCCGAAACTGTCTTATGTTAGACGATACCAGGATTGGGGCTGGATTCTGGGAACAGGAATCTATATTGATGATGCACGAGCAGAGACAGAAAACCGCATCAAGGAATCGATCAAAGCAATGCGATATGCAAACGGCACAGGCTACTTTTGGATCAACGATACCGCAACACCCTTTCCAAAAATGGTAATGCATCCAACCATTCCATCATTAGACGGGAAGGTGTTGGATGACCCCAAGTACAACAATGCGCAAGGAGTTAATAAAAACCTGTTTGTGGCGTTTCGAGAAGTGACGGGAGATGCGGACAGAGAAGGTTATGTCGATTATTTATGGCCGAAGCCCACGGAGAATGGATTAACGGAGCGAACAGAAAAAGTATCCTATGTGCGATTGCACGAACCCACTGGATGGATTATTGGCTCTGGAGCATACCTAGACAACATTGATAAGGATATTCAAGTTAAGCAAAAGGAAATTGATCAGCAGATCGAGCGTTTGATCGTGAATGTCATGATTGTTTCCTTTATATTTTTAACTTTAGCAATTTTTCTCTCTTACTTTTTGGCGAAAAACATTGCGGAACCAATCAACCGATTGGCCCGGGTTGCCGATGAGATTAGTCACGGTAAGAATCTGACAGCGCCGGTAGATGAAGTCAGTCGGAAAGATGAAATTGGCGATTTGGCTAAATCCGTCGATCGATTGAAAACCAGCGTTCGAATTATCATTGAACGTATGCAAAAAACTAAACCAAGAAAGGCAGCATAGGCTTTTACATCCCGGGTGGAGACAGAAGCTTCGCCCGGGAAATTTGTATACGTTATATCTTGACCCCTCAGCTTGGACTTTAAGGTTTGGCTTAATCAGGTGCTTGTCGAAGATAATCAGGCAAGCACTTTAAACCAAATCCCATGATTCTTGGATCAACTCCAATCTACATGGGTTAACTAAGATTGTTAAGAAAGCGGTAGGATTCGCCGAATCGACGGTCACGCTTTACAGTATTATCTCTTATCTCAAAATAATCGCGGTTAGAGTGTCTACAAACCACCCCGTGCGAATCTACAAATCTATTGAAATGCATTGCTCTTCAAATTGCCGGTAGGTACCATCCCAGCGGCGCAATGTGGTGAAAAAAATAAACCCGTTGGGCTAAGAAATATGGCAAATCTTGGGGTAATCTACACGTGTTCTACGGATAGCTTTTCCCAACTGGATACCATTGCAGTCTGACCAGTCGCCTTCAATATGCCATCGTTTTTACCAGAGTCGAATCGAGAGTCATTGGCCTTAGAATCGGATTTGATGCAAGTCGATCAGGAAAGACTGTTTGGCTGGAGGATGGGTCGGCTGCAGCGTGAAATGCAGCGCGAGGATGTCGACCTATTAATGCTGGTCAGCCCAATCAGTTTGCGATATGCCATTGGATATCGAAACTATGCATTGTTCCAGTCACATATTCCCACCACGTACCTGTTTTTGTTTCAGGATGCATCACCGGTACTTTTTAATGCCTATCAACAAGCGACACCTGGGATCGAGTGTCGGGTTGGCAGAGCCATTTCTTTTTTCGATGGTGGGGATAGTCTAGACTGGTATGCCGATAAACTGGTTGGCGATATGCTTGAGTCACTTGTTTCCGCTGGATGTTCAGGGCGCAAAGTAGCAATCGAGTATGTCAATCCCTCTGTTACCTTGGCTGCGAACAATAAAGAGCTGGAAGTCATTGACGGGGTCCGAATCTCAGAGCGAGCCCGCACCATTAAAAATGTGGATGAAATTCACTGCATTCGTCATGCGATGGCCGTAGCTGAGCGCGGTGCTGCAGCGATTTCAGATGCACTGCAACCCGGTGTCAGTGAGCTGGAGTTATGGGCGCTGCTTAACTACACCAACTGTGTCAACGACGGTGACTGGCACGATGGTCGTGCGCTTGTTTCCGGGCCGAGAATAAACCCCTGGTACCAGGAGGCATCTCCGCGCAAGTTGGCTTCCGGGGATCTGCTGGGATTTGATACAGATATGATTGGACCGAATGGATACTTTGCGGATCTTTCAAGAACACTGCATTGCGGGCCCAAAGCGCCAACCAAAAGGCAAAAGCAACTCTATCAACTCGCGTATGCTGAAATCGAACACAACCTCAATCTAGTTCGCCCTGGGATGACGTTCCAAGAATTTCAGGAACTTGCTTATCCGGTCGAGGAAGAGTTTCATGAAAACGCATATACCTGTTTGTTACATGGGGTAGGTATGACCGACGAATACCCCAGAATTAATCCAGGATTTAGAGGTGAGAACCCCTACGAGGGCGAGCTTGAGGTGGGCATGGTAGTGTGCGTTGAGAGCTATATGGGCGCAGTCGGTGAGTCAAATGGCGTCAAGCTCGAACAACAGGTGGTGGTAACAGAAAATGGATATGATCTGATCACTCAGTTTCCTTTCGAAGAAAAACTATTGGGCTGAATTAGTGTTTTAACGACGGCTGGCTTGATGTAGGTAGGACTGATTCAATTCTTGAGCCAATATGGCAACGTTCGATGAGACCACGCTCCTCAAAAAATTTGATTTCCTCTGGTGGCAACATAACGCGGTTACGATAGATGTCTCTTGCCGCTGATTCATCACCTTGCCGGAATGCCGTAATGGCGTCGTGATCCAGAGTAAAACCGTTATCCTTAATCGCCACGCCAAACTCTACTCCGGTGCTTCCATTATCAATCAATTTCTTAAACTTATTTTCGAAATTCTGGTACCCGCAACAGGAGTAATGCAATATGGCTGGATGGTAAAAACTGGATGTAAAAATATGCTCTGTTTTGCTGCTCCATTTGTGAACATCTCCTGGTACCATGTCTTCTCTGACCTGGCACATGCTTTTCCCATTCGAGTAAAAATTGAAATATTTTCGATTGCTCGGCCATAAGTTGTTGCGATCAATTCCCTGCTTGGTGAGCAGTTTGCTAGGTTTTTTAAACGTGTTCACTTCGAGGAAGCAGTTTTCAATGTTTTCTTTCTCGGGTATCGCTTCGAAGTTATGGTATTTAACGGATACCAGACCGATTTCTCCCAATCGGTCCAAATGCGGGTGGATAGTTGAATCGGATATCCAAAACAGTTCATCAGAATCGATATGCAGCAACCAGTTCATACCGTCCGAAAGTGCGTATTGCATTGCCAATTCCGCGTTCAGTGTTTGCCGCGCACGAACCTCCATATCGATGTGCGCGCCATACTTTTGATATTTATGTAAGGTCTTCCATTTTTCACGAATTTGGTCATCGCATAACGATACTTCGACACCCGGAATCCGGGATACTAGGTGTTGATCCGGATCTTCTGGATCGTCAAACATCAAATAGATTTTGCTAAATCCAATTGCCAGATGATACTCAACGAAGGTTAGGAGGGAAGCTCCTTGATTTTTCAGAGTGGTAACAATGGCAGCGGAACTCATGTAGGGATTATTTAGGGATTATTTAGGGATTGTTGATTCAAAGTGGGAGTGGATTCAGCAACTTGCGATTGGAAAAGTGGACGAAAATGTCAATATGATTTTTACTGACAATGCGGAACATCTCTTCTACGAAAGTGCATGAAGTTTTTATTGTAACGCTGCCGGGATACTGCTTCCAGCCTACTAACACTTCACGAGAGGGGGCGGCCAAGCAATTCTGAACCTATAGTTGGTTTTTTCATACTGGTACAGTAATGTAGGGTCTCGCAATACAAATAGGGAAGGTATCGCCATGGCAAAATTCGATATTACATCGGGGCTAACATTTCTTGATCGAAATGCATGGGGCGCAGATTCAGCCAAACCAAGAAAAGGTCGCAAGGTAGCTCGCTCAAGAAGAACTCACGTCGTTATTCATCACACAGTTCTAGTGGATTCAGATGACTCAACACCAAATCTTTGGGAGCGTGAGAGCGCGATCAAGAAAAATATGCAGCGGCTGCAGGTGATTCGTGAAGCAGATCTTGGAGCCGATGTGCCCTATAGCTTTGTTGCCTATTTCGTGAAGCGTCATTCCGGTGTTGTTATTTGTGAAGGGAGAGGAGAGGATCGGACTGGGGCACATACAAAGGGCCACAATACCAAAGGAATTGGACTGGCCATCGCGGGAAATTTTGAATCAGAAGCTACCGCAGGTATTGAGTTTTCAAAACGGATCCACCTGTTGTCGGCATTTTTGGGCTGGTTGAAGCATAATCCAAGCCATCCTGAGTATGGGCAGTTTAAACCAATGAAAAACCTGGGAGTATTAAGCCCGCAAGATCGTCGTGTGTTTGTACATCGTGATTTTAAGAATACCGCTTGTCCTGGTAAGTTATTATTGCCGCATTTGAATCAACTGGACTTTATTGATCCTGAGAGTTTGTGATGATTCGAATTGTCATTCTCGCTATCAGCCTTTTCTTTCATGGCCCTTTGTATGCTGAGGCGGACGGTCCGGATGCATGGCAGGTATATGGCATTGAAGAAAATAGTGTGCTCAACATGCGATTAGGTCCGTCCACAAAGTTCCGCGTAGTAGGTAAATTAAGAGCAAATTCGACCGACCTTGAAAATCTGGGCTGTTTCCCCGAGTTTAGTAGCATTGAATGGGAGAGCTTCAGTCAGAAAGAAAGACAACTGGTGGTCGATATGCGCTGGTGCAAAATCCGCTATCGGCAGACCACAGGTTGGGTCTACGGAAAATATCTAGAAGAGTACTAGAATCCTCTCTAGGGTGAACTTGTGCGTTTAGCTATCAATCGGTCGAAGCAATAAATAATTAAAACTTCAGGTAAAACAATGAAAACATTTATGATGTCGTATTTAGGTGGTGAACAACCTTCGTCACCTGAAGAGGGAAAAGCCCATTTCGCGAAGTATCGGGAATGGCTGAATTCGCTGGGTAAGGCGGTTTTGGTACCTGCAGCACCATTGAAAGACACAACCACGGTAAATCCAGATGGTAGCGTCATTGAAGGTAGTACTACGGCGATGTCGGGATACACAATAGTTCAGGCTGAATCGCTGGACGCAGCTATCAAGATCGCACAGGATTGCCCGTTTCTGGAGATTGGCGGGTCATTAGAAGTTTCTGAGTTAATGGAAATGCCCGTTTAGATAGTGAAAACTTCGGGCAATGTGATGGTGAAAGTTGGTGCATCGTCTGCTACTAAATAGAGAGATTTATCACGAGCTGGTTCTGCAGCATATCCCTTGTGCTCGTGCTTATGTCTGGATTGTGACGGCGGATATCAAGGATATGTACGTGGAAAACCATGGAGAGTTTGTTCCGTTCCTTGATCTGCTGTCGGAGCTCGTGGAGAGAGGAGTCGGAGTTCGGTTGATCCATGCGAAAGAGCCTGGCCCAAGGTTCAGGGATGATTTCGATCGCAATGAAACACTTATAAAGAATGACTTGTTCGAACGTATACTGTGCCCGAGAGTTCACACCAAAGCAGTTGTCATTGACGGCAGAATAGCGTTCGTTGGTTCCCCGAATCTCACAGGGGCGGGATTGGGGAGCAAACACGAAGACAAAAGAAATTTCGAAGCAGGCTTTCTATTTGATGACCCTGAGTCTCTGCGCAAGCTTATGGCCTGGATAGACGACCTTTATCTTGGTGAACATTGTCTATCCTGCCGAAGACGAGCGTATTGTCCGGATCCGATTGCAGACAGAATTTGATGTGTCTGAACGTTGGCGACAGAATACTATCCCTATGCTATTTGGATATCTAGCAACGCAAATAAGTTGTTGCAGGTAGAGTATTGACACACTCGCTATTTTAGTGCGGTGGTTCAGTTTGCTACCGAAGCGACTTTGAAACTACACAGCTTCTGGTGGCTATAGCATCTACGGAATTTCTCCTCGGTATCTCCGTTTCTCCCGATATTTATTTTCCGCCTAACAGATCTTGCATGGTGATTTGCAGCTGATTTGTGGAGGTTGGTTTATGTAACAAATGGGCGTGATAAGACTGTGCTTCTCTCAATCTTTCCGGTGCCGTATCCCCGGTAATAATTGCTGCTGGAATGGATGCATCGATTTCTGATCGAATGCGTTCTATTGCCTGCCCACCTGTCTGATTGTTACGTAGTCGATAATCGACAATCATTAAGTCAGGAACTCTGCCGCCGAGAATTGAAAGAGCCTCTTCAGCAGATTCGGCGACTTCGCATTTGCACCCCCACGCTGTTAACAGTTGATACATGGCAATACGGATGGATGCTTCATCGTCTATCAGAATGACGTGTGCACCATCAAAGCGTGTCAACGGTCTATCTTGAGGAATATCTTCTACTACAGCGCTCTTCGATTCAGGAAGCAACAGTTTGAAAACTGAACCCTTTCCCAATTTTGAATCGACCGTGATTTCCGAACCAGAGGTTGCCGCAAGGCCACTGGCAATGGCCAGTCCCAGGCCAAACCCTTTTCGTCTGTCTCTCTCCGGATTTCCCAGTTGATGAAACTCCTTAAAGATATTGGATACTTCTGACTGCGGAATTCCAATGCCGGTGTCCCAAACCTCCACTGAGATCGTATTCTTACTGCGTTTCCGGCATGCGACCAAAACACCTCCCTGCTCTGTATAGCGAATCGCATTGCTGATCAGATTGCGCATGATGAGCTCAACGAGTGCCGGATCCGCATCGGTCACAAGGGGTGTTTCGCGGGTGCGATATATCAGTCCTTTATTTTCTGCACTAGCCGCGAGCTCATTTTCCAGTTTATTCAGCAACGGTTGGAGCTGAAACGGCTTCGGATGAAAATCGACGACTCCAGCATCCAATTTGGAAAAGTCTAGTAACATATTGAGCATCTCTCCAGCGGCGCAGGAGGCGGCAGAAATATGCGAAACAAAATTGTCCTGAGATTCCGTCAATGGCGTGCTACGAAGCCCCTCTACAAACAGGCCGAGCGCATGGAGAGGTTGTCGCAGATCATGACTTGCTGAAGCTAGAAACACGGATTTGGCCTTGTTTGCTTCCTGAGTTTCCGTGATCGCCTCTTGTAGTTGATCTATCAGATCGATGTTTCTAAATCGTAATTCGATGGATTCCTTGACCGTTCTCTCCATGTTCATCGCAAACCAGATTAACACGGTCACAAACATCAGGGACGCAATACCTAGCGCGTTAAAGACTACCCCACCGAGTAAAAACAACGCTACCGTGAGGCCTGTGAGATTGGGTAGAGCAAACGCAAGAAATACCGGAAGGCAAGGGGATTGCATTGCCAGCGCCGCCGCTGCCAGGCCGGCGGACAGTGACGTGACCGTAGTCATTATTACAGTACTTTCACCATCGGAATACAGCAAAGGGTACAGCCCCCAGATAATTCCCATCCCCAGCAATGCGATAACTTGCTTGATAGCCTGTACCCTTGGGATAAATTCAACATGCCTGTTTGATATGTAATCAAACAATGCAAAAGCGCAAATAATGGTGCTGACTGTGAGCCAAAGATAAATATTTTTCGGATCAGAGACGATGTCCAGCACCACCGCAGCCATCACCGTTGTCAAATAGAAACCGACGATACCAGGCAAGTAGTTACGATAGACCAGCGCAACCTGTTCTCGAAGTACGCGGTCTTCGCGAAATCGCGGAAGCAGCCTCATAGAGGTAACGAAATGATTTTACGTTGTTGTGCGATTAGTGACGCTTCGGTTCGGCTACTGGCATTCAGTATAGACAGGATTGCAGATACATGCACTCTCACCGTGTTTTCTGCCATTCCAAGATTGCGCGCGATGAGTTTGTTCGACTTTCCCTGGCAAAGCATATTGAGTACTTCAAGCTGACGGGGAGTAAGCTCCTCACCGATTGCCGAGGAGGTTGGGCCAGCCACTTTATCCGGAAAATCAGTGATCAAATTGGCGGATTGTCCTGCCAGTACGGTTTCCAAACAGGAAAAAATATCTTCTGCTGACGATGATTTGTGCAAGAAACCGCGAGCGCCTCGCTCATACGCGATCTGTTGGTCATTGGTCGAATCGCTGGCCGATATGATAACCACGGGTACTTCGGGAAAACGATGTTGAATCACCTTCAACCCGTCAAGGCCATTTAACCCCGGCATTTGGATGTCGAGAAATATAGCGTCAACCTCAGATTCGGAAAATGCCACTGCCTCCATGATGGACGAAGCTTCCAACGCAACATAGTTATTTTGGCTTTGCGACAGAATGAGCTGCAGCCCGGTACGAAAAAGGGCGTGATCGTCGACGATTAAAATCGTGGTACTCAATGATAGATCTTGGTAAGTGGAAATAGATGTGACAGGATATATGATCACGCTGTAACAAGCATCTAATCTATTTAGACTATCTCGACAGCGTTGAGGAACTTCTTCACGACATTTTATGCCAAAAAATTTAATGCAAATGCTCACTGGTGACCCACCTAATTTAATGGATGGTGCGCTAGGTACGGAACTGGAGCGTCGAGGTCTACCCATCGAAGAACAAGGATGGAGTGCGATGGCGCTGCAACAGCATGGCGTCATTGTCCAATCGATACACGAGGACTACCTGCGAGCTGGCTCCGTTATTCATATTGTGAACAGTTTTGCGCTGGCCAGGCATGTATTGAAACCGGTTGGATTAGCGGAAAGACTCGAATGGATGAATCGACAATCGGTGAATCTGTTTGACCGTGCGGTGTCGGCAACTGGGTTGGACCGCAACGGGTTATGGGCGGCTGGCTCTATCTCTACATTTTCGGCCAATTCAGATCGAAGTAAATTGCCGAAGAGTCGGGAGTTGCTGAAAAACTATCAAGAACAGGCGGGGGTGCTAGTCGATGCAGGGGTCGATTTGTTTGCCCTCGAGATGCTGTTTGATGTTGATCTGTCATTGACTATGTTGGAGGCGGTAGAACCCTTCGGGTTGCCCCTAATACTGGGTCTGACCTGTGAGTGGGATAGGGAAGGAAATAAAGACCAAGTAGTGACCCGGAGTTTGGACGGAGTTTCACGATCGCTGGGAGAAGTCCTCAATGAGCTGCTTGGCTGCTGTCGGCATCACAAAATAATTCCTGCAATCATGCATAGCGATATCGACGTCACTCATGCAGCATTAGGCATTTTACGTCAGCAGTTCAATGCTCCCGTAGCGGCCTACCCGAATTCAGGCTCGTTTTCGAACCTTAGGATGAATTTCGATAGCGTGTGTTCTCCGAGGGAATTTGCGAATGCCTCGATAGATTGGATTCAAGAGGGGGTATCTATTGTAGGAGGTTGCTGCGGAATTGGTCCCAAACATATTGCTGAACTGCGAACCCGACTAATCAGTAAATAGGCGCCCTTCGTCTGGTTCCGTATAGCGCGCAAGGTATTGGTAAAAATCCCAGATGGTCCCCTCAAGATTGGCCGGGGCTAGCGGGCCAGGTTGATAGCGCGTAGACCGCATTCCTTTTTGAACACGCAATAAAACAGATTTATCCTCCTTCATCGTCTCTTGAAACAAGGAGACTGCGTGATCGATTTCCGTCTGTCCCCAGTCTGTGCCGTGAAAAATGAGTCCCATTTTAATGGTCACGGACTCGCTGGAGTTCGGTTGGATGCAAAGAAAAGAGGAGTAGTCGCTTCCTACACCGACTGTAAGACCGGGTGGAATTGCAAACATGACGCAGGTATTTAGTTGTTCAGGGGTGAGATCACGGTGTCCCACTGCATTATCGGGAATTCGAGAAGTGAACCCGACTTGATAACCGAAATGTAGGTCACCAGGAAACAGGTGTTTGCACAGACGGGAAGGATTTACCTTGTGCAACGTTTTTCTGTGTAGTGGTGAAAGGTGATATCCCTCCATAAAATTCTCTAGCAGAATTTTCCAGTTGACCCTCCAGGTTTCGGTGGTCTGAAAGTGTAAATGCATATCTTCCAGATGATAGGGCGCAATTTGTCTTTCCATCGCTTCTAGCTGCGGGGCCAAAGGGGCAGGTTGATCCGCGATGCAGATGAATATAAATCCCTGCCAGACTTCAAGATGGAACATCGGGAGGTGACATTTTTCCGGGTTGAAATTTTCCGAAGGCTGTATTGCTGGCGCGTTAATTAACCGTCCGAACGTGTCGTATCTCCAATGGTGATAGGGACATAATAATTGGTGCGTGTTACCTGCGCCTTCCATAATTACTGTCCCGCGATGGCGACAAACATTGGAAAGTGCTCTGATTTCCCCGTCGTTGCTGTGAATAACGACAATTGCTTCATCAGACACACTACAGGTGAAGAAGTCTCCCTGATTTTGAACTTCTTGCCGTCGACCGACACAGACCCATTGTTTTTCAAAAAGATGAGTTTTTTCCTGACGCGTCCACCAGGGATCAAGGTAAAAACCCTGCGGTAAGCCCTGTGCTTCTTTATAGCCCAGTTCGCGAATTTTTGAGAGGTGCGCTACCAAGGCTCTACGAGACTTATTTTTATTTTGGGATACCATGAAAAATAGCCTCTGAGAAACGGTGATATGATTTCACTGAATTGGTTGGGATTTGAATTGTTTTTCGAGCTTCTGGATCGAAACCCGCACCATATCTTCTGTAATCGAAGTGCTGCATTCGAATGCGCGATCGGTATTCTTGTGTCGGGGACACCAGTACCAGTCATTTCGATCAAATACGACAGTCGGGTCATTCCAGCAACCATGACAAACATCTTGGTTTATCACTCTCTCACAAAGAGATTCAAACTCTGCCCAGGGTTCACTAAATCCAGAAATCAATATTACCGGTTTTTCTAACGCCCACGCTAACCAGGATAATCCCGATCCAAGGCCAATAAAAAAATCGCACTGTAAAATTCGTTCGATCCTTTTCCCAATCGGTTTGTCTCCAGTTTCATCAGTGACGTTTTTGAGCAAAGTTGGCTCTTTTTGCACTACGAGAACTTCATAGTTCAGTTTTACTAGATAGTCGATTATTTTTTGCCAGCCATTATGGTGGTTCCATAATTTACACTCCGCGGTCGAGGCGGTCGCGATGCAAACAGTTTTCTTGTGCAGATCTGCGTGATAAGTCGGAATTTGCAGATACGGTCGGCTTTCCACATATGGAATGCCGAGGATATCAGCGGCTACTTTTCCAAGAGGTTGTTTTCGTGGATCTAGGGGATGATGCCAGGAGGTGTTCTCAAAATAGTATCCAAGATTGTAGGTGGCGTAACAATTCTCAACGACAGTCTCTGGTTGAATAAACTGGAGTTCAGGATACTTTTTCTGGTCAAATAAATCAGGCCAAAATTGAGATACATAGACGCGACAGTTTTTGTGTTTTTTTGAGAACGCGTGAACTTGTGGTACCCATGCTAAAGTATCTCCCAGACTCTTAGAATCAAGATTGATTCGGATGATCTGATTACGCAGGTCCATTCTGTGGGAGAGCACTTTTTTTCCAAACGAGTTTCTTACTTCGATTTTCCAGTTACAGAAGTATTTGCGATTGGCTTTTGTCCAGTGTTTTTCAGGAATTTTCGAGGTATGAACTAACTCGTCTCCGTCATACATCAGAACGTCATAGTGACCGGAACCAGATTCGATTTCGAGAAAGGGCCCGTGATTAAAATGGAGACTAATTTTGGGCTTTCCAAATATCCGATTGAACAATTTCACATTCAATCCTCTGCTTCGTCTTCATGGTAAGTGTATACCCCCATTCGAAAGCGTTGGGTAGACTTCGGATTACTTTTATCTTTTTCATACAGCTCGGCAGCATAGGCATATACCGATTTCAGCGCTTTCATCGCTTCCTGATCACTGAATTGTTTAAGTTCTGCTATTGATTCCTCGCTAAGGTCGTCCATAAACGCGCTGCGTTCAAACATAGGTAGTTTGTCGGAGTGAAGATTATTGGTCGCTGCCGCCATATGGTCATGCATGTGTAAACCAAAGTAATCAATGAGTTCATTCAAGCTTTTGTCAGGCTTATAGGCGATTGTCTTTAGGGTGATTTGGTTGCCCTCGATATGAACAAGATCTCTTTCAACTAGGTCATCGAGCAAGGTGCGTGGTTTGATGTCGCTGGTGACCGAGAGCGCCAGTTCTTCAAAGCTAGGCATTGCATCAGATGATGTAAATCTAGGGAGGATAATTGGCTTCCCTTGTCCAGTTAAATAACGCTGATTGGTCAACCACTCTGCGATTAAACGTGTGTTGGGTGGCGACTTCAGCATTTCCACTTTCGCAGGTGTCTCTCCCTTCCGCAAATCCTTTACATAACGCCGGGCAATACCGGTAAGCAAACTGATTCTGCTATCGGTCAGTTTCTTTCTGTCCTCAGACGGATGATCTAATTCAGCGATTTCCACGTACAAGGGGCGTAGGATTTGAATGAATCGGGTGTAAGTGAAACCTCGTGACAGTAGAAAACGGACAAGCGGCCGCATCAGGCGTGTAATCGCCTGGATCAGATGATCTTGTTCACTTTGATTCTTTGCCATTCCCAATAAGAGTCAGTCCTCGCCTTCTGTTTTACCGCATTCATGAGATAATGCGAATTATATATTGACGTGGAACAAAGTTCCACTTATTATAATTGGCCTGTGCTTAGAAACCGCCAGCACGAAGCTGGTTTAACAAATTGAAAAAGAGGTCAGTGATGAATGAATATCTAGGAAACAGACGAAGGCTTTTAAAAATATTGAGCATGCTAGGAATTGCCACTATGACTGGTTGCGGCGGCAGCGGAGAGACCTCAAGCGGTGGTGGCGCGGGAACCGATTTCGGCCAGGGGAGTGCTTCTGTTGGGTTTGCGGATACTAATGGCAGTGCTGGGACGTCCGGCTCATCAGGTACTTCCGGTTCATCGGGAACTTCCGGTTCATCGGGAACTTCAGGCTCATCGGGAACTTCAGGCTCATCGGGAACTTCAGGTTCGTCAGGAACTTCAGGTTCGTCAGGTTCTTCGGGATCTTCAGGAGAAGACGATGAGGACAAGAAAGATGACGATGACGACGAGGACGATGAGGACAAGAAAGATGAAGACGATGATGAGGAAGATGACGACTAACGGCCGGTAGTGTTATTTTTGTAGTCTCTGACGGGATTAACAGGAATTAGGAACCGATAACCCCTACACTTTTTGTTCGCAACGAGTAGAAGCCCACAATGGAAACAAAGTCGATGACTCTCAAACGCAATAGACGCTGGATAATCACTAGAGCAGTCTCACTAGGTGGTGCAGCCATGGCTATATTGACAGGTTGTGGTGGGGGAGGGAGTTCAACTTCTTCATCAGGTGGCGGCATTGTTGCGACGGGTAAGGCGTTGATTAATGGCAACGTACGATCCAGTAATCTGCCAGGTGGAATCGCCGGGTTGAATGTAAGGATAGAAGGTAAGAGCACAACCACGGATTCTGCCGGTCGATTTTCCATCGCGGACGTCACCAAAGGAGATCGAGTGTTGACCTTCGAAAGTGGTGGGAGCCAGTCGACATTACCAGTCTCAGTGCCGGATACAGCGGTGCTTACGCTGGAAGATATCGCGATTACTGGAAGTATGGCGACCCCCGCGAATGTCACTGTGTCAGCTCCCCCAGCGGTATCGAACGGAAGTTCTGGAAGCTCGGGTTCCTCAGGCTCTAGCGGGTCATCAGGAAGTTCGGGTTCTTCAGGCTCCAGCGGGTCATCAGGGAGTTCGGGTTCCACTGGTGAAAGTGGATCTTCGGGAAGTAGTGGGTCCTCAGGAAGTAGTGGATCAGGTAGCGGTAGCTCGGGGAGCAGCGGATCTGGTGGAGGTTCATCAGGAAGTAGCGGATCTTCCGGAGAAGATGAGGATGACGACTGAGTCCCAGGTAAAACCAAACGAAGCAAGACGCCAATGTTGTGTCAGATTTGGTACGCCGATTTATTCTCTCGAGTAAACAGCAACGGAATCTTCCCCCAACTTACCAACATCAGGAAGATCTTGCCGTTGGCAGATTCTGGTGAAAACCATGCGTCGTGATGGATGTTCAGATATAACAAGAAGCAGATAAGCTTGTGATACTCAGGCGTGGCTAGCCCTAATAATTTGACGCGCGGTCAGACTAATAAAAACTGTCCTGATCCCGCTAGGTTGCTATGTGTATAGATATTAACCTGTTGTGGATCTCATATTGTTGTAAAAACACTGTCATTTGTGTCTCACATAGCCCCCATAGGATTCCTGAACTGTACGCAACCACCTCAGGAAATCCAAAAAATGCAAGAAAAAGTTAAAAGCGAACCAGTTCACGCCGACTTCGCCAATGACCATGACAACCAGATCGATAACAAGAGTGCAAATCGTCGATTTGATGAGGTCTTAAGAGCGAATGTTTCTCGCCGAACTGTGATGCAAGGAGGGATCGCCCTCGCTGCCACAGGGTTTTTGCCAAAATCAGCGGAAGCAACAGATAGCTACGGTCATTACTATGCTAAGCGATTCCCGAAACCGCGAGGCGCACTGATTGATTTTACGGCTGTTCCAGTGGCAGACGGAAACGGACCAACACCCACCGTTGCCAAGGAGTATCAGTATGATGTGTTGATTCCCTGGGGAGAGCCTATTGAGCCAGGAGGGCCTGCCTATCAATATCCGCCAACCGCTGAAGACCAGGCTGAGCAAATTGGTATTGGTCATGACGGTATGTGGTTTTTCCCCAAGTACAGAGTGAGAAGCAATGCCCACCCTGCTCTGAAGAGATTTGCCAGCAAACGTGGAATGTTAGTAGTGAATCACGAATTTGGTAGAAACTCCCATGTTCTGGGTAAGTCTGACCCTGAAAGCATCGCAGATGTGAGAACCAGTCAACACGCTCATGGCGTATCGGTGGTAGAGGTCGTGAATCGGAGGGGTAAATGGACCACTGTCCGCAGCAAGAATGCACGACGTATTCACGTCAACACACCAGTGGTGTTTAGTGGTCCGGTGAAGAACTCTCCCTTATTGCAAACCCCAAACGGCAATATTCCTCTGGGTACAGTGAACAACTGCGCAAACGGATATACCCCATGGGGCACGTATTTAACCTGTGAAGAAAATTTTAATGGCTACTTTGGCGCAAGTAACCGGGAAAACACTTGGGTCGCGACCCCGGAGCAAGAGCGATACGGATTTTCAGATTCAGGCTTCTCTTATGGCTGGCATTTGTTTGATCGACGATTCGATTTATCGGATGTGGACTACCAGAATGAAGAAAACCGTTTTGGATGGGTGGTTGAGATTGATCCCAATGATGCGACACAAAAACCAGTAAAACGCACCGCTCTCGGGCGTTTCAAGCATGAGGGAGTTGCATTGGTAAGTGGTAAAGGTCGGCGCGCAGTCGCTTACATGGGAGACGACCAGCGATTTGATTATATTTATAAGTTTGTCTCAGCGGATGACTGGAAAGTGATGCGTCGTAAGGGGATCAGCCCACTCGATGAGGGTAAGCTTTATGTGGCGCGTTTTAATGAAGATAACACGGGTGATTGGTTAGAACTGACGATTGACAATCCGCTCTTGGCGGAACGTTTTTCCAGCCAGGAGGAAGTGCTAGTGTATGCCAGAGTTGCCGCAGACCTATTGGGTGCGACGCCAATGGATCGTCCCGAGTGGATTACCGTTGCACCAAACAGTGATGTTTACTGCACGCTCACTAACAATAGTCGAAGAACTGAGCCGAATGCGGCAAACCCGTTGGTACCCAATAACGACGGACACATTATCAAGTGGCGGGACGCGGACAAACATACGGGACTGACCTTCGATTGGGAGATCTTTTTGATCGCTGAAGAAACACACGGAACGGAAGATAGTTACAGCGACCCGGACGGACTATGGGCGGATCCCGATGGTCGTTTATTTATCCAAACCGATGGTGGTCAGAAAGACGGATTGAACAACCAAATGCTAGTGGCAGACACTAAGACAAAAGAAATCCGTCGATTGTTAACGGGTGTGACGTCTGACGAGATTACAGGAATCGCGGTGACACCCGATCAACGGACGATGTTCGTCAATATTCAGCATCCAGGCAATGGAGACCCTAGTTTAACAAACTTCCCGGCTCCAACAGATGGTGTCACCGTTCCCAGAGATGCCACACTCGTGATAACACGAAAGGATGGTGGTGTCATTGGCAGCTAATCATTTGAAATTACCTTGGATGCTTCGAATAGCGAGATACCTGAAAATTTTGCGATAATTTGAGTTCAGGGAATCGCTAGAGCGCGAGTATGAGAGCGGGGAGGAATCCCCGCTTTTTTATTTTTCAGGCGCTCAAATAATCTCTGTATGTTGGCCTGCAAACATCCTCAACTCATCTCGATCCAACCTTTACTAACCCTCGCTCCTATCCGATGATTCAGGGTAGTATTAGGCAAAACCAAATGTACTATCAGATGCTCGACTAGGTGAAGAACAAGGCTAAGTCAGTCTGTTTTAGTGTGAGAAAGCTGACAGGATCGGGACGATCCATGCTTCAGGTTTAAATATCCTCTTCCATCGTTTTTAGAATGCTTACTCTCGAATCCAGGTCTTGTGAAACTTCTTTAGCCAGGCTTTCAAGCCGTTCAAACAGCTGGATCCTAGTCTCCAGTGCTTATGTGACCTATCCGGTATTTGCATATCGGGCGAAATTGCTGATGTGCCTTAACGTTGTACATATATTTCTGGAATCCGATGCTTAATCCAAACGTAGATGCGCTAGACACACCCGCAATTCCATTGGCCGGAAGCTGGGCGGAACTCTATAAAGGAGAGCATGGCCCGCTAATTGACTTGTCTCAAGCGGTGCCAAATTATCCGCCTCACGACAATCTGTTGAAAGAACTGGCCAATGCTTCCGCAAACCCGGAGAACTGTGGATACGGTGATATCGAAGGTGAGCCACGACTGCGTCACGCTTATAGTGTGTACGCTAGCCAACTGTATGGGGCAGAGATCAACGCCTCACAAACACATATTACATCCGGGTGTAACCAAGCTTTTTTTGCGACGCTGCTCGCGGTTGCGCAGCCCGGGAGCACAATGTTGATGCCGAATCCCTGTTATTTCAATCATAAGGCCACGGCGGAAATACTGGGTATGCGCATTCGCTACGTTGAGGCAGATCCGTCTGCAGGTTTCTTACCTGATCTTTCTGCCATTAAGGCGGCAATTGATTCGTCGGTATCGGTTGTCGCGTTGGTTTCCCCCAACAATCCAACGGGAGCGATTTATCCGACTGAGCTTCTTGAGAGTATTGCTAGGCACTGTGCGGAAAAGGGTGTCTGGCTTATTCTGGACGAAACTTATCGCGAATTTGGCGACCGTGGTTCTCCCTGTCCACATCGCTTGTTTCAGCAAGTCAATTGGTCTGACTATCTAATTCAGTTATATAGCTTTTCAAAAACGTATTGTATTCCCGGCCACCGGTTAGGGGCTGTCATTGCAGGGGACAATGTCATCGGTGGGGTTACCAAGGTGATGGATAACATGCAAATTTGCGCACCTCGTCCCGTGCAGATTGCTTTGGCGGATCAGATTCCGAGGCTCGGCGATTGGGTAATGGCAAACAATATCATGATTGCGCAAAGAGCAAAGGCATTTACCGAGGTGATCAATCAAACTCAGGGCTGGGCCATAAGATCTCTGGGTGCGTATTTCGCTTATGTGGAAAGGCCATTTCTCGATGTCGATTCGATAACATTCGTTAGAAAGCTTGCAAGCGAGTTAGGAGTGTTGCCACTTCCAGGGCAGTTTTTTGGCGAAACTCAGGATCAGTATTTGCGTATGGCTTTTGCGAACGCGGATTTAGATGCGATCGAATTATTGCCGAAAAGGTTAGATAAACTTCGGTTTTAGGACAAGAATTCTGCAAGATTAAAATGCCATTTCATCGAACAGTAGAAACGCCAGTAGGCAGAATAGTGATTTCAGAACGGGACGAAGCAGTTTCACGTCTGACCTGGACAAATGAAATTGCTTTGGATGAGACGCTATTACTATTGGAAGCGGAAAAGCAATTGCTCGCCTATTTCGCTGGCGAATTGCAGCAGTTCGATCTCCCACTTTCTTATCAATGCAGTGCCTTCCAGCAGCGTGCCTGTGAAGCGATGCGATCCATCCCCTATGGAAATACTGTAACTTATGGGGAGTTGGCCGATTCCATGCATTCCGCCGCGCAGCCGGTGGGTAACGCATGTGGCGGTAATCCCATCGCGATCATCGTACCCTGCCACCGAGTTTTAGGTAGCAGCGATATTGGCGGGTTTTCCGGTGAAGGAGGAGTGGAGACTAAAATTGCCTTGCTACGCATTGAAAATGCTATTCCCTGGCTTATTTGAATGCCCTTTGATGGCGAGTTACGGTGAGCGCGAGAAGAAGCAAGTGACATTGATGACTGTGTGGGGCTGGCGTCATTAATGCTTCTTAACAAAGATTTGCTATTTCCGGTACCGGTCTACCAGACGTTGCTGGAAGAACATATCATGCTCAATATCTATTTGAAGTCACGGTTGTATAGTTGGAGGGACCGGCAAAGAAGTGGTGGCGGAAGTTCCACCAGGATTTACAAAGGCAGCTGGCAAAGCGCGAAATATTTGCACGAACTTCCTGAGTTTCGCTTGCTACTCGAACAGATTCAGCCATTGGCCAATATGTTGCCAAACGCCGAGAGCGGGAATGGGGTTGCAATGCATCGGTGTACGGAAATGATGGCAAGTATCAGTGACCGGTTTGGTTACGACCTACCCATCGACTGTATCGAATCAGGGTGGCGCGGTGTTTATTGTATCCAAGCTCCGGAGAAAAGCGGAGGTATACGCTTTTCTCATCCATGCGCAGACATGGTTGAGCAACTTGCAAAAATATCTGCCTCGCATCATATCTATGATGCGACTGAAGGGCAGCTATTATTCTTCCCATGCTGGTTACCTTATCGGTTCGAGAAGAACGAATCGACGCAGAAGGGCTCGGATGGAGACCGTATTTGGGTTACATTTTCGCTCCGCGCTGAAGAACAGAACCTCCCGTCTGACTACTGAGAAGATGGTTAGTAAGATTCCGCAAATCGAAATATTGTCAGCCGTTCGCTCCCTGCGAAATTTGAACGTCCTTGTTTACCAGATTCCTTTCTGGAGAATCCTGCTTGAAACACGCTAGATGATGTAAGTTTACCTACCACGGTATGTAATAACTGTGATCCGGTTCACAGTTTGACAAATTTTCGTGAATTCATCTTTTTGTTGATGGAGCGGTTCGTATAGGTAAAGTTCGATTCGGATCGCCGCGCGAATGTCGGAAATATGAGACATTTTAGGAGTGTATGTGCTGCTTAGCGACAGCATCCGGTTCCAGTCTCGTAGCGATCCCAATATACTGGCGCCTCCGAATAGTAATAGTCTAAGCACTATCAGGTCATGTCCCAATTAATTTCCTCACTTGCGACAATTGTTGGTTCTCCCAATGTACTCACTGGGGAAGAAGTTACTCGAAACCCAAAGAGTCATTGGGATCCATCCCCATTACAGGGCATGGCGATTGTTAAACCGGAAAACACTGAAGAGGTAAGTGCGATATTGAAGGCCTGCTATGCAGCAGGACAATCAGTGGTCACCCACGGAGGTGTCACAGGATTGGCAGACGGAGATCATAGTACGCCGCAGGATATTATTCTGTCGATGGTCAGGATGAATCGAATTGAATCCATAGACAAGATCGGTCAAACGGTCTCTGTGGAAGCAGGTTGCATCTTGGCGGCGATTCAAAATGCTGCAGAGAAAGCCGGCTTGCAATATGGGGTCGACCTTGGGGCAAGAGGGTCTTGCACTATTGGCGGAAATATCGCAACCAATGCTGGCGGCCTTTCAGTTCTTCGTTACGGAATGACACGAGAACAGATTTTGGGCCTGGAGGTAGTGCTCGCAAATGGCACTGTGATGAGCTCGATGAACGAGATATTAAAAAATAATGCGGGCTATGACTTAAAGCAGCTTTTTATCGGCAGTGAAGGGACGTTGGGAGTAGTAACCAAAGCGGTGCTACGTTTGCGACCAAGTACGCCTTGTATCAATACGGCGATACTGGCCTTTCAGCACTTTGATCAGGTGACTCGAACGCTGGAGATCATGTCCCATGGGCTAAACGGCCAACTTAATGCTTATGAAGTGATGTGGAACGAATTCTACTGTCTAGGGACAAATACGAATATTGAAGGTACGATACGTCCTCCTCTACCTCCACACTATCCGTTCTACGCTATTTTGGAATCCCAAGGAGGCAATGAAGAGTCCGACAGAGAACTGTTTGAATCAGTGCTTGGAAGCGCGCTTGAAGAGCGGGTGGTTGAGGATGCAGTGGTACCGCAGTCGGAGAGAGGTAGGGCTAGCATCTGGAGAATCAGAGAAAATGTCGACATTGTTCTCAGTCATGATCCAAAGTATATCTATGATGTCAGTTTGCCAATTAATGCAATGCCCGGGTATTTGGACGGAGTGCGGAAAGCACTGATAGATCGCTGGCCTGAAGTAGCATTTTATGTATACGGACATCTTGCTGATGGAAATTTGCATCTCATAGTAGCGCCGAAACCGTCAAACCTTGGTTCAACCAGGATCAAGAAAAACCGGCATGCCCATACAGAGGACTATCGTATTTGCAACGAAATCATTTACCAACCGTTAGGGAAATTGCACGGTTCGATCTCGGCAGAGCATGGAATCGGTCTGGAGAAGAAAAACTATATGGCTCTTTCTAGAAATTCTCAGGAGGTGGAAATGATGCGATTGTTCAAGCAAACATTGGATCCTGCAAATATTTTGAACCCTGGAAAGATTGTTTAATTATCCTTGGCTGGCTGACGTGAATACCAATGTTATGCGGTGATTGCCGCCTTTTAGGCTCAGACTCAGTCAGAATTCGCAACTGAAGTGTTGTGATATAACTGCGCTTGAAGCGTAAGACTATTTGCAAACCTGTTCATGTCCCTAAACTACAATTCCATTAACGAGCCACTGTTAAAAAGAATCCCCGAGAATGCGCAACTGGTTCTGGACATCGGATGTGATACAGGATTGCTCGGAGAGGCGATAAAGATCCGGAATCCGGATGCATATGTAGTTGGCCTGGAGATGAATACCGAAAGCGCTGCAGAAGCCAAAAATCGCTTGGATGAGGTACATATCCTCAATATAGAAAAAGATAATATCAAGGGAAAGCTATCGAATTGCTTTGACGCCATCGTATTCGGGGATGTTTTGGAGCATTTGTACTATCCTGAAAAAGCGCTTAGGACAGCGCGAGAAATGCTTTCTGACAATGGAAAGATCTATACCTGCGTTCCCAATATGCAACATTATTCGATTCTGCAGATGCTGCTTCGTGGAGATTTTCAGTATCGGGATGTTGGTCTTCTGGATCGAACTCATATCCGGTTTATGACCATGGCGAGCATCATGAAGCTATTTTTGGATGCTGGTATGATGCCGAAGAAAAGGGGTCGGCTTGTCAACGAAAGCAACGCGGTCTCAGCCATGTTGGCTAACTGTATCAAGCAACTTGAATACAGCGAGCTGAATGAGGAAAATTTGAGAACGTTTCAGTTTTTGTTCGAAGCCTCACCTATGCTGACCAGGTTTGATGCAGAGCTTGAGCAAAAGTCGTTCAATCCACTTACCTTTGTGATTTGCACGAATGACAGAGATGTATTGAATACTAACGTACGGGCATCACCAATTTTTCAGCCTGGGCATCCGCATCAAATCATTATCAAAGATAAGGCGAAATCTGCCGCTGAGGGATACAACCAGGGGCTGCAGGAGGCTGAAAATGCCGTCGTGGTTTTTCTTCGCGATGATGTTTATTTGCCTCACAACTGGGACATGATGTTTCAGGATCAGGTGAACCAGGTGAGTCAGCTTGGCATGCCCTGGACAATGGGCTGCCTGGGTGCTTTGCGCGCCTCAAGTGGGCGCGCGATACTAAACGGCGCAGTAATTGACCGGGACACGACTCTGAGTTCGATGTCAGCAGCAAGGCCGTCACCTGTCGAAACCCTGGACGATCTGTTGATTGCGATGCCTCGAGACTGTGGCTTACGATTTGACCCACAGCTGGGATTCCATTTTTTCGGTGCCGATATCTGTTTGCAAAACAGCGCAAGAAATGGGAAAAACTATGTCGGTTATGCGCCGTGTTTTCATAACTCTCAAGTCACCGCAACGCATCCGCCCTTCGGATTCCACGAGTCAAAATCTGTATTCGAAAAGAAATGGAGCTCAACACCGGCGCTAATCGATCTTTGTGTAAAAACTGGTGGTTCCAATTGATCAGGTATTCAAGGACACGGATAGAAGCGCATGAGCGGAAGCAGGTGGTTAGTAAATAAACATGCATCGGAAGTAGAAATGACAGATTTACACAGGCTCAAACTCACCGAACCCACGTTTGTGTCCTCCTGGGAGCCAAACATGATATCGGGGTGGTTCGTAATGGTTTTCTGCAGTGAAGGGTGCGCAGAAGCGATCTGCAATTAGATCGTCGCGCACAAAGAATGCGTTTGAACCGGAATAAGAGCAGCCCACGAGGGAGTATCCTTTTTCCTTTCCAAGTTTTTCGAATGCGCTCAGGCTGGCACCAAAATAGTTACTGCCATTCCATCTAGCGCTAGCATCATATTTGACGGTGACCGAAATCGGGGGGCGAATAGTGGCATTGTACTCAACGACGACAACTCTCGGAGAGATTCCTGAGATTGCTTTCCAAACCCAATAGTCATTACGGTCAATATCGATGCTCAGAAGATCAATTTCGCCATTGGTATGAGTTGAGATCAGCTCGTTAATATTTTCCGCATTGATCATAGCTTGGACCGCAGCGAGTTGACCCGCCTCAATCATGTGTCGGAAAGTGCTATTGATAGACTTCAAATGACGCGGTGATCCGTCCATCCAAAGCCCTTTCCAGCCGGAGAGAGTTAGGTATAGCGTATTGCATTCGAGACCGTCCTCTACCCCAAATTCAATAAAGGTTTTTGACTCGGTGCCAACGCGGCGGAATATTTCCTCAAGGATGCCGTCCTCGTCATTTTGCGACCATGCCTTGAATCCATGTCGCAAAAGCCGCTTGTCTTCCTGGTTACGTTGGTTATCCAGGTATTCACGATAGGTTGCTTCGAGTGCTACCAGATAGTTAAACCGAGTGATGCCATTTAAGTTAACAATCTTGTTGGCAACTCTCTCTATTTTTTCCACGATTGCCTGGTTGTTTTCTTCATTCATCGACTTTTTCTCAGATTGACCTGCTTTAGTTTGAAGTCTAACAAATAGCTAGGGCTGTTACAGATTGCCGTAAGAGGGGCGGGATTGAATTTAGCTGGCTGCTCTTGCACAATGGAAGTCACTCTTAAATACCCAAAATCGTTGCATCCTGAAACCAAGAACACCTTTGTCGTGATCCCGCACTATGGCAGCGATGATATGCTCGATCAATGTCTAAAAGGTCTTTACCAGAACCCCGGCATAGGTGAAGAAAATACGGTTATCGTCAATAACAACGAACAGAACAGGATGTTTACTCGCGGGGTCAATGTGGGTATCCAGAAGGCGATTGAAAAAGGCGCCCACTATATCTGGATACTGAACAATGATACCGTACCGGATGCAGACTACCTGGAAAGCTCGCTTACTCGGTTTCACCTGTCTCCAGACTGCGGTTTGGTTGGTGGAAAAAACTTGAGGATGGATGATCCAGACCAGATTTTTTGGGGCGGTTCTGGACGCTCATTTCCGTCCGGTCGGTGCAAAATGGGTCGGGTATCCAAAGGGGATCTTGTCAACGCAACGCGTGAAAACTGGGGTCCGTTTTCGTCTGTGATTTTCGATACCAGGGTGGTGCCGCTAATCGGACTTCTGGATGAGCAGTTTCTGATGATCTGCTCTGATTCGGACTATTGTTTCCGCATAAGGATGGCGGGATTTAGTGTTTGGTATGAGCCCAAATCTGTTGTTCTTCATCACTTGGGAGCTTCTAATAAAACCCGTGTCGATAGCCAGACCCCGATGCGGAAGATTCTGCAAACCGACCAGAAACGTTTCTTTGTTAAATGGTCATCCATCACCGGCTGTAAAGATCCTCAAGAGCTTGATCGAGCAATCAATGCCTATATTGCCCGCCCAAGGTATTAACTCTACGAAAAACCTAAAACAACTTGCTTTGCATTTTTTGCGGAGCAGATTGCGAGCAATGGTAATTTTGTGGGTAGGTCTGGGTCGTAACCCACCGGCGTGATTTACTTTCATCACTGAATCGATGAAGCGATTCGATATTCGCGTTGTTGATTCGGATGTTGTAGTCTTTACAGTGTCTCACTAGTTCGCAGAGATTATTCGGGCAACATGATGCGGTATTAAATTGAGAACGGCATTGACCTTACTTATCGGTATTGTCCTGGGCTGGATCTTCCACTGGGTGTGGATACAGGATGATAGCCAGATAACCACCCTTCATTCGTCAAATGAGGTGGCGAACCATACTGATATCTCGCACCAGGATATGACTAACCCTTCCAGGGGTGAGAGCACCACGAGCGTTCCTGCCATTGCGCCCGAATCTGTTTGGAAAGCGGACCAGGAAAAATGCTTGGACGATGGCGACTACTACCTCACTTGCAGGAATAGCCTTCTCGCTTTCGCCCGAAGTGCTAATCCAAAGTCAGAAGTCATTTCTCATCTCAAGCGTTGGTTAACAGAATACCCTGATGACCTTGATGCAGGCCTCATACTCGTCGATATTCTGGTAAGCGATCGTCAGTTTATGCCGGCGATTGCGGAGTTAGAAAATCTAAAGGACTACCAATTCGACTTTGATGGACTGGCATTATTCGTGGGAAAAGTAGAGTCTCTTATACGTATGACTTCCCGCATGTTTCGCGACAACAACGAACCAGAGGGACTAATTTCACTCTACCAATTACTGATTGATGTTGACGCACAGAATCCTAGATGGCGCTATGAACAAGCCAGTTTGATTAGTAGCCTTGGTCAGCATCAACGTGCTCTCGATCTGCTCAGCTACATTCTCTATGATGCAGAATATGGTGAAAAAGCAACGACGCTCCATCATCAGATCAATCAGATTGTGAGTACCCCATCGAACGTAGATGTTCCATTGGTGGGGACAGGTTCGCAGTTTCTAGTGGAGGCCGTTATCAATGAAGTGACCTCCCTGAAATTATTGGTAGACACGGGCGCGTCTATCACCTCGATCAACAAAAATATTTTGGCAAGGTACATCCAACAGGGTGCCAGTACTTCTCGCGCAACGTTGCAAACCGCGAATGGCAAGGTGGATACAAAACTGGTGACATTGCGTTCGCTTCGTGTTGGTGATTTTGCAGTGCACGATCTGAACGCTGCAGAAATCGACTCACTCGGTGAGAATTTAGACGGACTGTTGGGAATGGATTTTCTCGGCCAGTTTAAATTCGCGATCGATCAAGAGCGGCGGGTGCTTTTTTTAGATCAGCGCGGCTATCCTCAATAAATTTGCGTCAAATTTGAGTCGCGCATCCGCACCATCTGCATTTTCAACACGCTGTTGTTGGTTCGAAATAGTCTATTCGATATTAAAGTAGGATTCATTTAACAGGCCAGAATCCAGCGCTTCTCTCATCAGCTCGACAGTGGCTTTTGTCATTGGTAATACGGGGTTCCCCTGCACCCATACCAATCCCATCGTTTGAGTCACACTTGGGGTCGTAAGCAGCTTTTGTCGTGTGTGAGGTAGATGGGCGAAACGTTTTGGTACGATCGTCGCCAAATCTCCTGCCATCGCATGAAACGCAAGCTGGAAAATGGAATTGGATTCAAGAATGGGGGTGGGCATTGCACTCACGCTGGCGAACGCTTTGTCCATGGTTGTTCTTTCACGCATCGACTCAGACAGCAAGCAAAGAGGCAGGCCCGCAGCTTCCTCCCAGGTGGCAGTAGGAGCATCTCCGAGCCAGTCGTTTTCGGGGAGAAGCAGGTATAGCGGTTCTTCGTAAAGAGGGAGGGTTTCAAACTTTTCCAGGGATGGATCTTCCAAATCTGTAAATGCCACATCGATCTCAAAGTTGCTCAATCCCTGGGTAAGCTGATCAAGCCCAAGAAATTGGATGCTCAACTGCACCGAGGGGTATCGCTCTTGAAAAAGCTGACTGACAGTGGGGAAAAGCGGAGAGCTCATCGGGATCGCGCCAATACGCAGCCGACCATTGAGATTTTCGCGCATAATGGCGAGTTCTTCGAGCATTGCGTCTCGGTCGGCAAGCAGGCGTTTGGCCCAATTGACCACCATCTTGCCTTCTTCTGTGAACCCCTGGAACTTTTGCTGACGCAGAATGATCGGGATGCCTAGTTCATCTTCCAGGTTTTTCAAAGAGCTCGATAAACTAGGCTGGGAGACATGACACTTTTCAGCAGCGCGTCCAAAATGCTGCTCTTGTTCGAGTGCAACGAGATATTGAAATTGGCGCAGGTACATTGGAGTGTTTTAATATTATGTATTGATCATGGAAACGATGAAGAATTTCGCCCTATCGCCAGCGCAGTCTAACACCATTATTTAAGTCTGCATTGCCTGCAATAATATTTGCCAGATGTGGCAAGATTGCCAAGCCTGAATAAAATTTATCTACTTCGGTTCACCTGAACATCGCGAGGTGAGTCTCTCTCACTACCAGTCACTCATTATTGTTATCAACGGATAATTATTGAATCACGGTGCCGTCAACGCTGGATTCGAACTGTCGGGATTTAACTAGAAAATCAATTATGACCTTACCTTTGATACTCATTGTATTGTTCGTTGGACTTTTAATCGGTGGGGTGGGAATCGGAGGAGTGCTACTCGTTCCCGCATTAAAGTTTCTTGGGCAAATTCCTTTACATACCGCGATCCCAGCGTGCATGGTGGGATACATTGCAACCGGTTTGATCGGGGCACTGGTGTTTGGGAAACATGGGTCGATCAATTGGAGGATGGCTAAAGTCGTCTGCTTTGGCGCGCTACCTGGTGCTTTTTTGGGCGCATGGGTTCTACAATATTTTTCTGCGTCTGTGCTCGAAGCAGGGATTGCCGCATTGTTGATTTTCTCTGGTTTGAATGCGCTCGTAGAGCGGAAGAAGGAGTCTGAGACAGTGTCAGAAGTACCAGGTGGTTTTCTTTTGCTCGCGGGTGTGGTGACTGGAGCGGGATCGGCATTAACGGGCACGGGAGGGCCGCTCATGTTGATTCCCATACTCATATGGCGACGTGTTTCTTTATTAACCGCCATTGGTCTTGCCCAGGTGATTCAAATTCCGATTTCTCTCACCGCGACCTTTGGGAATTTCTTGGCAGGTGACGTTAACTTCAAACTCGGGCTGATTCTAGGTGCCGTACTAGCGATAGGAAGTTTTGCGGGCGCTAGAATCGTACATGTCTTGCCGATTGCACCGCTAAAGAAGGCAGTCGCGATTCTAATGCTCCTGGTAGGCATGTTTATCCTGATTAGACTGTTCGCTTAACCCAGAGATATGGAGAAAAGCGCTAGTGGACTGGTGCAGTTTGGCCGGCCGGAATACTCTAATTCGCTCCAGGAAGCACGACAGTGCAGGCGTTCGTGTGTCTTGTTTGATTTTTCATTTGTAAAACGGGTTGCGATAACGGGATCACGTGCGATAGAAGTACTGCAGGAATTTCAACCTCGTCATTTGCACGGTATGCGCGCAGGTGCAATCTGCTATTCACTGCGAGGTAATTCAAACCTTCCCGGATTTGCGGTCGAATCAGATCTCACTATCTGGAAACTGGCTCCCGACCATTTCGAGGTGTATTTCGGGAAAAAAGAAGATGTGTACGATCTCGAGAACGTTGCGCAAGGGCGGGTAACGGTGCGGGATCATTCTCCAACT